>JAFWAZ010000045.1 GCA_017507425.1 Oscillospiraceae bacterium | reverse complement strand
GTGAGCTGGTTGAGCAGCGCCGCCAGGCCCAGAAGGACGCTGCAGCCAAGGCAATGCAGAAGGTCACGCTGGATAACCTCTTTGCCAAGATGAAGGAGGGTGAGATGAAGGAGCTGCCTCTGATCGTCAAGGCTGACGTTCAGGGCTCCGCCGAGGCCGTCAAGGCTTCTCTGGAGAAGATCTCCAACGAGGAGGTCCGCGTCAAGGTCATCCACGCCGGTGTCGGCGCCATCAACGAGTCCGACGTGCTGCTGGCTTCCACCTCCGGTGCCATCATTGTCGGCTTCAACGTCCGCCCCGATGCCGCTGCACAGGCCTCCGGCCACCGTGCCAACGTGGATATGCGATTCTACCGCGTCATCTACGATGCCATCGACGAGATCGAGGCTGCCATGAAGGGTATGCTGGCTCCCAAGTTCGAGGAAGTCGTCCTCGGCCACGCCGAAGTCCGCGTCACCTACAAGGTCTCCGCTGTCGGCACCGTCGCAGGCTGTATGGTCAAGGACGGCAAGGTCACCCGGGACGGCAAGGTCCGCGTGCTCCGCGACAACATCGTCATCTACGAGGGCGAGATCGGCTCTCTGCAGCGCTTCAAGGATCAGGCCAAGGAGGTCACCGCCGGCTACGAGTGCGGCATGACCGTCGCAGGCTACAACGATATCAAGGAATTCGACGTCTTTGAGTGCTACGCCATGCAAGAGGTTAAGCGCTAATTATTTCTTTCGCCGCACCGCAACTGCGGTGCGGCGAAAATTCACAAATACCGAAGATATGAGATGTAAGATACAAGATATGAGATATTTCTGAGATAAAGAGTATCTAATATCTCATATCCAATATCTTATATCTATCCAACAAAGGAGGAAAAATATGGCATCCAATCGTATCGGTCGGATCAACGAGGAGATCCAGAAGGAGCTTTCCTCTGCCATCCGTAATCTGAAGGATCCCCGGGTTCAGGACACCATGATCTCCATTACCCGGGTGGAGACCACTCCCGATCTGCGCTGGGCCAAGGTCTATGTGAGCTTTCTGGACGCTTCCCGGGCCAAGGACGCCGTCAAGGGTCTGAAGTCCGCCGGCGGCTATCTGCGCCGGGAGCTGGGCCGGGCACTGAACCTGCGCTACACGCCGGAGCTCGACTGGGAGCTCGACGACAGCATCACCTACGGCGCGAGAATGCTGGCGCTGATCAACTCACTGGATACGGGGGCAGAGAAAGACGATGTTTCTGACGAGAGCTGAGGTCGCCGATTTTCTGGATCGGAACGACAATTACTGCATCCTGACCCACCGCCGTCCCGACGGCGACACCGTGGGCTCCGCGGTGGGCCTTTGTCTGGGCCTGCGCGCCATGGGCAAGCAGGCCGTGATCCTCCACAACCCCGACACTACCCCCAAGTTCGAGCCCCTTTTCGAGGGCCTGACCGTCAAGGAGCCCGCCGAGGGCTGCATCCTCGTGGCGGTGGACGTGGCAGAGGATCATATGCTCCCCAAGGCCCACGGCTATCTGAGAAATTCCGTGGATCTGCGGATCGACCACCACGGCGGCAACCGGGAATTTACCCCCAAATCCCTTGTGGATCCCCAGTCCGCCTCCTGCGCGGAGATCATCTGGGACATCCTCGGTGAGCTGGACATCCAGATGGATGAGAAGATGGCCGATGCCATCTACGTGGGCACCTCCACCGACACCGGCTGCTTCCGTTTTGCCAACACCGACGTCCACAGCTTTGACTGTGCCGCCGACTGCGCCGCAGCGGGCGCCGATATCTTCGGCTGGAATCAGGTGTTCTTTGAGACGAATACGCTGGAAAAGCTCCGGCTGCAGGGCTGGATGGCGGAAAATGTCAAGCTTTTCTCCGACGGAAAGCTGGCGGTCTGCGCCCTGCCCAAAGAAGTCGAGGAGCGCATCGGCGTCAATGAGGACGACATGGGCAACCTGTCCTCCTATATCCGCTCCATCGAGGGCGTGTGTCTGGCGGGCCTCCTGCGGGAGGAGAAGGACGGCTGCAAGATTTCTCTGCGGGCCATCCCCGGCTGGGACGCCGCTGCGGTCTGCGCCATGTTCGGCGGCGGCGGTCACGCCGGAGCCGCCGGCGGCTTCATCAAGCTCCCTCTGGCGGAAGCGGAGAAGGCGCTGATGGACGCCATGCTCAAGTGGGAGAACAGCTGATGAACGGCATCATCATCATCGACAAGCCTCAGAAGTGGACCAGCAACGACGTGGTTTCCCGGCTGCGCAGGGTCTTCAACACCCGGCGCATCGGCCACGGCGGTACGCTGGATCCCATGGCCACCGGTGTTCTGCCGGTCTTCGTGGGCCGGGCCACCCGGGGCGTGGAATTTTTCGAGCACGCGGAAAAGGTCTACGAGGCCACTGTCCGCTTCGGACTGACCACCGACACCGAGGACATCACCGGCAAGACCCTGACCGAGTGCGAGGTGAACCTGACGGAGGAGGCGCTTCAGGCTGTCCTGCCCCGGTTCCGGGGGGACATTCTGCAGGTGCCGCCCATGTATTCCGCCATCAAGGTCAACGGCCAGAAGCTCTACGACCTCGCCCGGAAGGGCAGGGAGGTGGAGCGCCAGCCCCGGCCCATCACGATCTATGAGCTTCAGCTTCTGGAATTTGCAGGGAATGAGGCCCGGCTTCGCGTCCGCTGCTCCAAGGGCACCTATATCCGCACGCTCTGCAAGGATATCGGCGAGGCTCTTGGCTGCGGCGGCTGCATGGCGGCCCTGCGGCGGGTTCAGGCCGGTGAGTATACCCTGGAGGGCTCCGTGCCTCTGCGTCAGCTTCTGGACATTTCCGAAGCGGGGGAGGACGTGGAACATTTCCTGCGTCCGGTGGACAGCATGTTTGCCGGTTATCCGGCGCTGACGCTGAACGGGAAGCAGACCCGTCTGGTGAAGAACGGCAATGCCTTTTCCGATTCCTGCGCCGACGGCACCTACCGGGTCTACGGCCCTGACGGGGAATTTCTGGCCCTGTGCCGGGCCGAGCATGGAAAGGTCAGCACCGTCAAGAGCTTTTTCGAGGTTTGAATGTAGGGAACGGCCTGCGTGCCGTTCCCAGTCCCCAAGGCAACCGGGGAACGGCACACAGGCCGTTCCCTACGATGATTTTTGAGAGGAGGCCCGGCCATGCAACACAATAAGCGAATCTTTGCCCTGGGCTTCTTTGACGGCGTACACCGGGGGCATCAGGCGCTTTTGTCGGAATGTGTCCGGCTGGCGAAGGCGATGGACTGCGAGACAGCGGCTATCACCTTTGAACGCCACCCCCAGTCCCTGTTCCGGACCGATACGCCGCCGCTGCTGACCACGCTGGAGGATCGGTTCCGGCTGCTGCTTCGCTACGGTATCGACCACGTTTATCCCTTTCCGGTAACGGCGGAGGTTCTGGGCAAGCACTGGGAGGTTTTTCTTCTGGAGCTGCTGGAATGCGGCGCCGTGGGCTTCGTCTGCGGTCACGATTTCCGCTTCGGCAGCAGGGGAGCGGGCGACGCCGAAAAGCTCCGGCAGTTCTGCCGGGAGCGAAAGCTTCCCTGCGTCGTTGTTCCGGAGCAGACCATGGACGATGTGCGCATTTCGTCGACGTATATCCGCAAGCAGATCGAGGAGGGGGACATGGCCACCGCCGTCCGATTCCTCGGCCACGGGCATATGCTCACCGGCACGGTGGTCACGGGACGGAAGCTGGGGCATAAGCTGGGCTTTCCCACCGCCAACATCGAGCTGCCGGAAACTGTCATCGTCCCGCGCCACGGCGTCTATGCCTGCCGGGCCTATGTGGGTCCCAAAAGCTGGATGGCGGTGTGTAACGTGGGCAACCGTCCCACGGTTCAGGGCCACCAGATCCGCACGGAGACGTGGCTGTTGGATTTTGAGGGGGACTTGTACGGAAAGGCAGTGACGCTGGAATTTCTCTACTTCCTGCGGCCCGAGTGCCGGTTCGGCTCACTGGAGGAGCTGAAGGCACAGGTGCTTCTGGATGCGGAAAATACCCGCAAATTCTTTGAAAATTACTGAAATTTCCCCTTTACTTTTGGGGAAAGCCGTGTTATGATAAGCAAGCTGGCTTCGACCGGCATATTTTATGGCCCGCCGCTCAGTTGAGGGAGAAACCCGATGGGATTTCCACTGGCCCCGACTTGGCTGCAGGGTACTATTTATTAAAGGTGGAAAAAACCATGATTCTGAAGGAAAAGAAGACCCAGGTCATCCTGGAGAACGCCATGCACGAGGGCGACACTGGTTCCCCCGAGGTCCAGATCGCCATTCTGACCGCCCGCATCAACGAGCTGACCGAGCACCTGCGTACCCACAAGCACGACAACCACTCCCGCCGTGGTCTGCTGATGATGGTCGGTAAGCGCCGCAACATGCTGGACTATCTGGCCCGTAAGGACATCAACCGTTATCGTGCCATCATCGCCAAGCTGGGCATCCGTAAGTAATATCGGAAAGGGCGACCCGGCGGTCGCCCTTTTCTTTTATAACATCCCAGTCCGGTGGGGTCATGACCCCACCCTACAGTAACGCAACATCCGGGAGTTATTTAGCAGTTGAATGAGATGCCGAGCATCGGCGTTTGATTCAAGTGCTAAACCTCCCGACAACACACATTATTTCAAGGAGGTTTATACCATGATTACCCGCAAGCAGTATCCCAACCATCGCGTTTATGAGATGGAGATCGGCGGCCGTCCCTTTACCGTGGAGACCGGTAAGGTCGCTGAGCTGGCCAACGCCGAGTGCATCTGCCGCTACGGCGATACCGTCGTTCTGGTCACCTGCACCTGCAACCCCATTCCCAAGGCCGGCATCGACTACTTCCCTCTGACCATCGAGTTCGAGGAGCGTATGTATTCCGTGGGCCGCATCCCCGGCTCCTTCAACCGCCGCGAGGGCAAGCCCTCCGAGCGCGGCATCCTGAACAGCCGCATCATCGACCGTCCCATGCGCCCCCTCTTCGACGAGGAGCTGCGCAACGACACCGTCGTGACCTGCACCGTTCTGGCCAATGACTACGAGAACCCCGTTGAGGTCGTCGCCTCCCTGGGCGCCTCCATCGCCATCGCCTCCTCCGACGTGCCCTGGAACGGCCCCGTGGCCACCACCAACGTCGCTTACGTTGACGGCGAGTACGTCATCAACCCCTCCGCCGAGCAGCGTGAGGCTTCCAAGTGCTTCGTCTGCATCGCCTCCACCTTCGAGAAGGTGGTCATGATCGAGACCGAGGCCAACGAGGCTCCCGAGTCCATGGTC
>JAFWAZ010000044.1 GCA_017507425.1 Oscillospiraceae bacterium | reverse complement strand
TGACCCGCTCCTCACCGAGGATGCGGTTGAGGAGGGAGGACTTGCCAACATTGGGCTTGCCCACGATGGCGACCTTGATGACCTCGTCCTCTTCTTCGTTCTCCTCCTCGGGGGGGAGCTGCTCAAGGCACCAGTCCAGCAGATCGCCGGTGCCGTGGCCGTGGACGGCGGAGGTCTCGAAGAGGTCGCCGATGCCCAGGGAGTAGAATTCGTAGACGTCGGGGTTGTAGTAGCCCACGGAGTCACACTTGTTGACGGCCAGAGCCACGGGCTTGCCGGACTTGCGCAGCATGGTAGCCACATCCTGGTCGGCGGCGGTGACGCCGGACTTGACGTCCACCACCATGATGATGGCGTCTGCCAGCTCGATGCCGATGACGGCCTGACGGCGCATGAATTTGAGCATGTCGTTCTCGGTGCCGGGCTCGATGCCGCCGGTGTCCACCAGAGAGAAGGTACGGCTGCACCACTCGCAGTCGCCGTAGATCCGGTCCCGGGTGACGCCGGGGGTATCCTCGACGATGGAGGTGCGGTGGCCGGTGAGCTTATTGAACAGCATGGATTTGCCAACGTTGGGTCTGCCGACGATGGCGATCAGACCTTTTGCCATGCGGATCACTCCTTTCATGAATGGGGGTGTTTATCTTATTTAATATGCCACACTTTTCCAAATAAATCAACGGGAAAAACAAATATGGCAGTAAAATTAACGATGCCTTATGTAGGGGACGCCGCCCCCTACAAAGGTTATCAATGATAACGGAAATGGTGAAGAAAAAGAGGAAAGCCGAAGCCTTCCTCTTGCTCTTGGTGAGAATTACTCAGCCTTGGCGGCAATGACCTGACGGCCATTGTAGGTACCGCAAGCCTTGCATGCGCGGTGGGGGGCGACGGGCTCGCCGCACTTGGAGCAGACAGCGACGCTGGGCGCGCTCAGCTTCCAGTTGGAGCCACGGCGCTTATCGCGGCGGGCGGAAGACACTTTACACTTAGGAACAGCCATGGTGACACCTCCTTGGTCGAACTGCTTTCAAACAGCCTCAATAATGGGATTACTTGTTCAGAAGCTGCTGTAAAGCAGCGAATCGGGGATCGATCTCCTTCTGGCAGCGGCAGCTTTCACGGTTCAGATTCACACCGCAGCCGCAGCACAGGCCGAGGCAGTCATCGCTGCACAGGAACTTGGTGTCCATGTTCAGGATGAAGACGGTACGGATGATCTCGTCCATATCGGCGAAATTGCCCTCGAGGGGGAAGATCCCTTCGTCCTCGTGATCCTCGTCGGCCAGCTCCGTCACCAGCACCACGTCCAGCGGATACTCGATGTCGTCCTCGTAATCCTCGCCGCAGCGGTCGCAGACCGCATCCAGATGGGCGCAGATGGTGCCCGTGGTCATCAGCACACCGGCGGTGTTGCGCACGGTGCCCTCGCAGGTGACGGGGCGCTTCAGAGGAGCGCAGGAGCCAAACTCCAGATCACTCAGATCCAGACTGACAGAGAAGTCAATGCTTGCACCGGGCATATCAATGATTTTCGACAGATCCAGCAGCATACGTTCAAACCTCCATGCAGTCATGCACTAGACATTATAGCGACCTATGGTCCATTTGTCAAACACTTTTTTCTGAAAAAATGAAAAAAC
>JAFWAZ010000043.1 GCA_017507425.1 Oscillospiraceae bacterium | reverse complement strand
GTAAACGTCCACACCGCGCTCCGAGAAGTAGTTCAGGTACTCCTGCGTGGTCTTTCCGGTGGTCCGCATACGGGACAGGCCGGAAATGAACATATTGACGTCGGAGGAGTTCAGGTTCAGGCCTGCAGAGGCGTCAGACAGGGTCATCAGCGTGCTCAGGGTCTTCTCCGTGTCGTAGGTGTTCAGAAGGAGCTTGGAGTAGCCGGTGATTTCATCGTAGGTGTAGTTGGTATCCTTGGCCATCGCCTTGACCCGCTCCAGATAAGCGGTCGCCGCGGCGTCGCCGCCCAGCTTCTGGGCGAAGGCCATCTGCGTCTGCTCACGGGAGCCGGCGATGGTACTGCCAGAGCTCAGCGAAGCGGCCTGCTCGCTGATAGCCCCCTCGACGGCCTCCTGCACATAGGACTTGAATGATTCATCTTTGGTCTGAGCATTCTGCGTGATGCCGTTTACCGCTCCCACGATCGCGCCCAGTCCGGCGCCTACCGCCGTTCCGATACCCAGCCCTCCGACTGCCGTACCAAGCGCGGCGCCAGACGCAGCAGATGACAACATATTGGAAGCTACAGTTCCCCCCGCCGCCCCGAGCGCGCTACCAGCCAGTGCATTGCCGATATTCAGTGCGGTATCTCCCAGCATTTGGGAAGCTCCGCTGGCTGCCACAGCCATTACGATGGAACTGACTGCACCCGAGCCTCCGCCTTTACCCGCGGACCCGTTTTCCACCTTAGAGATGGCCTTCTCCGTATCCCTGGCGGCCGCCGTAACAGCCTTCAGATTGCGAACCATGTTGTCGTAGTTGGCCTGCGCCAGCTCCAGCTTCAGTCCGTCCGCAGCGGATCGCGTCAGGCCGAACTGCTTCTCGGCGGCCTTCAGCTCCGACTTGGCCTTACTGAGGTCCATCTTCAGGGTAATTTTGTTCTTGTTTAGGGCATACAGCGTATCCTCCAGCTTGTCCACGTCCTTGCTGAAGGACTTCGTCACGGTCGCCATTTTCTTGACTGCTTCCGAATACCGATCTGTCGATTTAATTACGATAGAAGCCTCGGGCACGAAAACACCCCCAATTCCTTGACTTTTTTCAAAACATCGAATATACTGCTATCAGAACTATGAAAGGAGGGCGCACATGAAAGCCGCTTGGACTTATCTGAAGGAAAACCCATTTATGATGTTTTTCGCTGGCGCAACTGCAGTGCTCGTAGTGCTCGCCCTGCCGCTCTTAACTTTCTGATATCCGCAGCCGCTTCCTTCAGGAGGCGGCTTTATTTTTTCCTGTTTTTGGTAACCTTCACGGTGGCTTTCTGCCGGCTGCTTCCGGGGGCCGGCTTCCTCAGGTTCGCTTCATAGGACGACATCGCCAGGATCAGGTCATGCCACCCGGTATCGCCCTCCCACAGGGCCCGGAGATCAGCCAGGCCCCAATGGTGAGCGGAATACAGGTAATACAGCAGACCCAGCTCCGGATCGCTGCCGTCCGTCAGGCGTTTTTTACTTCGGTGATGGTCAGGCGGCGATAGCCGCTCAGCTTCTCAATGGCCTGGGAGAGATCGGTGATCTCGCCGGCCAGCAGCATCTTCTTCACGACGTCGGCCGGAGTGGCGCCGCCGAACTTCTCCTGCAGGCGCTCGTCCTTCAGGTTGGGCTCCACGCAGCCGGCGAGCAGAATGTTGACGTCAACGTCCTGGGTGAAGCGCTCGATGTCATGCACCTTGCCGTAGGGCAGGGCCTTCAGCTTGAAAACCACGTCATGCCCGGCGATGGCGCTCAGACGGTCGATCTTGTAGGTAGCGGTGGGCAGGTCTTTTTCTACGTTGGGGATAGAGCCGCCCAGCAGCAGATCCAGCACGGAAGGCTGGACAGCCTCTTCGTTTTTAGCCATTTCGTATGCCATAATTTACCTCCAAATTTAGAACGGCCTCGCCCTCATCTCTGAGGACGAGGCCGTGTTTTCAGGAATCCAGGATCTCGTAATCCTCGGCAGTGAACGGGGCCTCGATCTGGCCCAGCTGCGCTGCCTGCCAATCCGCCAGCGTCAGGTCGTCGAAGGAAACGCCCTTGACGGCGATACGCTGGTTGCTGGAGTTGTCGGGGTCGTCCAGGTTGCTGATGATGGTGTGGCGCAGGTCCTTGCCCTGCTTCAGCGCCTCAGCTTCCAGCTTGATCAGGCGGCTGGTAGCGTTGTAGATGCGGACCGTGCCGGTGATGGCCACGCCGGTCATCTTCTTGCCGGCGATCAGCGTGCGGCAGCGGGACACATCTTCCTTGGTCTTATTGACCTTGATCTGGCAGCCGAAACACTCGGAAACCTGTTCACCGTCCAGCCAGAGCTGGCCCCAGGTACCGCTGCGTACTTCTGCAGCATTCAGAATATCAGGCATTGTTTTCCCTCCTTACTGCGCTTCGAGCGTGATGTGGAAGTCCTCCATGGCGTCCAGTACGTGACCGTACAGGTGGAGGAACACGTGGCTGCCGGTATCCTCCTTACGGAGGGCCTCGTCGGACAGAGCCTGGACACGTGCGACCTCTGCGGCATCGCCGGTGGCCTCGGCCTGCTCCAGCAGGTACGTGCGGATCGCCTCAGCGTCCAGCTCGGCGCCGGAGCTGCCCTCCTGAATGACGTTCTGGGCCTCCAGAGAGGCGAAGAAGTCGGAGAAGGCAACCAGCAGGATGCACTTGTTGTCGTAGGTGTTGGCGCACTTGCCCAGGTACTCATCCTCGACGGTGGTGATGGCGTAATAGCGGATCAGATCCAGCGCAGCCACGAGCTTGATCTTCTTCAGCATATCGGGCTCATCCTCGCCCAGGGTGGTCTTGGAAGTCACGGCGCGGCTCAGCTTCACGCGGCGGCCGTCGTCGATCAGGAACAGCTTGCCGGCGTCCACATCGGCGTCGGGGTCGTCCACAGCGTCCACGCCCGTCAGCTCCTCCAGAGCGGCGTAGGTGGCGCTGCACTCGGCAGGCGTACCGGCCAGAATACCGGCGATACGGCCGGCGTACTGGGCCGCGGTGAAGGTCGTGTCTCCGGCCTTGATGCCGGTGGCTACGAAGTTGATCACGCCCTCGTCGTCAGCGGCGACGCTGGGCAGAACAGCCTTACCGACATAGCGCTTCACGCGCTGCGTCTTGACCAGTTCGGCCAGGGCGGAAGCATCGTCGGCGGAGATATCCACGGGGCCCGCCAGGTAGTCGTAGCTGTGAGCAGCCAGAGCCTGGAAGCCGGTCTCGATGTCGGCGTCAGCGCCGATGACGCTGACATAGACCACGTCGGGCTTGGTGATGTAGCCCACCATGGCGCGCTTGATGGCGGCAATGTTGGCGACACCCAGATCGGCGGGAATGTCGCTCTCGCGGTTGATGGTGTGGAGGCCGTTGGAGTTGGCGTCCCGCAGGATCATGGCCACGATACCGGCGGAAACACGGGTCGCAACATTGTCAGCGGCCTTCTTCAGAGAAAAAGTAAGTTCAGGAAGTCCCATTGTTTCGCTCCTCTCATTTGATGCTGTGCCTCACTCGCATCGAATAATCGTCTGCGGCGGGAACAGATGCGCCGGTATCCATGCCCGGCCGATTGTCCATCCAGGACGTGTTGATTTGTACATACGCCCGGTCAGGATCCCGGGGCAGTACCTTCAGCTGCAGCTTCAGATGCCGCTCTCCGACCTCCAGGACCCGGCAGAGCAGATCTGTGACGATATCGGTCTCCTGGGAGAGCCGGTACCAGGACGCCTCGTAGTGGTCGTCCAGTTCGTCAAAGAGGGTCAGCCGGAGCTGCAGGTCGTTTCTGATGAGAAAACGGTTGGCGTCAGTCAGATCGTGCTTCTCCACAGCCAGCCAGAACGACGGGCGCTCGAAGTCGATCGGACAGACATCCACGTAGACTGTGCGCTCGGGCCATCTCTCCACCAAAAGCAGGTTGATGGCGTCCAAAATCTCGGTTTTGGTCATGTCGTACCTCCGTCAAGCGCCTTGATCGCGACGTCTTCAATGCGCTGCGCGGCGGTCTCCGCCAGACGCTCCGCTTCCTGCCGGCCGGTATCCCGGTACATGTACTTGCCCGGTACCCGGTCCACCCTCGCCCGGGATCTGGAGCCGGAATGCTCCGGCCTGCGGATCTCGTGGCCGCCCTCCAGGGCGTTGGTGATGTAGCCGGCCGCGTAGCCGTCCAGTTCGGTGTCGGCCTTGGCCCTGACGGCGACATAGCCCTTGCCGCTGCCCACGTGGTAATCCTGGACGTCGGCAATTCGGCCGGTACCGCCGATACGCTGCTGCACAGCGCCCAGCAGTTCCTGGCCCATCTCCTCCATGACCTCAGCGCGGGCCTCTCTGATGACCTCCGGCATATTCTCCAGGGCCTTGACCACTCTATCTAAACCCTGAATTTCTACCGACTGCATCAGACGTCCTCCTGGCGCTCAATCACGTATTCGTTTTTATAAAATTCCAGATCCATCACCTGTCGGACCGTATACGGGGCCTCAGTTCCCTGCTGGACGAGGTCGCCGGGGCGCAGGACGATGGCTTTGGGGGTTACGAGGACACGCCGCTGGGTCGTCTTGCGGAATACCTCATCACCCTCGTTGCGGTGATACACCTCGGTCAGGATCCCGGGGAAATCGAAAGCAGCCTGCTGCTCCATCAGAGGACGGTTCATGGCATCCCGGCCAGTTCTGGCCTGGGGTTTCGCCGTCAACGTTGCCGGATAGCAGATCGCCGTCTTGATCTCCTGACGATCCCGCTCCTTGTCCAGGGTGATGGACGTCAGATGCAGGAACTCGCCGTTCCATCGGATGGCCTGATGCAGTGTCAGCCGCAGATCCGGGCGAATGACGACCGTGGCGCCGCGGGTACCGACGCCTACAACGGAAAAGAGATTGCGCTGCGTGTCGATCTCGACCGAGGCCCAGCGCTTTCTGTCAGGCGCCCAGGCGATGTTCCCGGTCTCATCGTCTTGAACCAGCGTCAAAATCTCGATTTTCTCGTTTAAGGCGGAAGAAAGATGGTCGTGCATCGTATCACTCCTCTGCACTGGGCAGCAGATTGGTGCTGTGCATATCCAAAATCTGCATGACCAGCGGGTTCTGGCAGGAATACTTGCTGGAAATCTGGTGGTTGTCGATCATCTCCGCCGCAGCGACCTTAATCGCATATGTGACGTCCTCAAACTCCGTGGTAGCGATATCGATGCCTGCATAGGCTCCCGCAAAGGCCTTCGCCGCTGCCAGCGCGTCTTCGCACTCCTGCTTCTCCAGGTCACTGAGCTCGGCGTACTCAGCCTCCTCGGTGATTTTCCTCGAAAAAAAGGCAATGTCTTCTGCTTTCAGATCACACGGCTTCATGGCTTATTCCTCCTCGGAATCGGTGTTCTTACCCTTCTTAACAGCCTCCAGATAGCCACACTTCAGGAGGGGCGCGGCGACGTCCTTGGGGACGTCCCGCACCTCACCAGCGGCCATGGAGAGCTCGCCAG
>JAFWAZ010000042.1 GCA_017507425.1 Oscillospiraceae bacterium | reverse complement strand
CTCGCCCGCCGAAAATCCTTGATTTTCGGATTTCCCGAAGGGAAATCACTGTTTTTTTCGCCTTGCGGCGACTGATTTTGCCGGAGCAAAATCAGCGGGCGACCAGTGGTCGCCCCTACGGGTACTTTTTTGACAAGCTCAAAAGCCCGGAACAAATGTTCCGGGCTTTGATTGTCCAAAAAGGAAAATGCAGTAGCTTGTAACACTTAATACGCTACTTTTGAAATATTCATGTGTACGAACAAAAGACACTCCCGTAGGGCGCGCATTGTATGCGTGCCCTACGTACCGCTGAATAATTCGGGCACGCATACAATGCGCGCCCTACATTGCACAAGTAAAGATTAGGGCGTTACAACCCAATAGGGACGACCGGTGGTCGCCCCTGCACGGTACTCCGCGAAATCTCCCTCACGATTCCATCTGCTTCCCCAGAAATTCCGCCACGGTGGACACCAGCCGCTGGTCGGATTCCTGGGGGAGATTGCCGTCCTCCTCCTGCAGCAGCATCACGCAGCCCAGAATATCCCCCTGACAGAGGATGGGCGCGGCCACGCCGAGGTGGTATTTCTCCGCGTGCTCCGTGGGCCGGAGCTTGTCGGCGCCGGGGCTGTAGCGGTAGAGCTTCCGCTGCTCCATGAGCTGCTCCAGCTCCGGGGAGTTGGGCTTGTCCAGCAGCTCCCGCTTGGCGCCGCCGGACTGGGCGATGATGGTGTCCCGGTCCGAAACGGCGGCGATGGTGCCGGTGTTGCGGCGGATGGACTCGCAGATCTGCACCGCGAAATCCTGCAGATCCCCCAAGGGGGAATATTTCCGGAAAGTGACGCCCCCGTCCTTCTCCGTATAGATCTCCAGCGGGCTGCCCTCCTTGATCCGCAGGGTATGCCGGATCTCCTTGGGGATCACCACACGTCCGAGGCTGTCCACCCGGCGGACGATTCCTGTTGCTTTCATGTTCCATCGTTCCTTCCATATTTGTTTTGGCGGATGATGGTATTGTTTGCAGAAATGCGCGGAATATGCGTTTTTTCCCACGGAAAAATCGGGGGTAGGAAAAGAGCCGGAACTGTGCTAAAATAGAAAAAACAGGGGAGGTGCGCCCATGGAGACAAAAAACAAAACCGCATATTTCGAGTGGCTCCGGCTGTTTGCCGCCGGAGCGGTGGTTCTGATGCATACAGCGGCAAATCGATGGCTCTCCATCAGCCATACGGTTCCTGAATGGGAAGTGCTGACATGGTGGGACAGTCTGGTACGCTGGCCGGTGCCGATCTTCATTATGATCACCGGAGCCCTGTTCCTGCCCCGAAAAACGGAGCTGAAAGGGATGCTGACACGCTACATCCCCCGGATGGCGGTGTGCTTTCTGCTCTGGTCGGCAGTCTATAACCTGTACAGCGGGGAGCTTACCCTGCAAACGCTGGCGTCGGGCCACTATCACCTGTGGTATCTGCCGTTTCTGTGCGGTGTGTATCTGATGCTGCCCTTTTTGCAGAAAATCGCCGAGGATGACGCTCTGACGGATCAGCTTCTGGCGGTGAGCCTCGTCATCGGAGTTCTGATCCCGTGGCTGGTGAAGCTGGGGCTGTTTCTGCTGCCGGAGCAGAGCGCGCTGCTGCAGACCCTGTCGGGGATGCTGAACTATTCCTTCTTCTTCGACCACATCGGCCTTTTGCTGCTGGGCCACAAGCTCCATAAAACCGCGCTGACCCCGATGCAGCGCAGGACGCTCTATGCACTGGGACTGCTCGGCCTGTCGGTGACAGGCTGTGCCACCGTCTGGGCCACATACCGGGCAGAGTTTCAGAGCTCCCTCTTTTTCGATTTCTGTGCCCCCAACAACCTCTTTGCCGCCGCGGCCCTCTTTATTTTTGCCAAGCAGCACCTGACGGCGCTGCCCATACCCGTGGCCGCTCTGGCAAAATGCAGCTTCGGTATCTACCTGAGCCACGCCCTCGTCATCGAACTTCTTTCCGATTGGGGGTACCATGTCCTGACATGGGATCCGGTGTGGAGCGTGCCGGTGCTCTCACTGGTGGTATTCGCAATCTCCGCCGCCTTCACCGCGGTGGTGCGCAGGATTCCGGGCATTGGGAAATTTCTGACATAACAAAAAGTCCCGCCGATGGCGGGACTTTTCTTATTGTTCACTTAATGCTTCCAGCGCCTTTTTGTCCGTCAGCTCCACGGTTCCCCGGGTTAATTTCACCATGCCGTCGCTCTGGAAGTAGCGCAGCATCCGGGTGACCACTTCACGGGCGGTGCCCATGTGGGCGGCGATCTTCTCGTGGGTGATCTTCAGGGCGTCCGTCTCCTCGATGCGGCTCTCCTCCACAAGGAATCCGGCCAGCCGCTTGTCGAAGCTTTTCCACATGATCTGCTCCATAAGCCACATGACCTCGGAGAAGTGGTTGGTGATCAGATCCCTCGAGTAGCTTGCCATCGGCAGGCTCTCCTCCATGAGATTCTGGTACAGACAGGCGGGAATGACCCACATCTCGGTATCCTTTTCCGCTTCGATGAACACGTCGAACATCATGTTCGGCATGACGCAGGAGGCGGAAAACAGGCAGATATCCATTTCAAAAAACCGGGTAATGGTGATCTCCCGGCCCTCGTCGCTGAGCAGGTACGCCCGGAGCTGTCCGCTCTTGACCAGCACCATGCCCTTGCACTCGGGGCTGCCGTCGTGGACAACGGTGCCCTTGGGGATCTTCTGCAGATCGGTGACGTCACGCAGCCGCCGCTGCTGTTCCGGGGTCAGCTTGTTCCAGATGGGGAAATAGTTGGCAAATTCCATGGTTCATCCCTCCTTTTAGAACAAGTATAGCCCGGTCAGGGCGGGTTGTCAAATGCAGAATTCAGATATTCAAAAGGGAGGGGTCATTTTTAGACCCCTCCCTCAGGCTGTCAAAGAACCTATATGTAGGGGTCGGCCTCCCGGACGACCCGCTCGAAAATGTTGCGAATTCGCCGAAAATCTAAAAATAAAGCAGGATTCTACTGCCGGGACGTCGAGGACGCCGTCCCCTACGGGTTGAAATCCGGCCTTTTTTGACACACTGTGGGAGGGGTCAGTGACCCCTCCCTACAGAACAAAATCGAAGATTTTAAGCGTTATTGAAATCTTTATTGCTCCGCCAGATATTCCTCCGCATAGTGTGCGGCGACTGCGCCGTCGGCGGCAGCGGTGATGATCTGGCGCAGGGCCTTCGTCCGGATGTCACCCACGGCGTAGACGCCGGGGATATTGGTCCTCGTGGACTCGTCGGCCGCGATGTAGCCGTTGTCCAGCTCCACCTGCCCGGCGAGGAACTCCGTGGCAGGCTTTCGGCCGATGCTGACGAACAGGCCGTCCACACCGAGGAGCTCCTCCCCGCCGGTAACGAGATCCTGCACCCTCACGCCGGTCAGCCGGTCATCGCCCACCAGCTCCGTCACGGCGCTGTTCCATCTAAATTCAATGTTGGGAAGCTTCATCAGAGGCTCGTGGTAGATCTTCGTGGCCCGGAGGGTATCCCGGCGGTGGATGAGGATGACCTTTTTGGCGATGCGGCTCAGGTACAGGGCCTCCGCCGCCGCGGAATTGCCGCCGCCCACGAGGGCCACCGTCTTATCCTTGAAAAACATCCCGTCGCAGTGGGCGCAGTAGCCCACGCCCCGGCCCGTGAACCGGTCTTCGTTCCCAAGGCCCAGCTTCCGGGCGCCGGCGCCCAGGGCGATGACCGCGGTTTTGCCAAAATAGTCCCCCTCGGAGGTATGGATGACCTTGGGATCGGCCCTCAGATCCACGCCGGTGATCTCGGCGTACTCCGTCACGGCGCCGAAGCGCTGGGCCTGCTCCTGCATCCGCATGCCCAGCTCGAAGCCGTCGATGCCCTCGGGGAAGCCGGGATAATTGTCGATCTGGCTGGTCAGGGCCATCTGGCCGCCGGCGCTGAGCTTCTCCAGCACCGCCACACTCAGACCCGCCCGGGCGGCGTAGAGGGCCGCGGTGTAGCCGCCGGGGCCGCCGCCGAGGATGACCATGTCGTAACTGCGCTTCATATCACACACCTCCCAAAAAATCCTCCAGAAATTCGTCGATCCGGGCCTTGGAGTCCGGAGCCACCATGGAGCCGAGGGCCTCGCCGCCGTGGTAGAGCACCAGCGTGGGGACGACCTCGATCTGCTCCCGGTCTGCAAGCTCCGGCTCGTCGTCGATGTTGATTTTTCCGACGGTCAGCCGGCCCCCGTTCTGGGCCGCCACCTTGTCCAGCGCCGGGTTGAGACGGCGGCAGTACACGCACCAAGGTGCGTAAAATTCCACCAAAACAGGAACATTCTCTGTAAGATGCTCCCGGTAATCCTGTGCAGTCCAATCCTTCATGGTATTCGCTCCCTTCGTTTCTTTGTGGCTTTAGCATACCCCGTTTGCCGGGATTTTTCCGTGATGAAGTCACATCGGCCCCGGAGAAAACCGCCGAGGGTGGACATGCCCCGGAATTTGTGCTATACTGAAAAAAACGGCAGAGGAGGGAATGGCTGTGCAGGAACTGATCGGGCGTCTGGCCAGAGATCACTGGCTGACGGAAAAGGAATACGAGATGCTTCTGACCTGCCGGTTTCCGGAGGTCAGCCGTCAGCTTCGGATTCTGGCCGACCGGGAGCGGCGGCGCTTCTGCGGCACCCGGGTCTTCCTGCGGGGCGTGGTGGAGGTCAGCAGCATCTGCGAAAACGACTGCCTGCTCTGCCCCCGGCGCAAAAGCTCCGACCACTGCGAGCGCTACCGGCTCCGTCCCCGGGAGATCCTCGACCTGTGCGACGAGAGCTGGGTGCAGGAGCTGGACACCGTCGTCCTGCGCACCGGCTACGACACCTTTTACACCGACCGGATGCTCTGCGCCCTCCTCGACAAGCTGCGCCTGCGCCTCCCGGGCTGCGCCCTGACGCTGGCCACGGGCGAACGGCGGCGCACCGGCTATGAAGCCCTATACAATTCCGGCGCCGACCGGTATCTGCTGCTGGAGGAGACCACCGACCGGGAGCGCTACGAGCAGCTCCATCCGGCCCCCATGTCCTGGAACCGGCGGCTGCACTGCCTGAGCGTGCTCAAGGACATCGGCTACCAGACCGGCTGCGGCTTTCTGGTGGGCGTGCCCGGGCAGACGGCGGCGGAGCTGGCCCGGGAGCTGAAATTTCTGGAGGATTTCCAGCCCCACAGCGTGGATCTTGTGCAGATGAACACCGACGAAGCGCTGACGGACGACCTGATCTCCATGATCCGGCTGATGCTGCCGGAGGCTCTGATCACTGCCCCGGAAAACCGGGCGGGTGCCGTGCTGGCGGGAGCCAATGTGCTGTCCCTGAGCCTGACGCAGGAGCAGGAGTCCGCCCCCCGCTGCGGCGGCTGCCGGGCCGTCACCCCGGCAACCCCTCAGAGCATCGCCCGGCTGGCGAGGGAGATGTCCGACATCGGCTTCGAGATTGACCGAGGCCCGGGCGATCGGAACGGGTGAGATCCACCATATGATTTCGCAGGGGCGACCCTCGGTTTTACATACTCTACAGAAAGAAGGCTCCAACATGGATGCAAAAGGTCAGCAGCGGCAGCAGGACCGCAAACTGATGATGCTGAACGAGCCCATCCACCGGGTGATCCCGAAAATGGCGATCCCCACCATCGTGGCGTTCCTCATCAACTCCATCTACTCGCTGGCGGATACCTATTTCGTCAGCTCCCTCGGCACCAGCGCCACGGCGGCGGTCAACGTCAACGCATCCCTCGACCAGCTCATCATGATGTGCGGCAGCATGCTGGCCATGGGCGCCAACTCCTACATCGCCCGTCTGCTGGGCAAAAATGACGACAAAAAGGCCAGTCAGGTGCTCTCCACCGCCTTTTTCTCCGCCTTCGCCATCGGCGCCGTGCTGCTGATCTTCGGCAGCATCTTCATGGTGCCCATGGTGCGGCTGCTGGGCGCCACGGACACCTGTGAGCAGTATTCCGTCGACTATGCCACCTATGTGCTGATGGCGGCCCCCTTTATGGCCTGCAACTTCGTCATGAACCAGTGCCTGCGCAGCGAGGGCAGCGCCACCCTCTCCATGGTGGGCATGGGCTTCGGCGGAATCCTCAACTGCGTCCTCGATCCGATCTTCATCTTCAACCTCGAAATGGGCGTGGCCGGTGCCTCCCTCGCCACCGCCATCTCCAAGGTGGTCAGCTTCGTCATTCTGATCTTCCCCTACCTGACCCGGCGGAGCCTGCTGCACCTGTCCATCCGCAATTTCAAGCCCGAACGGGACACCGTCGTAGAGGTGGTGTCTGTGGGCTCCAGCTCCATGTTCCGCAGCGGTCTGGCAGTCGTGGCCGGCATCCTGCTGAACAATCTGGCCGGCGACATCTCCGACTCCGTCATGGCCGGCATCGGCGTGTGCACCAAGGTCATGATGTTCCCCTTCAGCATCATTCTGGGCTTCGGCAACGGCTTCCAGCCCGTGGCCGGCTTCAACTGGGGCGCCAAGCGGCCCGACCGGGTGCGGGAAAGCTACCGCTTCGCCAGCAGGGTCTCCTTCTGGGGCGGCGTGATCATGGCGGCGGTGTGCATCGTCTTCGCTGACCGGCTCATCGTCCTCTTCGCCGGAACCGATGAGGAAATGCGCCGCATCGGCGCCTTTGCCATCATCACCCAGGCCATCGCCCTGCCCATCCACGGCTGGGTGGCCATGGTCAACATGCTCTGCGCGGGCCTTGGCAACGCCAAGGGCGCCTTCGCCCTCGCCACCGCCCGGCAGGGAAGCTGCTTCATCCCCATCCTGTTCCCGCTGGCGTGGCTTTTCGGAGCCTACGGCGTGGGCGCGGTGCAGGCGCTGGCCGACGTGCTCACCGTGGCGCTGGCAGTGCCCATCATGGCCGGCATGAACCGAAAAATCGACGCCGCCATGGAGGAGATGAACCGATAAACGGAGCACACAAAAACCTTCCCCCGGGGGGAAGGTGGCCCGCGTCAGCGGGTCGGAAGAGGAATTCGGGCGAAAACTCGTAATTTTGCATAACGTAACAGACCTACTCCGGAGTTGGCTTAAACTGCAACCCGAAGTAGGTCTTTATTTTTCAGATGATCGAACATTACCACCCGCATTCCTCTTCAGTCACCGCCTGACGGCGGCGACAGCTTCCCCCCGGGGGAAGCGATTGGGCGCTCCCGCGCCAGTACATCACATATCGCTATCGCTGCATATATCGGTTCCGGCAAGCTGATACAAAATGTTTACACAATTTCCACAAAATGCTCTTGCATTTTCTGTGCAGTTGCGGTATGATAACCGCGTTAGCACTCATAGATTCGGAGTGCTAAGTGATTCATAAACAAAGAGACGGTCAAAACCGTCCGATCTATGATATTGGAGGAATACATCATGATTCTCAGACCCATGGCCGACAACGTCCTGCTGAAGCAGAACGAGGCCAACGAAACCACCGTCGGCGGCATCATTCTCGCCACCGCCACCAAGGAGAAGCCCGCCATCTACGCCGTCGTGGCCGTCGGCCCCGGCACCAAGGACACCGAGATGCTGGTCAAGGTGGGCGACAAGGTCGTCGTCTCCAAGCACGTCGGCACCGACGTGACTCTGGACAAGGTCGATTACAAGTTTGTCAAGCAGGACGAGATCCTGGCCATCGTCGAATAAGGAGGTAATACACTATGTCTAAGATGATCGTTTTCGGCGAGGAAGCCCGCAAGAAGCTCCAGTCCGGCATTGACCAGCTGGCCGATACCGTCAAGGTCACCATCGGCCCCAAGGGCCGCAACGTGGTCCTCGGCCGCAAGTACGGCGCCCCTCAGGTCACCAACGACGGCGTCACCATCGCCAAGGAGGTGGAGCTGGAGGATCCCTTTGAGAACATGGGCGCCCAGATGATCCGCGAGGTCGCCACCCGCACCAACGATGTGGCCGGCGACGGCACCACCACCGCCACCCTGCTGGCTCAGGCCATCACCCGGGAGGGTCTGAAGAACCTGTCCGCCGGCGCCAACCCCATGG
>JAFWAZ010000041.1 GCA_017507425.1 Oscillospiraceae bacterium | reverse complement strand
CTGTTTGTAGGGGCCGGCGTCCTCGACGGCCCGTTTGAAAATGTTGCGAATTCGCCGGAAGTGGAGAGAAAACACAGTGTTATACTGCCGGGGCGTCGGGGACGCCGCCCCCTACGATTTGAATTTCGGACTTTTTTGACAAGCTGAAAAGGGCCCGCGTAAGCGGGCCCGTTTGGCGTATGATTTACTTGGAGCCTTCGACGAGACCGTTGGCAAGACCCACCAGACCCTGCAGCTCGGAGGGAATGATGATCTTGGTGGCCTGACCGTTGGCGACCTGCTGCATGGCCTCGATGGCCTTGAGCTTCAGGACGGAGTCGTTGGGGGCGGACTCGTTGAGCATCTTCAGGGAGTCGGCCAGTGCCTGCTGGACCTCCCGGATGGCCTCGGCCTCACCGGCGGCCTTCAGGACGGCGGCCTCCTTCTCGGCCTGTGCCCGGAGGATGGCGGCCTCCTTCTCGGCGGCAGCTCTCAGAATGGCGGCCTCCTTCTCGCCCTCGGCGATCAGGATGGCGGACTTGCGCTGACCTTCGGCCTGCAGGATGGCCTGACGGCGATCGCGCTCGGCCTTCATCTGCTTCTCCATGGAGTTCTGGATGTCGGCGGGGGGCAGAATGTTCTTCAGCTCCACGCGGTTGACCTTGATGCCCCAGGGATCGGTGGCCACATCCAGAATGGCGCGCATCTTGGTGTTGACCACATCGCGGGAGGTCAGGGTCTGGTCAAGCTCCAGATCGCCGATGATGTTACGCAGGGTGGTGGCAGTCAGGGTCTCCATGGCCGCCATGGGCTGCTCGACGCCGTAGGCGTAGAGCTTGGGGTCGGTGATCTGGAAATAGACCACGGTGTCGATCTGCATGGTGACGTTGTCCTTGGTGATGACGGGCTGGGGGGGATAGTCCAGCACCTGCTCCTTCAGGCTGACCCGGCGGACGATCCGGTCAACGAAGGGTACCTTGAAGTGGAAGCCGACGCCCCAGACAGCGTGGAACCGGCCGATGCGCTCGATGACGTAGGCCCGGGACTGCTGGACGACGGTGATGTTGCTGATGGCGATGATGATGGCAATGATGATCACTGCAACGATGATATAACCCATTTTCTTACCTCCTTAAATTCTTACACTGCGGTGAATTCCTCCGCCACGGAGACGTAGACCTTCACGCCTTCGATGCGGTCCACGCGGACGACGGTGCCCGCGGGGATGTGGCTGCCGGTGGTGGAGCGGGCAGACCACTCGTTGCCGCCCAGCTGGACTTGGCCCAGCGCGGCGATGTTGTTGACGGGCGTCACCACGATGCCCGTGGAGCCGATGATGCTGTCAAGATTGGTCCTGACGATGCCGGGGGTGAAATGCTTCCGGACGACACCCCGCAGGCTGATGAGCAGAAGGATCGCCACTGTCAGGAATACCGTGATCTGCAGCATCAGTCCGCCTCCCAGCAGCGCCACCGCGATGGCGCCCAGTGCACCGGCCACAAACCAGATGGACACCAGCGAAACCGTCAGCAGCTCCGCGACGATGAAGACCACCATAGCCGCCAGCCAGAAAATTGCTTCCCAATTCATTGTGATTCCCTCCTCTTTTCTTGATTCGGATTTACTTGGCTGCATGTATACTATATCAGAAATCCCGGGCCCAGTCAATCGGCGGTTTTCTTCCGTTTTCCGTATATTTATATGATAAAATCCGGCATTTTCCTTTGAAGTCAGAAAATACCGGATTTTTTGTATTTCTTTTTGCACCCGCATCATCACTGCGGCGATTTAAGAATTATTAAGAAAACCGCCATCGTGCAATTTTACAGAACGTAGGACACGCATTGTATGCGTGTCGGCATGCATGAAATGCATGCCCTACGGGTGCGTTGTTTCTTTCATAGCAATAACAGACTTATGGAGCGTTCCGATTTGCCGGAGCATTTCAGGCGCCAAACCGCTCCTCCATCAGCGCCTTCACCTCGTCCACCCGGTCAAAGGGGCTCTCTAGGCCCGCCTCTTCGAGGAAGGCGAGGAAGTAAGCCTGCTCCGTCTCCAGATTGTTCTCGAAGCAGCTCACACCGGCGCCGGGATTCTCCAGCTCCATCTGGTAGAGCTGGAAGGCCGCGTCGTTGCTGACCACGTAGCTGATGATGTACATGGGGTTGGTATAGAAGTGGGGCACGGTGATCAGATCCCGCATGTCCCAGTCGGTGACGTCGGCGCCGTAGGAGGTCAGGGTTTCCCCGTAAAGGGCCAGCAGATTCTCCGCCGTCAGCTTATCGCCGGTCAGGCTGTACATCTCCATTTCAAAGTCGGCATAGGCGGCCTGCTCCACATAGGTGCTCAGGCAGTCCGCCAGCTTCAGATCCGCCAGCCCCTCCATATCGGTGCCGGCGGTCAGGCTCAGGTACTCCATGCCCTGAGAGAAAATTTCCAGCACATCGGTGCCGGCGGAGGTGCCCGCGGCGGCGTAGTCCATGGTGAAATGGCCGAACTCATGGGCAAAGGTCAGACAGTCGTACCGGGTGCCGGTGCCGCTGACAAAGACATAGGGCTCATAATACCGGGGAATGAAGAGCTCAAAGGACACGGTGGACTTGCTCCGGGAGGGGGACAGATTATAGAGCTTCGCCGCCTTCAGCAGCCGGAAGGCCTCCTCGGTGACGCCGCCCATATGCTCCGCCGCAGCTTCCACATAGGCGAGGATCTCCTGTTCGGAGCAGGGCTTCTCGCCGGCGGTGAAGTGCTCTCGGCTCAGGAACTCCCGGTAGATGGGGGTAAGCTGGGTGCGGATCTCGTCCAGATAGTCCTCGGCCTGCTGCTGGGTATAGTCGCGGTAATAATAGAAATCCCACGCAAATTCCGGGTAGCTGCCGTAGCCCGCGCTCCGGGCCAGCTCCTGCCGCACACCGATGAGCTCCGCCAGAACCTCGGTCATGGGCAGGGTGAATTCGGCAAAATATTCCTCGGAGTAGTATTCCAGCTCCTGACTCTCGGCGCTGAACTCGTAATATCTGGCCTCCAGCGCCTGCTCCTGCTCCAGAAGGGCCATCAGCTCCTCGTCATAGAAGCTCTCGGTGTCGTCGTAGCTCTCGAAGAAGCCCTCGCCGAAGTATTCCTCCTCCAGCTCATCGCGGAGGGAGCATTCCGCGATGGCGTAGTAGATGTCCTCCAGATACATGTCGTACTGGGTGCCCGCCTCGGCGCAGTGCTCGTACTCGCCCTCCCAGTAGATGTCGTTCAGGTCTGCATTGTAGCGGATGTAGGCCAGATTGAAATTGGTGATAAATTCCTCGTACAGGTCATAGTATTCCCAAACCGCATTCAGCACATGATCCACGGATACGGCGCTGGCAGCGGCGGAGATGGCATTCTGGGCAGACGCTGCCACCGCATCCATGTCCGGCCGGATATACTCCATATCCTCGAATTTCACGAATTTGGAAAATCCAAGGGCATTGGTGGCCCCGGTGCAGCCGCACAGCAGCACCGCAGCGCAGAGGATCAGGGCAAGCAGTCGTTTCATGTGATATCCCTCATTTCGATGTTTTCTTACAGGATACCATATATTTCACTGGGTTGCAACGGCAAAAATGCAGGGCATGGGGTTTCGCCGAAGCAGGCTGCATCATCAAATGCATATTATCCAACTTTCTTTATTTTCTTTGCCGAATTTATGTACAAAAATCACAAAACACTCTTGACAATGGCTTTCCTGATATGGTATTCTGCACTTGCAGGGTATGCCCTGCTCATATTTATCGGGTGACTGGCTCGGGAGAGATCGGATTCGGCGCCGAAGGGGAACGCAAAAACTCTCAGGCAAAAGGACCGGGCCACGACGATACTCTGTAGAGTGGGATCCGCTCCCACGCCGAAGGTGCAACCGGCCACGCCGGGAATCTCTCAGGTATTTCAGCAGAGGCACAGTGCGCGCTTGGCGTGCTGTGCCTCTGTCTTTTTTGTCTTCCCATCACATTACGATCCATTAAGGGGGAATTTTCCATGATCATCACCCGCAAAAAGCCCTTTGGCGACGTGCTCGCCATGGTGGGCGATGCGAAAAAGGTGGCGCTGGTGGGCTGCGGAAGCTGCGCCGCCTCCTGCCAGACCGGCGGCGAGAAGGAGCTGGCCGAGATGAAGGCCCTGCTCGAAAGCGAGGGCATCGAGGTGGTCGCCACCGTTCTGCCCGCGGAATGCTGCCACAAAATGCTGGTGAAAAAGGAGCTGAAAGCTCTGAAAGACACCGGCTGCGAGGCCGTCATCGGCATGGCTTGCGGCGACGGCGTCCAGACCGTGGCGGACAACATCGTCCTTCCCGTCTATCCCGCCAACGACACCCTCTTCCTCGGCCAGATCGAGCGGGTGGGCATCTTCCACGAATACTGCCGCATGTGCGGCGACTGCGTCCTCGGCTCCACCGGCGGCATCTGCCCCATCACCAAGTGCGCGAAAAGTCTGGTCAACGGCCCCTGCGGCGGCCAGAAAAACGGCAAGTGCGAGGTGAACCCCGAGAACGACTGCGCATGGATCAAAATTTACGAGCGCCTCGTCGCCACCGGTCAGGAGCATAAGCTCTGGCAGACCCGTCCCGACAAGGGCCATGCAGATGTCAGCTACCCCCGTCACATCAATCTGAGGGAGGTCAAAAAATGAGTCTGCTGAAAACCGCACTGGAAAACGGCACCTTTGCCGTCACCGCCGAAATGGCGCCCCCCAAGGGCTGCGACTTCACCGAGCAGGTGGAGGTTGCCCAGCTGCTCAGGGGCAAAGTTCACGGCGTCAACGTCACCGATATGCAGTCCGCCTGTCTGAAGGCCTCCTCTCTGGGCCTTTGCATCCATCTGAAGCTGGCCGGACTGGAGCCGATTTTGCAGATCACCGGCCGGGACCGTAGCCGCATGGCCATCATGGGCGACGTGCTCAGCGCTGCCAGCTTCGGCATCGACACCGTCCTCGCTCTCACCGGCGACCATCCGGTGGTGGGCGACTGCGCTCAGAGCAAGCCCGTGTACGACCTCGACTCTGTCGGCATTCTGAATATGCTGTCGAACATGGAGGAAACGGGCCTCGACTGCGGCGGCAACCCCCTGAGCTCCACCCCGAAGCTGTTCAAGGGTGCCTGCGTCACCCCCGTCTATGAGCCGATGATCCTGCAGATCCACAAGCTGAAGCAAAAGGTGGACGCCGGCGCCAGATACATCCAGACCCAGGGCATCTTCGACCTCGACAGCCTGAAGCGCTTTCTGGACGCTGTCGAAAAGGCCAACATCAGCGTGCCCATCATGGCGGGCATCATCCCCCTGAAATCCGCGGGCATGGCCAAGTTCATGAACGCCAACGTCCCCGGCATCGCGGTGCCTCAGGAGCAGATCGACCTCCTCGCCTCTGCCAAGGAGCGGGGCGTCAAGGCAAGCGAGCTCGGCATCGACCTCGCCGCCAAGCTCATCGCGGATATCCGAAACGAAAACCTCTGCCCCGGCGTCCATATCATGGCCATCGGCGCAGAGCGGAATGTTCCCGTAATTCTGGAGAAGGCCGGTCTTTAAGTACATGCTGCCGGCATTCCTCCAAATCCCTTCCTCCGGGGGGAAGGTGGCCGAGCGAAGCGAGGTCGGAAGAGGAACGCGGGCGGAAACCCAAAGACAAGTACAACATATCAGGCCTGCGCCAAAGTTGGATGTGGGACAAAACGCCAAAGCAGGTCTTCGGTTCGGTGGTCATCGCAGATTACCGCCCGCATTCCTCTTCAGTCACCGCCTGCGGCGGCGACAGCTTCCCCCCGGGGAAGCGTTTGGCGCTCCCGCGCCAGTGCAGAAAATTAAAAGGAGCGATTCATATGTCTGAACTCAAGCGCACTCCCCTGTATGATGCCCACGTGGCCGCAGGGGCCACCATGGTGGACTTCGGCGGCTGGGAAATGCCCATCCAGTACCCCGCCGGCATCCTCGCCGAGCATCTGTACGACCGTAAGCATTGCGGCATCTTCGACGTGAGCCACATGGGCCGCATCCTCGTCGAGGGAAGCGAGCGCGTGGCATTCCTGCAGAAGGTGCTGACCTCCAATGTGGCCGCCCTGAAGCCCGGTCGCGCCCAGTACTGCATGATCCCCACCGAGACCGGCGGCGCCGTGGACGATGCCTACCTGTACATGTTCGAGGAGGACAAGTACCTGCTGATCGTCAACGCCAGCAACACCGACAAGGACTTGGCCCACTTTGCCAAGTATCTGCCCGATTACGACTGCCGCCTGACCAACATCACCGATATCTATTCCTCCATCGCCGTGCAGGGCCCCGATGCCGAGACGATCCTGAAGACCCTCTCCGGCGGCGCCGAGATCACCGGCCCCAGAAAGAACGATCTGGGCGAAGTGATGATGGAGGGCCACGTTGTCCGGGCCTCCAAGACCGGCTACACCGGCGATCCCACCGGCTGGGAGCTGTTCATCGACGCCAAGGACGTCCGGTGGCTGTGGAACCGGCTGATCGAGCTGGGCGCAAAGCCCACGGGCCTCGGCGCCCGGGACACCCTCCGTCTGGAGGCCGGCCTGCCCCTGTACGGCCACGAGCTGGGTGAGGACGCCTCCGGCAAGGAAATTCCCATTTTCGCCGTCTCTCTGGCCCGGTTCGCCGTCAGTTTCAAGGAGGAGAAAGGCGATTTCATCGCCAAGGATATCCTCGCCGCCCAGCGCGATGCCACCGAAAAGCGCATCGTCCCCATCGCCCTTGTGGACCGGGGCGTCATGCGTGCGGGCATGGAGATCTACGCCGGCGACCGGCACGTGGGCTGGGTCACCTCCGGCACCATGGTTCCCTACTACGTCTTCGAGGGTGAGGAGCCCACGGAGAAGACCGGCAAGCGCTCCATCGGCTTCGCCTACCTCGACCGCGATGTCACCGACGGCATCACCGTCGACGTCCGCGGCAAGCGACTGAAGGCCAGACTGGTCGAAAAGCACATGGACCAGACCGGCCCCAAATACGGCAAGGCCATCGTATAATCAACCCTGTAGGGGCTGGCGTCCTCGACAGCCCGTCCGAAAATTTGACCTCGATGGGCAAATTTTCGGAAGCTGTACCGAACTGCCGCCTTACGGCGGACGGGTCGTCGGGGACGCCGACCCCTACGGAACCATGCTTGTAAGTAACCCGCCCTGCGGGAACGAATACAATATTAAACGGAGGAATCATTATGAATTATCCCATCGATCTGAAGTACACCAAGTCCCACGAGTGGATCAAGTTTGAAGACGGCGTCGCCGTCGTCGGCATCTCCGATTTTGCCCAGGACGCGCTGGGCGACGTGGTTTTCGTGAACCTGCCCGCCGTGGGCGACGAGGTCACCGCCGGTGAGAGCTTCGGCGACGTGGAGTCCGTCAAGGCCGTTTCCGATCTGGTCAGCCCCGTTTCCGGCGTGGTCTGCGCCATCAACGAGGAGCTGGAGGATTCCCCCGAGTGCCTGAACGAGGATCCCTACGGCGCATGGATCATCAAGGTCGAGAACGTCACCGAGGAGGAGGAGCTTCTGGATGCCGCCGCCTACGAGGCCTTCTGCGCTGAGGAGGGCTAAAGATGGCCGGTTACATTCCCTCCACCCGCGCCGAGCGGGAGGAGATGCTGGCTGCCGTGGGTGTCCAAAGCTTTGATGACCTGTACCGGGATGTGCCCGCCGGGATGCTTCTGCACGACGGCGATCTGAACATCCCCGAGGGCATGAGCGAGCTGGAGGTCTGCCGCAGGGTGTCTGTCATGGCTGCAAAAAACATGGTATTCCCCACGGTGCTCCGGGGCGCCGGCGCCTACGACCACTATATCCCCAGCATCGTCAAGTATATCCCCGCCAAGGAGGAATTCCTCACCGCCTACACCCCCTATCAGGCGGAAATGAGTCAGGGCATCCTCCAGTCCATTTTTGAGTATCAGACCGATATCTGCGAGCTGACGGGCATGGACGTCTCCAACGCCTCCGTCTACGACGGCGCCACCGCCGCCGCCGAGGCCGCAGCCATGTGCCGCGACCGCAAGCGCCGGGTCACCCTGATCAGTGCCGCTGCCCACCCCGACACCGTCAATACGGTGCGCACCTACTGCTACGGCACAGGCGATCCCCTCGTCATCGTCCCCGCCAAGGACGGCAGGACCGATCCGGAGGCACTGAAGGAGCTCTTGACCGCCGATGTTGCCTCCCTCTACGTCCAGCAGCCCAATTTCTACGGCCAGTTTGAGGACACCGCCGCCATTTCCGAGCTTGTCCACGGCAACGGCTCCATGCTGGTTCTGGGCGTGAACCCCATCGCCTCCGGCATCATGGCCTCCGCCCGGGAGCAGGGCGCCGACATCGCCGTCGGTGAGGGACAGCCTCTGGGCATGCCGCTCAGCTACGGCGGCCCTTATCTGGGCTTCATGGCCACCACCGCCAAGCATATGCGCAAGCTCCCCGGCAGAATCGTGGGTGAAACCGTCGACAGCAAAGGCGAGCGGGCCTACGTCCTCAGTCTGCAGGCGAGAGAGCAGCACATCCGCCGGGAAAAGGCCAGCTCCAACATCTGCTCCAATCAGGCCCTCTGCGCCCTGACCGCCGGTCTTTACCTCGCCGCCATGGGTCCGGGCGGCCTTGCCGAAGCCGCCAAGCAGTCCATGTCCAAGGCCCACTATCTGGCCAAGGGTCTGTGCGAAATCGAGGGCATCGAGCTTGTCTACACCGGCGATTATTTCCACGAATTTGTCACCACCCTGCCCAAGCGCGAGGAAGTTCTGAAAGCGCTGGAGGACAGGGGCATCCTCGGCGGTCTGCCCATCGAGGGCGGCGTCCTCTGGTGCGCCACCGAAAAGGTTTCCAAGGAGGAGCTTGACCGCGCCGTTTCCGTCGTAAAGGAGGTGCTTGGCGCATGAAGCTGATTTTTGAAAAGAGCGTGGCCGGCCGCGGCCAGCAGTATCTGCCCAAGTGCGACGTGGAGGAGGTCGCCCTCCCCGCCGGCCTCGTCCGCAAAGAGGCGCCCAAGCTGCCCGAGCTGAGCGAGACGGACGTGAGCCGTCACTACACCGAGCTGAACAAGCGGGTCCACGGCGTCAACTCCGGCTTCTATCCGCTGGGCTCGTGCACCATGAAGTACAATCCCCGGATCGACGAGGAGATGGCCGCGCTGCCCGGCTTCACCGGCGTCCATCCCCTTGCCCCCGCCTACGCGGCCCGGGGCTGCGCCGAGGCTCTGGAAACTGCCGAGCAGTATCTCAATGAGATCTTCGGCATGGACGCCTGCACCTTCCAGCCCGCCGCCGGCGCCCACGGCGAGTTCACCGGCGTGCTGCTGATCAAGCAGTACCACGACGCCCGGGGCGACAGCAAGCGCACCAAGATCATCGTCCCCGACTCCGCCCACGGCACCAACCCTGCCACCGCCGCCATGTGCGGCTACCAGATCGTCAACATTCCCTCGGCCCCCAACGGCTGCGTGGATCTCGACGCCCTGAAAAAGGTGCTGGGCGAGGATACCGCAGGTCTGATGCTGACCAACCCCAACACCGTGGGTATTTTCGACGAGAACATCCTCGAGATCACCCGTCTGGTCCATGAGGCCGGCGGCCTGTGCTACTACGACGGCGCCAATCTGAACGCCGTCATGGGTGTCGTCCGCCCCGGCGATATGGGCTTCGACTGCATCCACTCCAACCTGCACAAGACCTTCGCCACGCCCCACGGCGGCGGCGGCCCCGGTGCCGGTGCCGTCGGCTGCAAGGCCCATCTGATTCCCTACCTGCCCAAGTCCAAGATGATGGACGAAAGCGACGCCATTCAGGTGCGCTCCTTCGCGGGCAATTTCCTGGTGGTCATCAAAGCCCTGACCTACATCATGACGCTGGGCCGCGAGGGCATCCCCGAAGCCGCCAGGAACGCCGTCCTGAACGCCAACTACATGCAATCCAAGATCAAGGGCACCTTCGAGCCCGCCTTCGACCGGATCTGCATGCACGAGTTCGTGCTGGATCTGAGCAAATTCAAGAAAGAGACGGGCGTTTCCGCCATGGACGTGGCCAAGTGCATGATCGACAACGGCATGCATCCGCCCACGATGTACTTCCCCCTGATCGTCCACGAGGCCCTGATGATCGAGCCCACCGAGACGGAATCCCGGGAAACCCTCGACTGGGCCTGCGAGGTCATCCGCAGCCTCTACGAGCTGGGCTACAAGGATCCGGAATATATGCACAACGCGCCCCACAGCGCCCAGATCGGCAGACCCGACGACGTCCGCGCAGCGAGAAATCCCATCCTGCGCTTCCATCCGTGAAGCTGCTGATCGCCGAAAGCCGCCTGACCGATCCCCACCACAATCTGGCTCTGGAGGAGACGCTCCTGAATTCTGCCGCAGATGCCGTGATCCTGTATCTGTGGCAGAACGAAAACACCGTGGTCATCGGACGGAACCAGAACCCTTGGAAGGAATGCCGCACCTCCCTCCTGCAGGAGGAGGGAGGCCGGCTTGCCCGGCGGCTTTCCGGCGGCGGCGCCGTGTTTCACGATCTGGGGAACTTGAATTTTACATTTCTGATGCCGCAGGAACGGTATGATCTGGACCGGCAATTGGAGGTCATCTGCACTGCCGTCCGCAGTTTTGGCATCGACGCGGTGCGCTCGGGAAGAAACGACATTCTTGCGGGCGACCGGAAATTCTCCGGGAATGCCTTCTACAAAAACGGCCATACCGCCTATCACCACGGCACCGTCCTCATCGACGCCGACATGGAAAAGCTGGGCCGGTACCTGAGCCCCTCCAAGGCCAAGCTCTCTGCCAAGGGCGTGGACTCCGTCCGCAGCCGGGTGGGCAACCTCCGGGAGCTGAATCCGGACATTTCCGTCGAGGACATGAAGGCCGCCCTTTGGTCAGCTTTTGCCCAAGTTTACAATGGCTCTGTGGAAAAGTTCGACATTCCCTGCGATGAAGCCCTTTTGGAGCGCTACCGGAGCTGGGAATGGAACTACGGCCGGAAGCTGCCCTTCACCTTTGCATGGGAGGATCGGCTGGACTTCGGCTGCATCCGTCTGGAAGCACAGGTGGAGCAGGGCCGCATCCAAGCCGCCAAGGTCTGGACCGACGCCATGGACTGGCAGCTCGCCGAAAAGCTGGAAACCGCCCTGACCGGCAGCAGACTGAACCGGGCAGAGCTGACAGAAAAAGCCCCGGAATTTTCCGAGGTCTTCCAGCGGATGGATTTGTGACACGCAGCCCTAAACCCCTTCCCCCGAGGGGAAGGTGGCCCCGAAGGGGTCGGAAGACTGCGCCCGCAGGCGCGTGCGGCGAGCAACCGCCGAAGGCGGCTCTTAGCGAGCGTAGGAATGCGGGCGCTAATCTGAAAGTTCCTACAATGTAACAGACCTACTCCGGAGCTAGTCACAAATCGTCAGCTCGGAGTAGGTCTTTGCTTTTCTGGTCTTCATGGGTTGTCGCCCGAGTTCCTCTTCAGTCAGCTGCGCTGACAGCTTCTCCCCGGGAGAAGCGATTTGGCGCTTCCGCGCCGGTGCGCATATCGAACAAAAGGCACGCTGAAACCAGCGTGCCTTCTCATTATTTACTTATTCTCCGCGGCGGCGGCTCTGCGCTTCATGGTCTCGCGCATGCGGATGCCGTGATCCAGCTCCCGCTTGCGGATGCGCAGGCTCTTGGGGGTGCACTCCAGCAGCTCGTCGTCGGCGAGGAACTCCAGATTCTGCTCCAGAGAGAAGATTTTGGGGCTTACCAGACGCAGGGCCTCGTCGGAGCCGGAGGCGCGCATGTTGGTCAGCTGCTTCTTCTTGCAGACGTTGACGGTCATATCCTCGTTGCGGCTGCAGATACCCACCACCATGCCGGCGTAGACGGGGGTGCCGGGGCCGATGAACAGGGCGCCGCGCTCCTGTGCGGCGTGGAGTCCGTAGGTGACGGCCTCGCCGGACTCGAAGGCGATCAAACTGCCCGTCAGACGGCGCTCGATCTCGCCCTTCATGGGTGCGTAGCTGTCGAGGACGGAGGACATGATGCCCTCGCCACGGGTGTCGGTCAGGAACTCACTGCGGTAGCCGAACAGGCCCCGGGAGGGGACCAGGAACTCCAGCCGGTAGCGGTTGCCCACGGGGGTCATGCCCAGCAGGTCGCCCTTCCGGCGGCCCATCTTCTCGATGACGGCGCCCATGCACTCCTCGGGCACGTCGGCAACCATCTTTTCGATGGGCTCGCAGACCTTGCCGTCGATCTCCCGGGTCAGCACGCGGGGGGTGGACACGGAGAACTCATAGCCCTCCCGGCGCATGGTTTCCATGAGGATGGACAGGTGCATTTCGCCGCGGCCTGCCACGTTGAAGGCGTCGGTGCCCTGCTCGGAAACCCGAAGGGACACATCCTTCATCAGCTCCTTCTCCAGCCGGTCACGCAGGTTCCGGGAGGTGACGAACTTGCCCTCGCGGCCTGCGAAGGGGGAGTCGTTGACGGCGAAGGTCATTTCGATGGTGGGCTCGGAGATCTTGACGAAAGGCAGAGCCTCCACGCAGTCGGGAGCGCAGACGGTGCGGCCGATGGTGATGTCGGCGATGCCGCTCAGGGCCACGATCTCGCCGGCGGTGGCGCTCTGAACGGCCTTCTTGCCGAGGCCGTCGTACTCGTACAGGGCCACGACCTTGGCCTTCTGCTTCACGTCGGCATTGTGGTAGTCGGCGATGACCACCTCCTGATTGACCCGGATGGTGCCCCGCTCCACCCGGCCGATGGCGATACGGCCCACATATTCATTGTAGTCGATGGAGCTGACCAGCAGCTGCAGGGGCTCCTCCTCGTCGCCCTCAGGGGCGGGAATGTAGTTGACCACCGTTTCAAACAGGGGGATCAGATCGGTGCCCAGCTCATCGGCGGTATAGGACGCGATGCCGTGGCGGCCGGAGCAGAAGACGGTGGGGGAGTTGAACTGCTCCTCGGTGGCGTCCAGATCCAGCAGCAGCTCGAGGACTTCGTCCACCACCTCCTCGGTGCGGGCGTCGGGCTTGTCGATCTTGTTGACGGCCACGATGACCTTGTGGCCCAGCTCCAGCGCCTTCTGGAGCACGAAGCGGGTCTGGGGCATGGGGCCCTCGGCGGCGTCCACCAGCAGGATAACGCCGTTGACCATCTTCAGGATGCGCTCCACCTCGCCGCCGAAGTCGGCGTGGCCCGGGGTGTCGACAATGTTGATCTTGGTATCCTTGTAGTAAATGGAAGTATTCTTTGCCAGAATGGTGATGCCGCGCTCACGCTCCAGATCGCCGGAGTCCATGACCCGGTCGGTGGTGGCCTGATTCTCGCGGTAGATGCCGCCCTGCTTCAGCATTTCGTCCACCAAGGTCGTCTTGCCATGGTCGACGTGGGCGATGATGGCGATGTTGCGGATGTTTTCCTTACGTGCCATAATATCAATTCGTCTCCTTTTTGACGGTGTAGTAACAGATAGCTCTCGATCTTTATTTATACCATATTACCAAATAAATTGCAATATTTTTGTGAAAAAGTTTAAGAAAAATGCCTTGACGCAGAGAATGCATGTAGGGAACGGCCTGTGTGCCGTTCCCCGTCCAGCCACACCGCATAAATTTCCTCTTTACCTTTTCCGCTCCATCTGCTACATTATATATAGTATCCACTGAAAGGAGGGTCCGCCATGCAGTGTCTTCGCTGCGGACGGGAAATCGAAGAGGGGCAGGTCTTCTGCTTTCTGTGCGAATCCGTGATGGTCAGGCAGCCCGTCAAGCCCAATACCGTTGTCACTATCCCCGACCGGTCCGCCGCAGTGCGCAGCACTCCCGCCCCACGGAAGCCCCAGCAGCAAGTGGAAGAGGACATCGATCTTCTCCACCGCACCATCATGCAGCTCCGGCTCTGGGTCTGCATGCTGATGGCCGCCCTGATGCTCTGCGTGGGCGTCCTCACATGGCAGGAGCTCACCCGGGAGGAAAAGCCCGCCATCGGCCAGAATTATACCTCCATCATCGAATTCGGCGGCGGAGGAAGATAAATTGTTTCACGTGAAACATCCGGGTAATGGATCGCCCGGATGTTTTTTAATGTTTCACGTGAAACAAAATCATTCCTCTCTCTTGAATTATGACAAATAAGCTGTTATAATGACCGCGTATACAAGGAGGTTTGACATGGGTAAACTATTCGCGATCGTCAACCAGAAGGGCGGCGTGGGCAAAACCACCACCGCCGTCAATTTATCCGCTGCCCTCCATGAGCTGGGACTGCGCACGCTGCTGTGCGACTTCGACCCCCAAGCCAACGCCACCTCCGGCCTTGGCATCGAGAAACGGCAGATCAAGCGATCCGTCTACGACGTGATCCTGAACGGCGTCGACATCCGCGACGCCATTGTCCATACCAAATTCGGCGATGTACTGCCCTCCTCTTCCGATCTGGCGGGCGCCGCCGTGGAGCTCATCGGCGCCGACCGCCGGGAGTACGTCCTGAAGGATGCGCTGGCGCAGGTGAAGGCGGATTACGACGTCATCTTCATCGACTGCCCGCCGAGTCTTGAGATGCTGACCCTGAACGGCCTGTGCGCTGCAGAAGCGATTTTGGTACCCGTACAGTGCGAGTACTTCGCGCTGGAGGGTCTGAGCGACCTGATGGCCACCCTGCGGATGGTCAAGCGCCGGATGAATCCCCGCTTGGAGCTTTTCGGTGTGGTGCTGACCATGTTCGACGGCCGCACCAATTTCTCCAATCAGGTGGCAGAGGAAGTCCGCCGGCATTTCCCCGGCAAGGTCTTCGCCAACGTGATCCCCCGCAACGTCCGTCTGGCGGAAGCCCCCAGCCACGGCATCCCCGTCATGACCTACGACAAATACAGCCGGGGCGCCAAGGCCTATAAGGAGCTGGCGGAGGAGTTCAAAAACAAATTGTAATGCTAAATGCAAAATGCAAAGTGCAAAACGTTGGAGGAATCATCATTTTGCATTCTGCATTCAGCATTTTGCATTTCAATCAACGAAAGGATGATACCATTGGCTACACCAAAAGGTCTCGGCCGCGGATTGGGTGCGCTTTTGGGCGATTTTCAGGAGCCCGCCGTGGAAAAATCCAATTACCGCACGGTGCCCCTCCACCGCATCGAGCCCAACCCCGATCAGCCTCGCAAGGACTTCGACGAGGAGGCCCTGCAGGAGCTGTCCGAATCCATTTCGGTACACGGCCTGATCCAGCCCCTGACCGTCCGGGAGACGGAGCCGGGCTACTATCAGATCATCGCCGGCGAGCGCCGCTGGCGGGCCTGCCGTCTGGCGGGCGTCCATGAGGTGCAGGTCGTCGTCCTCGAGGCCGACGACTGCAAGGCCATGGAGCTGGCGCTGATTGAAAATCTCCAGCGCTCCGACCTGAACTGTATCGAAGAGGCACTGGGCTACCAGACCCTGATCGACGATTTCGGTCTGACGCAGGAGGATTGCTCCACCCGGGTGGGCAAATCCCGCTCCGCGGTGGCCAACGCCCTGCGGCTGCTGCATCTGCCCCAGAAGGTGCTGGAGATGCTCCGCTGCGGCAAGCTCACCGCCGGACACGCCCGGGCGGTTCTCTCCCTGAAAAATGAGAAAAAGCAGCTGGAAGCGGCCCAGAAAATCGCCGCGCTGGGCCTGTCCGTCCGGCAGGCGGAGCTGCTGTGCCGGAATTTGAGTCAGGAAAAGCAGCCCGAGCCCCCCAAGGCGGCGCTGACCGTCGACTATGTGGCCGAGTGTGAGAAGACCCTCTCCCGGGCACTGGGCCGTGGCGTCAAAATCGTAAACGGTAAACGCAAGGGCAAATTCGAGCTGGAGTTCTACGGTCAGGACGACCTGCAGGCTCTGCTGGATGCCCTGATGACCCTGAAAGGAGCGAACAAGCAATGAGTGAACAGAACAAGATTCAGAACGAAGAGGAGCTGTGGGAGCTGCTGAGCACCGAGCCCGCCGTGGAATCCAAGCCCGAAAAGAAGGCCAAGCCCGCAGGCAAGTTTGAGAAGCCCGGTGCAGAGCCTGCGGCTGCTCCCGCCGAGTCCGCTCCCAAGGCTGAACGAAAGCTGGACGGCTTCTTCTACAGCTGCATGGCCGGCGTCGCCGCCGTGTCCGTGGCCGCGACCCTGCTGATCACCGGTATGACCGGCGGCGGCAATTCCGTTCCCGCGGTGAAGAACCCCGCCGAGGACACCACCCCCATTGTGGCAACGGACTCCGCTCTGATTCAGGAGCTGGAGCTCGAGAATGCCGAGCTTCGTGCCCAGATCGAGCTGCAGAAGAATCAGATCACCGATCTGCAGGCTCAGCTCATTGAGGCTGTGGGCAGCGAGCAGTACCTCGCCACCGCCCCCACCAACCCCGACGGCTCCACCGACGAGAGCATCATGACCGAGCAGATGAAGGCCTACGAGATCTTCACCCAGATCAAGGCCGCCTACAATGACTTCGACCGTGAAGCCCTCGAGGCCCTGATCCCCGAGATGGATGCACGGCTGAGCTATCTGAGCAGCGATGCCCTGTACGAGTACTATCTGATTCTCGAATACGTGGAGCAGCCCAGCAACGGCTAATCCACGCTGTCCCTACACAATGTAAATTGAACCCATAAAAAGGAGATTCCATCATGCTTGATATCAAAAAGATCAAGGAAAACCCCGACGCAGTCAAGGCCGGCCTGAAGGCCAAGGAAGTGGACTGCGACGCCATCATCGACAAGATTCTGGAGCTGGACGTGCAGGTGCGCGGTCTGAAGACCTCCACCGAGACCAAGACCGCCCAGAAGAACAAGATCTCCAAGGATAACGGCAAGCTCTTCGGCATGAAGAAGGGTCTGGAGAAGAAGGGCGAGGACACCTCCGCCGTCGAAGCCCAGATCGCCGCCAACATCGCCGCCGTGGAGGAGATCAACGCCTCCATCGAGGGCGACAAGGAAACCCTGAAGACTCTGGACGCAGAGCTGTACACCAACCTGCTGGCCCTGCCCAACCTGCCCGATGCCGACCTGCTCCCCGGCGGCAAGGAGAACAACGAGCCCCTGCGCTACATCGGCGAGAAGCACTCCTTCGACTTTGAGCCCAAGCACCACGTGGATCTGTGCACCGATTTAGGGCTCATCGACTACGAGCGCGGCGTCAAGCTGGCAGGCGGCGGCAACTGGATGTACACCGGCATGGGCGCCCGTCTGGAGTGGGCCCTGCTGAACTACTTCATCGACACCCACACCGCCGACGGCTACGACTTCATCCTGCCCCCCCACATGCTGGAGTACCAGTGCGGCCTGACCGCCGGTCAGTTCCCCAAGTTCGCCGACGAGGTCTTCAAGATCGCCAACCATCCCACCGAGGGCGGCACCTTCTACATGCTGCCCACCGCCGAGGCTGCGCTGGCCTCCGTGTACCGCGATGAGATCCTCACCGAGGCCGATCTGCCCAAGAAGTTCTTCGCCTACACCCCCTGCTTCCGCCGTGAGGCCGGTTCCCACCGGGCCGACGAGCGCGGCATGGTCCGCGGCCACCAGTTCAACAAGGTGGAGATGTTCCAGTTCACCACCCCTGAGGGCTCCGACGAGGCTTTCGAGGAGCTGGTGAAGAAGGCTGAAAATCTGGTGGCCGGTCTGGGTCTGCATTTCCGTACCGTGAAGCTGGCCGCCGGCGACTGCT
>JAFWAZ010000040.1 GCA_017507425.1 Oscillospiraceae bacterium | reverse complement strand
TCGATGATGCCCAGACCGCCGACATACATGTTCTCCACGCAGTACATACGGCCGGTGTTGTAGTCGAAGCCCAGAGCGGTGATCTCCAGATTCTCGGCAAAGCCGATCAGCTCGGGCTCGCCGATGACGGTCTCGGCGGGAGTGTCACCCTCGGTGACCTTGCTGCGGTACAGCTCGGTGCCCCGGTACATGGTGTTGTTCTCCTCGCGGGTGGCGGACAGGGTGGTGTAGACGTAGCCGTTGTAGTAGGTGCCGCCGCTCCAGAAGGCGTCGGTGCCATGCATCTGGACCTTGCCCAGATTGGTGACGCTGTGCAGGCTGTCGGTGGCGTAGGTCAGCCAGGAGGAGTTGTTGGCGGGGTTCTTGAAGTCGGCAGCGGCGAAGCCGTACAGACCCTCCTGAGCAGCAACGATGTTGACCTGAGCGGTGACAGTCTTGATGCCCATGGCGGGATCGTGCCAGATCCACTCGCCGTCGATGACATCGTAGTAGCCGTCGAGCATCACCTCAGCGGAGGCGGAGATCTCAACGGTGCCGCCGGTAAGGGCGGTGACGAATCCGTACTCGTCCACGGTGGCGATGGTCTCATCGGAGGAGGACCAGGTCACATCCACAGGCTGGGCGTTCCAGGGCTTCCAGTTGACGGTCAGGCGCTTGGTCTGGCCCTCGACCAGAACCAGGGACTCGGGGGAGAGGGACATGCCGGTTGCCTGAACGCCCATCTCGAACAGATCGGATTCCAGATCGTTGGGCACGAACAGGGCGGTCTGGCCGCCGGGGCCGTAGGTGCCGACCTCGGTGCACTTGGCAGTCTCCAGATCGATGGAGTAGGTGACGTTGTAGTTGTCGTAGTAGATGCCGTTGGGAACCTGCGTATGGGCGTACCAGTACATGGTATCGGTGTTGTGGTCATAGCCCATGGACTGGATGACGTTGGTGCCGCCATAGTTGGGATGGTTGACGAAGTCGGTGGTGCCGATCTCGGTGAGGCGGACCACATCAGCGCCGACCTCGGAGTCGTATTCGATGGTCTTGCCAACGGAGTAGAGGATACCGGCGGTGCTGATGCCGTAGACATCGCCCTCGGTGGTGATGCCCAGAGTCAGCAGATCGGTGGCCTTGCCCTGACCGGTGATCCGGGCGACGGGGTTGACATCGACGGTGCCGTAGTTGGTGAACTTGATGTGGAACAGGGCATTGTAGCCGTCATCGTGGCCGTCGTTGTCCTGATCGCCCTGATACAGCCAGCCCACTGCGAACAGGCCGTCGGTGCCATAGGCTTCGTTTGCAACGCCGTAGCTTGCGGCCAGCGTGCCGGAGTGATCCAGAGCCATGTCGTACAGCACCCAAACGCCGTATTCGCCCATGGCGCCGCGGTTCTGGGTCAGGATCTGGCTGGACCAGTAGGTGCCGCCGGGGATGACCAGCTCCAGATGGCCGGTATTGGCGTTCTGAGCGATCAGATAGCCGTTGACATACTCAGCGGAGTAGTAGCGGTTGGCGGAATCGTAGGTCTCATTGCGGGGATCGGAGAAGTCGGCCTTGTTGGCGGAGAACCAGCCGGCCTCCAGCAGAGCGCCGTCAAAGGTCTCACAGCCGTACAGGCGGTCCTTGTTCAGCGCCTGAGGCTCGGGCTTGGCGTTGTTCTGCTCGCCCAGATTCAGGAAAGCGTCGATCTCCGCCTCGTTGACCGCGTAGTCAGCGGCGATGATGGAGAAGGAGTTGCCGAAGCCGGTGATATCGAAGGTGTGGGTCAGTGCCTCGCCGGGGACATTCTCCAGCTCGTACTTGCCCATGATGCGGCCGTCGCTGTTCATGAAAACAACGGCTGCCAGCTGCTCGTTCTCCAGAATCTCCAGAGTCAGGTAGGTGCGCTCGCCCTCGAAGATCAGGCTTTCCTGCAGGGAGTCGGCGTTGAGGATCACGGGAGCGGTGTTGTCCAGCTTCAGCTCGAAGGACATCTCGTCATCCTTGATGTCGTCGCCGTCATCCAGCCATGCCTCGACCTTGTAGGTGACGGAGGTGCCGTCGGGCAGCTCCTTGCCGCTGGCGGTCTTGCCGTCCCACAGCTCGCCGTAGTCGGCCTGCAGGAAGGTGGGAACGATCATGCCGTAGGAGGTGTTGAAGTGGGTCTTGATCAGGTTGCTGGCCTCCAGCGTATGGTAGACCTCGCCGGTGACGTTGTCGGTGACGGTGAAGGTCATCCGCTTGGTGTTGCGCAGCTGACCGAAGTCCAGCTCGAACAGGGGGTTGCCGTAGGAGATGTAGTTGTATTCATCGCCGGAACGGCCGTTGCGGAAGTAGGGGTTGAAGCCCACGTCGGAATAGTAGGCGAAGACGTTGGTGGGATACAGGCTGTAGGAGCCCAGATCGTCACGGTCAAAGACCTCGGCTGCGGACCAGTCGCCGTAGAAGCCGACCATGGGCATGGTCAGGCGGGCAGCGGCGGCGTTCTCGGTGTCCACACCCACCTCGGTGGCGTAGACATAGCCCTCGACGAAGATGCCGTTGGGGAACTGGTTCAGGTATGCTCTGTCAGCGTCGGTCAGGACGATCTTGCCGGAGAGCTTGACGGTCTCGCCGGCGGGAACGGTGATCTGATCGGCGGGAGTGGTGATCTCGGCCAGCAGGTCCACGGAAACGGGCAGCTCGGCCACGTAGTCGGTGATGACCTTGGCGTCGGCGGCGTTGATCTCGCCGTCGGAGTTGACATCCAGATAGATGTAGTGGACGTTGTCCTCAGCGATCTTCAGCGTGCCTGCGGCGAACTGCAGGATGATGCGGGCGTCAGCGGTGGTGATGATGCCGTCATCGTTGAAGTCGTAGCACAGGACGCTGCCCTCAGCAGCGGTGCCGAAGGTGACCTCGGCCTCCAGCGCATAGGGGGCGTTGCCGATGAACCACTCGGAAACGATGGTCTCGGTGAGCAGGGAGCTGGAGAGGGCGAAGGTTCTGTCGGTATCGGACATGTTGGTCAGCTCGAAGCTGAACTTGTAGATGCCCTTCTTGGCATCGTCATCGCCGAACTCGACCTTGGGACGGCCCTCGGTGGCAACGGGGTTGCTCAGATAGGCTTCGGCGGTGGTGGCGTTCACCAGATCCACCAGACCGGCGCCCTGATTTCTGGGGGAATACTCCAGACCGTTGGCGTGGATGACGGGGGAAGCGGTGGACATCATGATGTTGGCGGCGACGCGGCGCTGCTCAGGGCCGGTCAGCTCGGGATAGGTCTCCTCGATGTACTGCAGCAGGACTGCCATGGCACCGGCGACCTGAGGCGTGGCCATGGAGGTACCGCTCATGTAGCCGTAGTAGGAGCCGGAGATGGCGGGATCCACAGAGGAGTAGATGTTGCCGCCGACGCCGGTGATCTCGGGCTTCAGCTTCAGGTCGGGGGTGACGCCCCAGGAAGAGAAGCTGGACATGGTGGTGTCGACCTTGAAGACCTTGGAATCGGCGTTGCAGACGGTCAGAGTCTTGGTCTCGGCAGAGGCCAGTGCAGCACCGGCGGCCTGAGAGACGGAGACACAGGGGATGGCGCCATTGCCGTCATTGATCTGCATCAGGAACATACCGGCGGTATTGTTATAGATGATGCAGCCGATGGCGCCCTTCTCCTGAGCCAGCGCCTGCTTCTCGGGGAAGGAGGTGGTGCCGCGGGAGATGACGGCGATCTTGCCGGTGACATCGATGCCGGCATAGTCTTCCTCAGCGCCGATGCCGGGGACCATCACATAGTCCAGAGTCTGGTTCATGAACTTATTGATGAAGATGGTCTCGGGATCGGTGGCGGTGTCACTGAAGCCGTAGTCCACGCCATCGAGCGTGAAGTAGAGCATCACTTCGCCGTTGTTGTTGGCGGAGGCCACGTTCAGGGCGGAGGAGTAGGTGGCGGGGGTGCCGGTCAGGCCGATGTCGGGGTTCAGAATCAGGGACATATCGCCGCCCCACAGATTCATGAAGGCGTTGTTGGTGTCATTGCCGGAGGCGATGATGACCTGAACCTCGGACTCGAAGAACAGATTCATGGTGTTCAGCATATCGCCGGCGGGATCGGTGAAGCCGGCGGCTGCACCCAGAGACAGGTTGGCGGCGTCCACATCCAGACGGATGCAGTCTTCCAGAGCGGCCATGATGGTGGCCCAGTTGGCGCCGCCGCCATTCTGGAACACCTGCATGACGATCAGCTGGGCATCGGGGGCCATACCGATGACATTGGTGCCCTCGGTGGGATTGGCGGCGACGATACCGGCAACGTGGGTGCCGTGATCGGATCCGGCGTAGATGTTGCTCACATCAAAATCGCCCCGCTCATAGTTGAAAGCGAAGGGGATCTTGTTGCTCTTGTAGCTGACGTTCAGCAGGTTGGTGCGGGTGGAGGCGTTCAGGGTGTCCCAGATCTCCTCGACACCCTCGCGGGTCATGGGATCGTCCAGACGGCTCTCGTCCATGGCCTGGAAGGAGGGGTGGGTCTCAAGAATACCGGTATCCAGAATGGCGATGCGCATGCCCTTGCCGGTGAAGCCGGAGGCGTTCAGCACGTCAGCGCCGATCATGGTGGAGGAGTTGCCGGTCAGAGGGGACAGCTCCTGCTGGCCCATGTCCTGAGGCAGGGCGAAGGTGGGGGCCACGTAGACTTCCTTGACGCCGGGCAGAGCTTCCAGCTGAGCCTTGTTGGCGTAGGCGGTCTTGACGGAGAAGCCGGTGGTGCCGATGGTGTAGGTGTAGCCCAGCTCCATCTCCTTGCCCAGAACACGCAGGGCGTTGGCCTTGACGGCGTTCAGGGTGGTCTCCTGAGTGGCCTTGTGGGCATTCACGGAGGCGGTCTGCGCGGCGATGTCACCGGCGGAGAACTTCTCCAGCAGGGGAGCGTTCTCGGTGACCACGATGAAGGTGACCTTCTCGTCGGCGGCGTAGAGCTCATACTCCTCGGTCTTGGTGAAGGCGGTGTTGCCCTGAGACTCGTATTTGGTCAGCTCGCCCTCGGTGACGGACTGAACCAGCGCGGAGCCGGCGAAGCCGGTCTGGGTGGGCTCCGCGGGAGCGGGGCTGCTGCCCAGCGTCATGGGGCCGGTCAGGGAATGGGCTTCGGCGGGGCCGGCGGTGATCAGGGAGCCGTTCTCGGTGGGAGCGGAGGTGATGCCGGACTGGACTGCCAGAGCGTTTGCGGGCAGCACGGACAGGACCATCACAACGGCCAGAATCAGGGAAAGAATCTTTTTGTTCATAGCGTTACCTCCCTAATCAGTTCTGGGCTTTCAGCAGCCGGCTGACCATGATGCAGACCTGAGCGCGGGTGGTGGTGTTCTCAGGGGACAGGGTGGTCGCGCTGGTGCCGTTGATGACGCCGGAGGCGACAGCCCACTGGAATGCCTCGGTGGCGTAGGGCTGGACCTTACCTGCGTCGGTGTAGGCGGACAGATCGGTGGTCTTGGTCACGTCGTACTCCATGTACTTGGCGAAGCGGTACAGGAAAGTGACCAGCTCCTGACGGGTCAGGGACTTGTCGGGAGCGAAGAGGCTGGCAGTCAGGCCGGTGGTGATACCCGTCTCGGTGGCCCACACCACAGGAGCGGTGTAGAACACATTGGCGGGCACATCGGTGAAGGCGGGAGCGCCCTCAACGGTGGGAGAGCCGGCGATGCGGTAGAGGATGGTGACCATCATGGCGCGGTTCAGCTCCACGTTGGGGCCGAAGTGGGTGCCGGACATGCCGTTCATGTAGCCCATGCCCACCATGTAGTCCACTGCTTCATGGATCATGGGAGCGGCATCCTGGATATCCACGAAGTTTGCGCTGGGGCAGGCGGTCGCGGTCATGTCGGCCACGGTCTCGAAGCCGGAGATGTAGCTGTCATCGCCGTCCACAGCGATGACGGAGTCACCGGTGCCGGTGAAGGTCAGGCTGAACAGGACGCCCTCGCCGGCGGCAGCGGCATTGGCGAAGGCCAGAATGACCTTGCCCTCCTTGGCGTTGACGGACGGGTTGACCTGGTCGGGGTCAGACCATGCTGCACCGGCTTCGGTGCCCACATAGGTCAGGACAGAGGGGTCGTAGGTCACGACCAGTCTGCCGTCGGCCACGGCCTGAGCCTCGGTGCTCAGGATGCTGGCGGTGATGATACCCTCGGCTGCGGGGGAGACATACAGCGCGAGGGGGGGCTCATTCCCGGTGGCCAGTGCGGTGACGCTCACGGTGTTGAGCAGCAGCACAGCGGTCAGCAGAAGAACAAGCCATTTTTGGGTGTTTTTCATTGTTTTACCTCCCTTGGATGGTAGTTTTGGAAATGAAGGAAAAATTGCAAATTTGTTGCAGAAACCACCATATTCTGCAACAAACCCCAACATTTCCAAAGTTGCTTTTATTATATGGCATTCCGCGGTATTGTCAAGAGATATATCCGCTTCATATTTATATATTTAAATGAGAATCATTAGCAAATTGAATTTGGCTAAGGTTCTGGAGGTTTTGGCCTATGGGGCCGGCGGGGCAGGGGAACGTGGGAGGCCGGGACAGAAATCATGGGAATATTTTCAAAGAATCGGGGGATATTCCGGCATTTTTGGAAGAAATATGTATTGTATTGGGGGCTGTGATGGGGTAAAATGTCAGAGTTGTGCAGTTTTTGAAAAATTGTGCAGAAATATCAACAAGGAGGAAAACTATGAAGAAACTCACATCATTGCTTCTGTGCCTGATGCTGGTGCTGTCTGTGGCGGTTGTACCTGCGGCGGCATTTGACGGAAGTGTCACGACGGAGCATGACATCGTGACGCTGACGCTGGGCGCGGATGCTGCAGCCCATGCGCGGCTGAATGTGGAGTTCGATCCCGACTATCTGACCTATCTGGACTATAAGACGGACTTTACCGTCCACTCCGTCCGGGCAGAGGAGGGACGGCTCGAAATCGGCCTGGCGAACGCCAGCGATCAGAAGCTGGATGATCTGATGGTCATCCGATTCCGGATTACCGGTGCCTGGGATCAGACCCAGATTGCCGTTTCCACTGTGCGGGTGGACGGCGAGAACGGTTACGGAACCTACACCTTCTATCTGTATGGCGACGGCTGCCGGTTTGAGGATGTGCAGCCCGGACAGTGGTTCTACGAGGCTGTGGATCACATGGCCGCCGAGGGCTATATCAACGGCATCTCCGCCACCCACTTCGGCCCCGGTCTGAACATGAACCGGGCATCCTTTGTCACCCTGCTGGGCCGGCTGGACGGCGTGGAGGAGAAGCAGGCGCAGACTGCCTTTGCAGACGTGCACGCTGACAGCTTCTACAGCGGATATGTTGCATGGGCGGTGGAGAACGGCATCACCAATGGCATCAGCGATACCATGTTCGGCCCCGCCCAGTCCATCAACCGGGCCCAGATGGTCACCTTCCTGTACCGCTATGCCAAGTATAAGGGTCAGGATGTGTCCGTGGAAAATGCGGCAGAGATCCTGAAGGGCTATGCCGACGGCGAGCAGGTCGCTGCCATCGGCTGGGCTGCGGAGCCCTTCGCATGGGCAGTGGAGAACGGCGTCATCAACGGCATGGACGGCAAGCTGAATCCCGACGGCACCGCCAACCGGGCACAGGTGGCCGTGATGCTGTACCGCTTTTTCTTTGAAGACTGAGAGGAGGATCGCAGATGAAAAAGAATATGTTCAGACGCGGCCTCGCTCTGGTGATGGCCTGTGTGATGGTGCTTTCTCTGGGCGTCGGCGGCGTTCAGGCGGCGCAGGGCGTGACTGCCCGGCCTCTGGAGTCTGTCAGCGCGGATCTGATGCAGGGAAATGCCATCGAACACAAAAATGAGAACCTCTATGCCGACACCGACACGGTTCGTGTCATGATCGTGCTGGAGGAGGAGCCTGCCGTGGGCAAGCTCAAGGGTACGGAGAATTTCGTGGAGAACATCGAGGCGGTTTCCTACCGCGCTGAGCTTCAGGCCAAGCAGGAGAAGCTGGCCAACGATATCTCCGTGCAGGCTCTGAAGGGACAGAAGCTGGATGTGGTCTGGAACCTGACCCTGATGGCCAACGCCATCTCCGCCAACGTCCGCTACGGCGACATCGAGAAGATCGCCAAGGTTCAGGGCGTGGAAAAGATCTATCTGGAGACGGTCTACTATCCCCAGACCGCGGAGCCCAGCAACATCGTGGCTCAGGAGATGACCGGCGCCAACGTGGCACACGATACCTACGGCTACACCGGTGCGGGCACCGTCGTTGCGGTGGTGGACACCGGCACCGACCCCGACCACCAGTCCTTCTCCGAGGAGGGCTATCTGTATGCGCTGGCGCAGAATGCCGAAGAAAAGGGCATGGAGCTGGATGCATACATGGAGTCTCTGGAGCTGATGGATGTGGAGCACATTGCCTCCGTTCTGGATCAGCTGAATGTCAGCAAGCGCATTGAGGGCGTCACTGCAGAGCAGCTCTACGCCAATGCCAAGAGACCCTTCAATTTCAACTACGTGGACGGCACCTTCGACGTCAGCCACGATCTGGACGAGATGGGCTCCCACGGCTCCCACGTTGCCGGCATCGCCGCCGCCAACCGCTACATTCCCGTGGGCAAGGCCTGCGACCTGAACGGCGACGGTGCCTGCGATCTGGAGGACGCCCAGCTGCTCATGGATCATGTGATCCTCGGCACCGAGGCCCAGAACCTGTACCATGCCGACCTGAACAGCGACGGCGTGCTGGATGAGCGGGATGTTACGGCACTGCTGGACGCCATCAACGGCGGCTTCTATGCCGACGCTGCCAAGCTGGTGGGCGTCACCGGCGTGGCCCCCGATGCCCAGATCGTCACCATGAAGGTCTTCGGCGTCACCGGAGGCGCTTACTCCTCCGACTACATGGCCGCCACCGAGGACGCCATGATCCTCGGCTGCGACAGCGTCAACCTGTCCCTCGGCGGTGCAAACCCCGGCTTCTCCTCCTCCCATGAGGTGGAGGCCAGCGATTCCGCCTACATCGATGACCTGATGGAGCGGCTGGCTGACTCCGGCATCGTCATGTGCGTGTCCGCAGGCAACAGCGGCAACTGGGCCGACAACGACAACGCCTATCAGATGATGTACGCCGACGAGGGCGGCAGCTACACCACCTCCGAGCCCTCCACCTATGCCAATGCTCTGAGCATTGCCTCCGCCGACAATGTGGGTCTGGTCACCGATCTGAAGACCTCCTTCGGCACCACTGAATTCCGGATGGAGGGCGTCAGCGGCGGCTTCAACGAGCCTTGGATCTCTCTGGACAGCCAGAGTCAGGGCGTGACCTTTGAGGCCGTCTTCATCGGCGATCCCACCAACCTGCTGAACGGTCAGGAGCAGACCGACATGACTGTCTACGGCGGCAGCGTTGAGGATTATGTGGATGTCACCGGCAAGGTGGTTCTGGTGGCCCGCGGCAATCAGGTTGCCTTCGCCGACAAGCACGCCAACGGCGCGCTGGCCGGTGCGGCTGCCGTCATCATCTACAACAACGTGACCGATCCCATCTATGCCTCCATCGAGGGCAGCGAGGCCACCATCCCCTGCGCAACCATCACGCTGGAGCAGGCCAGGGAGGTTTTCGGGATCTTCGGCGGCTGCACCGGTACCTTCACCGTGGAGCACAAGCTGAATGTCAACCACGGCAATGGAGACGGCAAGATCACCATGTCCGACTTCTCCAGCTGGGGCACCACCGGCGATCTGGCGCTGAAGCCCGAGATCACCGCCCCCGGCGGCAGCATTTACTCCGTCAACGGCGTGGATCCCTCCGGCACCGCCTATGAGCAGATGTCCGGCACCTCCATGTCCGCGCCCCATGTGGCGGGCCTGACGGCCCTGGTCAGCCAGTATATCGAGGACAAGGGCCTGAGCGAAATGACCGGCATGAGCAAGAGAGCGCTGGCCCAGTCTCTGCTGATGTCCACTGCGGAGGTCATCATGGAGGGCGAGCTGCCCTACTCCGTCCGGAATCAGGGCGCAGGTCTGGCCAGCATCGAGAACGTGATCAAGGCCGACTCCTACATCACCGTGGAGGGTCAGCCCGACGGCAAGGTCAAGGCCGAGCTGGGCCACGGCACCGGGGAGCGGAAGATCAAGTTCACCGTCAACAATCTGACCGATTCCGAGCAGACCTATCAGCTGTCCGCTCAGATCATGACCTCCGGCGTCACCATGATCGACGGCCATGCGCTGGCCACCGATGAGATGATGGAGCTGCCCGCCGATGTGTACTTCAGCTGCGGCGATCAGGTTACTGTCCCCGCCATGGGCGCTGTTGAGATCAGCGTGGTCATCTCCGTTTCTGAGGAGACTGCCGCTGCCATGGAAGCCAAGGGATTCGAAAATGGCTTCTACATCGAGGGCTTTGTCTATGCGGAGCCCGTGGCCGACGACGAGGGCGCTGTGGGCGCTTCCCACTCCATCCCCATGCTGGGCTGGTACGGCAACTGGTCTGATCCCAGCATGTACGAGGCCAACGAACATATCGACTTCGCCTACAATACGCTGGAACGGCCCGCCCACATTGCGGACTTCTCCACCAACATCCTGAGCTGGGCGCCCAAGGGCTACGGCTCCGGCATGTACTACTCCGGCAATATCTACGGCTCCATGAACACCGAGACCGGCGAGGCCATCGGCGACAGCCGCTACATCGAGGCCAGAAACGCCGTCAACTCCGAGCACTCCATCTGGGAGCTGTACGCCGTGTATCCCACCCTGATCCGCAACGCCGCGGACTACAAGCTGACCGTTTTCGACAGCGAAACCGGCGAGGTCTACTACGTCAATGACTACGAGGGCACCGACGACTACATGCTCTCCTCCTTCTTCTACACCAACTACGGCCAGTGGTACAACACCACCACCGAGTCTCCCGTGGATCTGAGCATGTGGGAGTTCACCGATGCCGAGGGCAGCCCCCTGCCCGAGGACACCAAGTTCACCATCGAGCTGGCCTGCGCGCCCGACTACTTCGTCCGGGAGGATGGCACCGTCAACTGGGACGAGATCGGCGAGGGCGCCTACCTGCGCTGGAACTTCCATGTGGACAACACCAATCCCGAGCTGGTTGGCGATCTGAAGCTGGAGGGCGACAGCCTGCACTTCACCGTCAAGGACAACAACTATGTTGCCGCGGTCATCCTGCTGACCGGCGACGCCTCCGGCGCCGTCAACTACGTCTTCCCTGACATGGACGAGGATGCACGGGGCACCGAGTTCTCCGGCACACTGGATCTGACCGGTTACCGGGAATATTTCGGCCAGAAGGCCGCCATTGCCGTCTGCGACTACGCCGGCAATGAGAGCTACTACGCCATCAACCTCGGCGGCGAGGGCGAGAGCTACGGCGATCTGGTGGCATTCCGCTATGACGCCGGCGGCTACATCGGCAGCTGGGTGTCCTTCTCCGAGGGCGTCGCGCGCAACGAGACGGGCCTGTTCCCCGCAACCGCCGACATGGTGGCCGCGGAGTACGTCAACGGTCTGGTCTTTGCACAGGACAACAGCGGCAACCTCTACGGCATCCGCTACGAGGATCTGCTGGCCAACTCCGTGGAGCTGGAGGAGTGCTTCATCACCAAGCTGGAGAATGTCTATCAGGACTTCGCCTACAACTACTCCAACGGCAAGCTCTATGCACTGTCTACTTACGAGGACGGCGGCGCGCCCACCACCGAGCTGTACACCGTCAACCTGAAGGGCAGCTACTACGATGAGGAAGAGTACATGGAATACACCGCCTATCAGGAGGATTGGGCGGCTTCCCGCGGCGGCGTCTACGGTCTGGCACTGGCCATCGATTCCGACGGCTCTGTCTACATCCTCGGTCCCAACTGGGATGCTGCCGCAGAGGACACCACCGACACCGCCCATCTGTGGAAGGCAGCCATGGTTTCCGACTGGTCCGGCACCCGTCTGGGCGCCTTCCAGGAGGTGGGCGACACCGGCATGGGCATGGATTATCTGCAGTCCATGACCTTCGATCACAACACAGGCTCCTTGTACTGGGCCCAGTTCTATCCCAGAAGCTTCCTGTCCATGGAGACGAATCTGGTGAAGCTGGATCCCAAGACCGCCGCGGCGGAGATCGTGGGCGAGCTGAGCTACGAGACGGCGGCCATGTTCGCACCCCTGACCGCAGAAACTGCGGCCAAGGAAGAGTTTGCCAATGTGCCCGAGTTCGATTCCAGCGTTCTGCCCACCCCCGCACTGTCCATGGGCAATCTGACCATGGGCGTGGGAAATAGCCAGCAGCTGACCTATGTCTGCGATCCGTGGTACGCAAATAACAAGGAGATGGTCTGGTCTTCCAGCGATGAATCCGTGGCCACCGTCGATCAGAACGGCGTTGTCACCGCGGTCAGCGACGGCGCCTGTACCGTCACCGTGGCTTCTGCCGGCGATGCGGCGAAGTTCGACACCTGTGAGGTCACCGTTGCTTCCCTGACCCTGAATGTGGAGGGCATCATTTCCCGCACCGAGGGCGGCCTCAACAGTGTCTGGGGCTCCAAGCTCTACAACTACAGCATGGTGGGCGGCAGCGCTGCCTACACCGAGGGCGCATTCATCACCGCTCCCGAGGAGTATCAGGGCTTCGGCCTGAACATTGGCTCCGCCATTGAGGCCCGGGGCTCCATCTGGGCCTGCGAGTTCGGCAACGCGGGCATGATCTATGAGATCGACAAGGACACCGGCGCGGTCAAGAATCTGATGCAGCCCATCGACGGCGACATGATGTTCGGCTTCGACTACTCCGAGGCCACCGACCGGTTTGCAGCCATCATGAACTTCTACTTCTATGCGGATCTGAGCATGGACGAGAAGATGTACGAGGATATGAAGGACAGCTACGACGAGTCCATCTACCAGTACACCTACCACAAGTTCGATATGTCCGAGCATCTGCGTGCCTCCGACAAGGGCTTCAACACCGGTGAGACCAATCAGGGCTCCATTGTGGATGTGGTCTTCTGCGGCATCACCGCAGTGGACAACACCGGGAAAACCAGCTACTACGCAACTACCGATTATCAGGGCAACATGTGCGGCGAGTCCACCTACACGCCCGTGACCACCCATGTGATCATGGACAACGTGGGCCGCATGTGGTACATCGACGAGGTCCGGCGCATGAATTACGTCTCCGACGAGTACGGCAACAGCTTCTATGTGAATGCCGACGGAACGAGCATGATATCCGGCGACAACAAGGGCGTGTTCAGTCTGGAGGTGTCCTCCGGCATCCACACGGTCTTCGTGATCCGCAAGATCGAGGAGACGCCCATGACCGACATGTACCGAAACGGCACCCTGCCCCGGATGACCTACCATTTCTCCGATCTGTACTACGCAGGCGAGACCGAGGAGGGCGCCCCCATGTTCTTCGTGTCCCTGTACGACTACTGGCACGAGGGCACCACCAATGAGTTGTACCTCTATGTGGGCGGCATCGGCACCGGCGAGTACGGCTGGGACGAGAACTGGAACCGGGTGGAGATCATGACTCCCGCGTCCCTGTACGATCTGGGCGACACCGGCTTCGGCAACATCATCGCAACCATCACCTCTGCCGAGGTCATTGACGGCCTGCCCGCCATCGAGATGCCCGATACGCTGAACAACATCGGAACCGGCATCTACAAGGCTGACAGATAATTCTTCCCCAAAAGCGAAGGACGCCCGAAAGGGCGTCCTTTTTGGCGATTTTGGTGCTTTATTGCAGGCCCATCACGAAGATGACGCCGGTCATAACGGTCAGGAGGAACCAGCTGATGTAGCGGGTGGCGATGTGCCAGTCGGTGGGCTCGGCGGTTTCGGCGTTCTGCACCCGAAAGCAGATGCTCAGGTAGAACAGCTCATCGGCGAAGAGGATGCTTACCGCGGTGATGATGGCGAGGATCAGGCCCATGAACCAGATTTCCCAGTTGCCCCAGTGGGTCAGCTCCGGGCCCCGGAGGAGGGAGATGATCTGGTAGGGGGAGGGCTCCATGGGGTCGAAGGGATCGCCGTACGCGTCATACTCGGTGCCGTCGCTCATCTGGAAGGTAACGTTGAGGGGGTGGCCGCCCCGCTCATCCATGAGCCAGAAATCATGGGGATCATCGGTCACGCCGCCGCGGAAAAAGGTTTCTCCGCCGTCGAGGATGACGATGCCGGTCATGTAGGAATGGTCTTCGGGGACGGCGGTGGGGTCTTCCCGGAGGGTGTAGGGGCCGTAGGTTTTGGTGCCGCCGGTCAGGGTCACGGTGTCGGCGGTGACGGTGAAGACCCAGTCCCGGCCGTCGATTTCGGCCTCGTAGAGGGTGGCACCGTTTTCCTGCCGGGGGACGAAAATGGCGTCGTTGTGCAGGTAGCCCACCCGGGAGGAGGCGAAGCCGTAGACAGCGGTGAAGACCACCGCCATCAGCAGCAGGGCGATCAGAAGGAGCTTGGGATATCGGTCAAGTTCGCGGATCCGGTCCATAGGGATACCTCCTTTTTCTTTATGATAACAGTTTCTTTCCCGGAGTTCAATGGGGGAGGGGAAAATTAAGATCTTAACAAAACCGCCGCGGGTGCAGGGAGTTGCGGTGGGGAGGAAAATGTGGTATGATGGGGAAAAATCGGAGGTGATACCGTGCAGTATCGTTTGGACAAATACGGAAATCAGCTTTCCGCGCTGGGATTCGGCTGCCTGCGCTTTCCCCAGAAGAACGGAAAGATCGACATGGACGCCACCCGGGAGCAGATCCGGCTGGCCGTGGAGCGGGGCGTGAACTATTTTGACACCGCCTATGTCTACTCCGGCTCCGAGGCGGCGCTGGGGGAGATTCTGGAAAGCGAGGGCCTGCGGGACAGGGTGAACATCGCCACCAAGCTGCCCCACTATCTCATCAAGAGCCGGGCGGCGCTGGAGCGAATGTTTCAGGAGGAGCTGAAGCGGCTGCGGACCGACCATGTGGAGTACTACCTGATGCACATGCTCTGTGATCTCGACACATGGGAGCACCTGAAGCGCTTGGGCATCGAGGAGTGGATCGCCCAGAAGAAGGCCAGCGGCCAGATCGGGCAGATCGGCTTCTCCTACCACGGCAGCAGCGATATGTTCTGCCGACTGGTGGACGTGTACGACTGGGATTTCTGTCAGATCCAGTATAACTATCTGGACGAGCATGCGCAGGCGGGCCGGCGGGGGCTGCATCATGCGGCGGCCAAGGGGATCCCCGTCATCATCATGGAGCCCCTCCGGGGCGGAAAGCTGGTAGATCTGCTGCCGCGGGAGGCGAAGGCGGTTTTTGCCGCCTCCGGAAAGGGCTGGACCCCGGCCCAGTGGGGCCTGCGGTGGCTGTGGGATCAGAAGGAGGTCACCGTCATCCTCTCGGGCATGAACTCCGTGGAGATGGTGAATGAAAACATCGATACCGCCTGCGACGCCCGGGTGGGGGCGTTTGGGGAGGCCGAGCGGGAGATCATTGCCAAGGCCGTCGCCGCCATCAACGCCTCGGTGAAAGTGGGCTGCACCGGCTGCGGCTACTGCCAGCCCTGCCCGAAGAATGTGGACATCCCCGGCGCCTTTGCAGCATACAATCGCTACCACACGGAGAGCAAAAAGGGCGCCCGGAAGGAATACCTCAAGTGCACCCTCTTCCGCAAGAATCCCACCGCCGCGGGCAACTGCATCGGCTGCGGCAAATGCGAGAAGCACTGTCCGCAGGGGATCGAGATCCGGAAGGAGCTGGAAAACGTCAGGCGGGAGCTGGAGACGCCGGTGTTCCGGCTGTTCCGGGGCGTTCTGAAGGTATTCAGGATTTTTGGATGATTTTTTTCGCACAGCCTTCGGGCTGTGCGAAAAAATTCCTATAATGTTGATAGGAAATACTTGACAAATGGGTGCGGGAGTTGTATGATAACCATGCGGTTAGCGGGGGCTAATCCTTTCTTTTGGGGGATGGGTTAGCGAAGCCTAATTTCCGCAATGATATAGAAATCAGGTGATCGATATGACTTTGTTGCAAGCTGAGCTGGGCAAGGAATATATGATCCGTGCCATCGAGACCGATGACGAGGAACTGGATTCCTTCCTGTTCTCTCTGGGCTGCTATGCCGGCGAGCCCATCACCGTGGTCTCCCGCCGCCGGGGTACCTGTGTCGTCTCCATCAAGGACGGCCGCTACACCATCGGCGACGAGCTGGCCGAGGCCATTACCCTTTGATTCCGGCGAAAAGACGGTTCTTGAACCGTCTTGCGCTGAGAGGTTAGCGCTGACTAACAAACAGCATCTGACATCACTGAATGCAATGAGGAGGAAATCATAATCATGAGAATTGCTTTTGCAGGCAATCCCAATTCCGGTAAGACCACCATGTACAATGCCCTGACCGGCCGCAACGAGAAGGTCGGCAACTGGGCGGGTGTTACCGTGGACAAGAAAGAGGCGCCGATCAAGAAGTCCTACGTGCAGGGGCTGGAGCTGACGGCGGTGGATCTGCCCGGTGCTTACTCCATGTCTCCGTTCACTTCTGAGGAGAGCATCACCAGCACCTATGTCCGCAATGAGCAGCCCGATGCCATCATCAACATTGTGGACGCCACCAATCTCAGCCGCTCCCTGTTCTTCACCACCCAGCTGCTGGAGCTGGGCATCCCGGTGGTCGTGGCGCTGAATAAGGCCGATGTCAACAAGAAGCGCGACACCAAAATCGACGTGCAGAAGCTGAGCCAGAAGCTGGGCTGCCCCGTCTTTGAAACGGTATCCACCGATTCCGACAACGACGATCTGAAGCAGGTGATTCAGGCTGCGGCAGCTCTGAGGGGCAAGGGACAGAAGGCCCCCTATGTGCAGGAGCAGATTGATCTGACGGACAAGGCTGCCGTCATCGAGGCGGATAAAAAGCGCTTTGCCTTCGTCAACAAGCTGGTCAAGCAGGTGGAAAGCCGCAAGGTGCTGACCCGGGACTTCGGTCTGCAGGACAGGATCGACGAGATCCTGACCAACAAGTGGTTTGGTCTGCCCATCTTCGCCGGCATTATGTTTCTGGTCTTTGACATCTCCCAGTCCTCTCTGGGCCCATGGATCGCCGACTGGTTCACCGGCTGGATCGATCTGTTCGGAGAATTTGTGGCGGGGCTGGTAGAAAATGCCAACCCCCTGCTGGCCTCCATTCTGGTGGACGGCATCATCGGCGGCGTATCCGCCGTCGTGGGCTTCCTGCCGCTGGTCATGGTCATGTACTTCCTGATCGCGCTGCTGGAGGACTGCGGCTACATGGCCCGGGCCACCATCGTTCTGGATCCCATTTTCAAGAAGGTGGGTCTGAGCGGCAAGTCCGTCATCCCCTTCGTCATCGGCACCGGCTGCGCCATCCCCGGTGTCATGGCCTGCCGTACCATCCGCAATGAGCGGGAGCGGAAGGCCACCGCCATGCTGGCACCCTTCATGCCCTGCGGCGCCAAGCTGCCCGTCATCGCCCTGTTTGCAGGCGCCTTTTTCGACGATGCCAGCTGGGTGGGCACCCTGATGTACTTCGTGGGCATCTTCATCATCCTCGTCGGCGCACTGCTGGTCAACCGGATCGCCGGTCACCGCAACCGCAAGTCCTTCTTCATCATGGAGCTGCCTGAGTACAAGGTTCCCTCCCTGAAGCGGGCATTCATCTCCATGATCGGCCGAGGCTGGAGCTACATCGTCAAGGCCGGCACCATCATCCTGCTGTGCAACTTCATCGTCCATGTGATGCAGACCTTCGACTGGTCCTTTGCAGTGGTGGAGGAGGGCATGGAGCACACCTCGATCCTCGCCACCATCGCCAATCCCTTTGCCTATGTTCTGATCCCCATTGTGGGCTACCATGCATGGCAGCTGGCTGCTGCCGCCGTCACCGGCTTCATCGCCAAAGAGAATGTGGTGGGTACGCTGGCGGTTTGCTACGGCATCTCCAACCTGATCGACACCGAGGCCCTGGAAATGGCCTCCGGCGCTGGCAGCGAGGTCGCCGCCGTCTTCGGTATGACCAAGGCCGCCGCGCTGGCCTACCTGATGTTCAACCTGTTCACGCCCCCCTGCTTCGCCGCCATCGGCGCCATGAACGCGGAGATCAAGGATCGGAGCTGGCTCTTCGGCGGCATCGCCCTGCAGCTGGCCACCGGCTACACCATCGGTTTTGTGGTCTATCAGATCGGTACCCTGATCACCGAGGGCCATGTGGGCGCGGGCTTCCTGCCCGGCTTGGCTGCTGTGGCTGTCATCGTGGGTGTGATCGCGTATCTGTGCGTCAAGGCCGACCGAAAGCTGGAGGCAGAGTACGCTCTGAAGAGGTAAGCCTATGGATCTGATCATCGTCTTTGTGATCGCCGCCATTCTGGGCGGCGCGGGATATGCCGTCTACCGCTCCAAGAAAGCGGGGAGAAAGTGCATCGGCTGCCCCGACAGCGGAAGCTGCTCCGGCGGATGCAGCGGATGCTCCTGCGGGTGCGGAAAGTAAAGAAAAAGGCCTGCTGCGGTTGCAGCAGGCCTTTCAGTGTGTCAAAAAAGTCCGAAATTCAAATCGTAGGGGGCGGCGTCCCCGACGCCCCGGCAGTATAACACTGTGTTTTCTCTCCACTTCCGGCGAATTCGCAACATTTTCAAACGGGCCGTCGAGGACGCCGGCCCCTACAAACAG
>JAFWAZ010000039.1 GCA_017507425.1 Oscillospiraceae bacterium | reverse complement strand
GAAGTTGGGGGAAGCCAGCTCGTCCAGAATGACCTTGCAGCGGGAGCCGATGTCGCCGTAGATGTCCTTCTCGTTCTCATGGATCAGAACGACACCGTACTTGGCCGCGATGTCAGCGAAGCCCCGCAGCTTCTTCAGGACTTCTTCCTTCCACTCGTCGGGGTTCTTGTTCAGCATCCAGAAGCTGAACATACGGATGTACTTGCAGTCCAGCAGGTTGCAGATCTGGCACAGGGTGTCCAGCTGAGCCAGCTGCTTCTCGTAAGCGGCCTCGTCATCGATGTCGATCTTACCGATGGGGCTGCCCAGAGAGGAGACCTTCACGCCGGCGGCCTGCAGGCGGGGCAGGATGCTCTCCTTGATCTCTTCGACGGTGTACTCTGCAATACCCTTGCCGTCAGCGGCGCGCAGGCAGATGTGCTCCATACCCAATTCCTTGACAACTTTCAGCTGAACGTCCAGCTGGGGATCGATCTCATCGGCAAAGCCGGAGACAATGATTTTCTCAACCATGGGAATCGTTCTCCTTCCTTTTTTCGGTTTTTACTAAAAACCGTCAGCGCTTTTTATGCACATTGTACAATTGCACAACTACCAATGGGCATAACACCGCCTTTTTGTTCACGTTAACCATGATACCATACTTTTTTGCAAACTTCATTGTAAAAGTTGCTTGACACATTGTATTTCTTGCTATATGCTATATTTATCCTTATTCGTCAGAATTTGAAAGCTATCCAGACATCCCCCCTGTAGGGCGGGCTGCCCTCAGCCCGCCGCCATAGAAAATGCCGTTCCGAATAAACGGCGGCTTGAGGGCAAGCCGCCCTACCGTGATTTCCAACTTTAAGGGAGGTACCTGCCATGGCATCCAAAGCACAGCGGTTCGAGACCCGCCAGCACATGAATAAAAACACCTTCGAGATCTTCCGCTACAAGGATGCCTATCTGAAGGAAGTAGCCCTGCACCATCATGATTTTTATGAAGTTTACTTTTTCCTGTCGGGAAACGTACAATATAATATCGAGAGCCGCAGCTATCTGCTGACTCCCGGAGATGTTCTGCTGATCAGCCCCATGGAACTGCACCAGCCCATGTTTGGCGCAGAACAGAAAACCTACGAGCGGATCGTGCTGTGGATCGACAAGCAGTTCCTGGAGGGGTTCAGCCTGCCGGGGCAGAGCTTCACCGCCTGCTTCGACACCAAGGCCCCGGGGCACACCAACCTGCTTCGGCCGGAGGGTGTAGCCCGGCAGCTTCTGACCTATATGCTGGAACAGCTCATGGCAGAGAACGCATCAGATGACCCCTACCAGGAGATCGCCGCCCTGAGCTATCTGGCCCAGGTCCTCATTGCCCTGAACCGGCTATCCCAACAGAATCAGAGACAGAACACCATCACCACTAAGGACTCCTCGGTCTACAGCGTCCTGGGCTACATCAATGAGCACTACAGCGAAGATCTGACCCTGGATTATCTGGCCAATCAGTTCTTCATCAGCAAATTCCACCTGTCCCGGGAATTCCAGCGGCTGGTGGGCACCTCCGTTCACCGCTACATCATCCAGAAACGGCTGGTCATGGCCAAGCAGATGCTCAGCGAGGGAAAGCCCTCCTCCGAGGTCTACCAACACTGCGGCTTTGGAGACTACTCCAACTTCTACCGGGCCTTCAAGGCGGAATACCAGATCACTCCCAAGGACTATGCCCTGTTGGTGAAACAGTCCGCCTACCGGGAGGATCTCCTCCCCCGTCACCTGCTGGAACGGCGGGAGAAATAACAAAATACGGATTTTCCGTTGCGATATACAAAAACCTTAGGGCGGAGGCCTGCCTCCGCCGGGCAGTGCCGGACTCTGTGCATCAAATCTACCGCCCAGACACGAAACTGCCCGGCGGGGTCAGGACCCCGCCCTACACTGCACCATTGGTGATGGTCGACTGACAAGCCATTTGTCCCGCCATTTTCCATGGCGACTTGCAAAAAAGAGGAAGCGGCAAGCCGCTTCCTCTCTCATTTTATTGGTTATGCGCCGCAGGAACGAATCGAGCGGTACCCAGGAGGAGTATCGATCTCTGACCAGGTACGTCACGAATTGTCTGCGGCGACTCGCCGCTTACATGTCGAAGGGTTCCATGCCCAGAACGGGGTGGCCGTTCTCGGACAGGTAGTTCAGCAGTTCCTCGGGATCCTCGGTGCAGACGGTCTCGTCAGCGATCAGATCGGTGAAGTTCTCAACACCGTACATCTCCAGAGCGGTAGCATCCAGACGCTCACGCATCTGATCCTTCAGCATCTTGGGCATCCAGACGATACGGCCGGGGCCGCCTTCAGCTGCGATGAACTTCTTGGAGGAGATGAAGTGCTTGCCGTGGCCCATGAAGCCGGGAGTCTGAACACCGCCGCCGGTCATGGATGCCATTTCGGAGAAGCTCATGCCCAGAGGAGTCAT
>JAFWAZ010000038.1 GCA_017507425.1 Oscillospiraceae bacterium | reverse complement strand
GTATGGCGGCAAAATTTGCCCATCGAGGTCAAATTTTGCCGAAGGGTCGTCGAGGACGCCGACCCCTACGGTGTATCTCCCGTTCGGATATTTACAGTTCCTCCAGCTCTTCCTCGGTCAGGAAGCGCTCCATCTTTTCGGTATAGACGATGCCATCCAGATGATCCAGCTCGTGGCAGAAGCAGCGGGCGATCAGTTCCTCACCCTCGGCCTCGTACCAGTTGCCGTCCCGATCCTGCGCCCGCACCTTGGCGATCATGGGCCGGGTGACGATGCCGTACTTGCCGGGGACGGAGAGGCAGCCCTCCAGACCGGTCTGCTCGCCGGAAGTCTCGATCAGCTCGGGGTTGATGAGCTCGAGGATCTCATCGCCGGTGTCCACCAGCACGACTCTCTTGAGAATGCCCACCTGAGGCGCGGCAAGGCCCACGCCGTTGGAGTCTATCAGCGTCTCGCGCATGTCGTCGAGCAGCTTGCGCAGGCGCCAGTCAAAGCTGGTGACGGTTTTGCAGACCTTGTGCAGCGCAGGCTCGTCTGCGGTATGAATTCTGCGAAGTCCCATAGTAATTACCTCATTTTATATTATAGTATATCAGTCGTATCCGTTGACATCCACCCAAGCGGAAACGCCCCGGTGCTGCCTGTCCTGTAAAAACAGCCGCAGCAGCTGGGCCAGCATCTGCCGGACGGGCCGGGTTACGCGGCACCGCAGGGTCAGACGGTAACGGAAATTGTAGTTGATCTTCATGACCGGACAGGGCGCAGGGCCCAGCAGGGCGAACTCCCCTGCCCCGGACTGCTCCAGCCAGTGTCCCAGAGAATCCCGGAACATGGCCGCACCCCGCATCACCGCACCCTCATTTTCGCCGGTGAAGGCGATGTGGGCGATGTCGCCGAAGGGCGGCGACTGTGTCACCCGCCGAAGCCCCGATTCCAGCTCGAAGAAGCCGTCGTAGTCCTGCCGGGCGGCGAGGTTGATGATCCGGTGCTCGGGCACCATGGTCTGGATGACCGCTCTGCCCGGACGGCTTCCCCGTCCGGCCCGGCCCACCACCTGCGTCAGCATATTGAACGTCGTCTCCGCCGCCCGATAGCTGTCCGCGTAGAGACTCAGATCCGCATCCAGCACGCCAACCAGCGTGACGTCGGGCAGGTTCAGGCCCTTGGCCACCATCTGGGTGCCGATGAGGATGGGAATTTTCTCGTTTTTGAAGCGGTCGAGGAGCTTTTCGTGGGTGTTCACGGCGCTGACCGTGTCCGCATCCATCCGCAGAACCTCCGTGTCCGGGAACTCGAATTCCAGCGCCTCCTGAATTTTCTGGGTTCCGGCGCCGAGGGGCTTCATGGGCCCGCCGCATTCGGGGCACCGATCCGTCAGGCGCTGGGAGTGACCGCAGTAGTGGCACATGAGGCGGCTGTTTGCTGAGTGAAAGGTCAGGCGGTTGGAGCATCGGGGACACTCGGGACTCTTGCGGCAGTCGATGCACACCAGTGCCCGGGAATTGCCCCGGCGGTTGAGAAACAGGATGGTCTGCTCTCCGCGGCTGAGATTGTCCCGCATGGCGTCCAGCAAAAATTCAGAAAAGGGCGAATCGTTGCCCGCTTTCAGCTCATCGCGCATATCCACGATCTCGACCCGGGGCAGCTGCCGTCCGCCGTAGCGGCGGCTGAGCTCATAGAGCTGATAATCGCCGGTTTTCGCCCGCTGCATGGTCTCCACGCTGGGGGTCGCGGAGCCGAGAAGCACCAGTGCATGCTCGTGGCTGCCCCGCCAGATGGCGACCTCTTTTGCAGAATACCGGGGGCTTTGCTCGGAGCGGTAGGAATGCTCCTGCTCCTCGTCGAGGATGATGAGTCCCAGATTTTCGCAGGGGGCAAACACCGCACTGCGGGTACCCACGGCCACCTTCGCGTCGCCGTTTTTCAACCGCTTCCACTGGTCGCACCGCTCGCCGGCACTCAGGGAACTGTGCAGCAGCGCCACCTGATCACCAAAATAGGCGGCGAGGAGGCTCAGCAGCTGGGGCGTCAGGGCGATCTCCGGCACCAGAAGCATGGCGCTTTTCCCGGTTTCCAGACATTTTTCGATGAGCTTCAGGTAGACCGAGGTTTTGCCGGAGCCGGTGATGCCGTAAAGGAGCGCCACGCCGGGCTTTTCCTGCCCCGCCTGCTCCCAAAGGCCGTCAAAGGCACGCTGCTGTTCTTCATTCAGCTCCAGCGGTCCATCCAGCTTGGCCGGGACAATTTCCCGGCAGCGCAGCACCGGTCGGGTGCTGAAACTCAGATAACCGAGGGCCGCAAGGCGCTTCACCGTCTGGGCGGATGCGCCGGTGTAGTAGCAGATGTCCTTTACCGCCGCGCTGCCGACGCTGCACATCAGCTCCAGCACCGCTTTTTGCATGGCCGCCCCCTTGGGGCGGGACGCGGCAAAGGCTTGGGCTTCCTCCGCAGACGCGGCCAGTGTCGCGATCTGCTCCGACTTATCGCCGGTTCTGCGCAGGAAGTCCGATTCGGTTGTGATCCATTTTTTCGTAAGCAGATATTTCAGCGCCCTGTTCCGCTCATCCTCGTCGGAGACGATCTCTCTCAGGTCCTCGGCGTCTGCCTCGCCGCCCACGGATTCCAGAAATTCCAGAATTGCCGCGGCGTCAGCCTGCCGGACGGTCTTTCCCGCCCAAGGCGCACCCTCCGCGAGGGCAAACCGCTCCACCGTCCGGAACCACAGGGGCGCCGGGAGCATGGCACGGATGGCATCGATGAATGTGCAGAAATACCGCTCCCGCAGGAAAGCCGCCAGCCGCAGCATGGCCCCGGAGATCAGCGGCTCCTGATCCAGCTGCTGCAGTACCGCCTTGAGGTTGCTCTCATCGCCCTGCTCCACGCTGAGGACGACGCCCTCGGTGCGGCGGTTGCCGCTTCCGAAGGGCACCGTCACCCGGACACCGGGGACGAGCTGCATGTCGCTGCCGAACCGGTAGGAATAGGGCTTGTCAATGGAAAACAGCGCAGCGCTCACTGCGATTTTTGCGATCAAACAAGTCCCCTCCTTCCGTCGCAGGTGTGCTTACTTCAGATACTCTTCCTTCAGGGTGGCGGTCAGCTGGCCGGCAGCGACCTCCTTGATGGCCATGGTGACGGGCTTCTCGGGCAGCTCCTCGCCGAACTCGTTGGCCTCGAGGGCGATCTGGCGGGCGCGCTTGGCGACCACATTGACCAGCAGATAACGGCCGTCCACCTGCTCCAGCAGGTCAGCAATAGGGGGGTACAGCATAGTAAAATTCCTCCAAAAATTCAAGAATTGGTTGATTTATCGATTGATTTCGTAGTCGAGGATGTCCGCGACCTGCTTGACGCAGTGGTCGAGATCATCGTTGATGACCACGTAGTCGTAGTGCACGCTCTGGGCGATCTCCCACTTGGCCCGCTCCAGACGGGAATCGATCTGATCCTCGGGGGTGTCGCCGCGGCTTCTCAGCCGCCGCTCCAGCTCCTCCATGCTCGGGGGCGTGATGAAGATCAGCTTTGCATCGGGGTTCGCCTTTCTGGCATTGAAGGCGCCGTTGGGCTCCACATCCAGCACGACCCTGCCTCCGCAGCTGACCTGACTGACGGGCGTACCGTAGAGATTGCCGAAATGCTCGTCGTACTCCAGCAGCTCGCCGCCGGCGATCATCTCCTGAAAGCGTTCCCGGGTGACGAAGAAATAGTGGACGCCGTCCACCTCACCCTCCCGGGGTGCACGGGTGGTGGCAGACACGGAGAAGCGCAAATCGTCCCGCTCGGACATGATCCGCTTCAGAACGGTGCTCTTACCGGCACCGGATGCACCGGAGAAAACAAAAACCTTCGTTTCGCTCATGTTTCATCCTCCTCAGATTTCTCGATCTGTGCACCGCTTCGCTGGCCGATGACCTCGGGGGTCATGGCGGACAGGATCACATGATCCGTGTCCATCAGCAGCACGGACGCGGTTTTTCGGCCGTAGCTGGCGTCGATGAGCATCTGCCGGTCCCGGGCCTCCTGAATCACGCGCTTGATGGGCGCGGAATCCGGGCTGACCACCGCCAGCAGCCGATTCGCCGCCACCAGATTGCCAAAGCCTATGTTGATGAGTTTCATGTTCTACCTCTTAACAATAAAGTAAACCTTCTTGGCCCCCTCTCTGAGGGGGCTGTCAGCGTTAGCTGACTGGGGGAGTGTCCCATCAATCGCAGCACACTCCCTCCACCGCTGACGCGGTCCCCCTCCCTCTTAGAGGGAGGCAAGAGGATCATTCGATGTTCTGGGTCTGCTCGCGGATCTTTTCCAGCTCCGCCTTGATGTCCACGACAATGCGGGCCACCTTCACGTCGGTGCACTTGGAGCCGGTGGTGTTGGCCTCCCGGTTCATCTCCTGCAGCAGGAAGTCCAGCTTCCGGCCGATGCCGCCGTTTCCGCTGAGCATGGTGTCCATCTGCTCCAAGTGGCTCCGCAGACGGACGGTCTCCTCGTCCACGGCCACCTTGTCGGCGAAGATGGCAGCCTCGGTGAGGATCCGGCTCTCGTCGATGGACTTGTTCTCCAGCACCTCGCGCATCTTCTCCTCCAGACGTCTGCGGTAATCGGAGACGGTCTTGGGATTCAGCTCCTCCACCTGCGCCACCAGCGTCAGGATGGTGGCGGCGCGGCTGCGCAGGTCATTCTCGAGGGCCAGACCCTCGGTGACGCGCATGGCATCGTAGGCCGCGAGGGCCTTGTCCACCACGCTCAGCAGATCCGCCTTCAGCTGATCCTCATCGGCCTTGGGCTTGTCCACCACAAACACGTCGCTCATGCGGCTTAAGGTGCTGACGCTGATGTCGTCCTTCACGCCGTACTCGGAAACCATCTGCCGCATGGCGGCGAGGTAGCCCTCGAGGACGGGCTTGTTCAGGGTCACCTGCACGTCGGCTTCCGTCTCGGAGCGGACAGTGATGAACACGTCCACCTTGCCCCGGGAAACGGCATTCTTCACCGCAGCCTTGACGGCCTCCTCGGCGAAGGAGAAGCTGCGGGGCAGCTTGACGGTGCAGTCGAGATAGCGGTTGTTGACACTGCGGATCTCCACAGTGAATTCCCGGCCGTTCACCGTTTCCACGGCGCGGCCATATCCGGTCATACTTTTTACCAATGTAATTGCCTCTTTTCTTCAGGCGCGGCCCTGTCCGGGGGCGTAGCCGGTAATGGTATATACGGTTTCTCCCTGTTTTGCGGTGTGCCGGTCGAACCAGACCGCGAAGGCCAGACCCAGCCCAAAGCCGAGTCCGCCCATCAGCGGGCCGCTCCAGCCCATGCCCATCCCCAGCGCGAAGCCGGCGAAGAACAGCACCAGCGGCACCAGATACACGGCAAGGATCGCCTTCATGACGGTTCCCGTGTCGGAGCTAACGGTGACGAAGTCGCCCACCTCTGCCCGGATGGGATTGTCCGCGGTGACGATCATGGTCTCTTTCTGGGCGCCGCAGCCGGAGCACTTGTGGCAGTCGCCGGAGCAGGCGCTCTCGCGCACAAGGAAGACATCCGCCCGGCCGTCCTCACGGACCCGGTGTACTCTTACGATCTGCTCCATGTCAGCCCCCTGCGTCTTCGCCTGCGGGCGTGACCTGCACCGAGACGCTGTAGCTGCCCACCTCGCCCAAGCTGTCGAAGCCCTCAGGGAAGCGAATGATGGGCTCCACCGCGGAGGTATTCTCCACGCCGGCCAGATCCACCTGAACGGTGATCTGCTCCACCGTCAGCCGCTGAACCTGATTTTTCAGACCCCGGACGGTGATGGTAAGCTGCTTGGTCAGAGGCTCCCACACCATGCCCTCGGCAAGGTTCACAGGCATAAACTCGGTGACCGTAAACTCCCGGGTGGCAAGCTGGGGGAAGCTGATCTTCACCACAGCAGTGGACAAATTGGAAACATTGTGCACGCCCTCAGGCAGGCTGATGGCGAATTCCTTCTCGGTATCCTCGGTGATCTGGGACAGGTCAACGGTACCCAGATTCAGCTCCGTCAGGGAGTTCAGGATGGTCTCACTGCCGGAAATACTGATCTGCGCAGGCTCGATGACCACCTTGGTGGTATCCGCCGTTGCACCGCCGCCATCGATCAGCGTAAGCGTCAGGGGCAGCGTCTTGACCATGCTCACGGGCAGGTGCACCCGAACCTCGGAGACATTGGTGGTGATCCAGCCCGCATCCACGGGCTCATTGTTCTCATTCTGCAGCTCGTAGCGATAGCTCTCGTAGATCGTCTCCGTCTTGCCGGCGCAGTCCACGGTGATGGATGCATGGTCGATCTGATCGACCACCTCCTCGGGACCGGTGATCTCCACGAAATCGTAGTCCAGCTCCACAGCGGAGGTGTCCTTGATGTAATCGGCGGGCACGTCGCCGCTGTAATTCAGCACAACGGGGATCTGCTTGGTCTTTTTCTTGGCGACCACCACAGTGACCCGGTCGGGATCCTTCTGGTAGCTGACAGAGCCGCTGGGCACGTCACCGGGCAGGATGATGCTGTAGGTCAGATGGTGCTCACCGGCCTCGTCGATACCGGACAGGTCTGCCACCGCCTGAATGTTGCCGGCGTTGATCTTGCTGACATCCTGCCGGTTGCCGGTGAGTTTGATGTTGACGAGGTACTCTTCGCTGCTGAGCAGCATCAGCTGCCAATCCGTCAGAAAGCTCTTGCCCTCGAGGGCAACGGGGATATTGTAGATGGTCTTGGAATACTCGGGGCTGATGTAGGCAGCCACATACATCCACAGTCCCAGCGCGATGACAGCGGCCAGAGCCAGCGCACCAAACTTATTTTTTGTCATTGTGGTTCTCCTCCTTGGCCGTAAAGATGTCCCGCACCGCCGTGAAGATTCCGGACTCCTGTCTGGAATCCTCCTTGATCAGTTCCTGCCGCAGCAGCCGCTCCAGCGTCTGGGGAGCCAGATGCCGCTTGAGCATGCCGCCCACGGCCACGGAAATGGTACCCGTCTCCTCGGAGACGATGACCACCACCGCGTCGCTGGCCTCACTGGTGCCCACGCCGGCCCGGTGCCGGGTGCCCAGATCTGCGCTGAGCCGGTGGCTCTCGCTCAGTGGCATGACGCAGCCGGCGGCGGCGATGCGGCCGTCCCGGATGATCATGGCGCCGTCATGCAGGGCTGCCTTGGGGAAGAAAACGTTGCGGATCAGCTGCTCGGACACGGTGCCGTCGATGACAGTGCCGGTCTTGAAATATTCGTCCAGACGGTGGGTACGGGCAAAGACGATCAGGGCGCCAACCCGTTCCTTGCCCATGATCTCACAGGCTTTGACGGTCTGGGTGATCACCACATCCATTTCTGTCTGTTGCTTTTCGGGGCCGAGAAGCCGGCGCAGGCTGACGGTGCTGCCCAGATGGTCCATCATCCGCCGCAGCTCCGGCTGGAACAGGATCACCAGCGCCAGAAGACCGATGGAGAGCACCTGACCCAGCAGAAATTTCAGCGTCCGCAGACCGATGATCTCCGTCAGAGCCGAGACCGCCACAATGGCCAGAAATCCCTTGGCGATGCGCATGGAGGCGGTGGTCCGGACCAGCAGGATCACGCGATATACCAGATATGCGACCAAGAGGATATCCAGAACATCCAGCCACTGCATGGTGGTCAGCGTTCCAAAGAGTTCCCGAACAGCTTCCATCTCTCGATTTCCCTCACTTTTGATGTCAATTTCGGCCCGCCGCGCCTTTGCTGCGCACGAACCCTATTATCTTATCTATTATAGCGGATCCGGCCGCAGATAGCAAGTGGAATTTCGGAATGTTTACAACCCGGACACAGATTTGCGGAGGGCATCCAGCAGTCCCTCCGCCTCTTCCCATGTCGACCCGAAGCCGAAACTGACCCGCAGCGTGCCCGTATCCAGTGTTCCCGCACTTCTGTGGGCCAGCGGAGCGCAGTGGAGCCCGGCCCGCAGGGCGATGCCCCGCTCCGCCAATCGGTCTGCGAGGATCTGGCAGTCCTCCCTGCCCCGGAAGGACAGGGTGCCCAGCTGCCGTCTCCCCCGGAAAACCTCATAACCCAGTTTTTCCAGCTCCTGCGCAGTATATGCCGCCAGCGCCGACTCGTCTGCCCCGATGGCCTCCGGCCCTTGCTCCAGAATCAGCCGGATCCCTGCGGTCAGTCCCGCGAAGCCGGGAACATTCAGCGTCCCCGCTTCCCCCCGGTCGGGGAGAAAATCCGGCATGGCCTGATTCTCCGACTCACTGCCGGTACCGCCGAAGAGCCACGGCCTCGGCAGCCGCCCGCACAGCAGCAGCCCCGTGCCCATGGGCCCGAGAAGTCCCTTGTGCCCGGGCATGGCGATAAAGTCCGCCCCCAATTTCTCAAAGTCAATGTCCGCCGCCCCGGCGGACTGGGCCGCGTCGAGAATGAACGGGATCCCCCGCCGTCTGCATTCCCGGGCCATTTCTTCGACAGGAAGAATATACCCGAAAACATTGGAAACATGGGTAAATACCGCACATTTTGCCCCTCGGTCCAGCGCCCGCCGGAACGCCCAAAGGGTGTCCTCCGGTTCAAAAAGCCGCCGTCCCGCCACGGTGATCCGCGCCCCGAGCCCATGGAGGGGCCGGGTGACGGCGTTGTGCTCGAAGCCGGAGATCACCACCCAATCCCCCGGGCGCACCAGCGTGCGGATGGCCATGTTCAGCCCTTGGGTGCAGCTTGCGGTCAGCACCACCCGCTCCGGCTCCACAGAAAACAGCTCCCCCGCTGCCTCCCGGCACCGGTACAGCACCTCCGCCCCGGCCCGGGCAGCGTCATGGCTCCCCCGTCCGGGGTTGGCGCACCGGTGCATGGCTTCGTCCACCGCGTCACAGACTGCCCGCGGCTTCGGGAACGACGTGGCCCCGTGGTCAAGATAGATCATGGCCCACTTCCTCTACCAGACCATCTCCATGGAGCAGATAGCTTTTCCGAAAGGGGATCTTCTCCTGCCGCAGCACCTCCAGCGCTGCACCCAGCTCGGCGCATTTGACCTCCACCCCGTAGCCGCAGCCCCGCTCCTCCATCCACCGGGGCGTCCGGCGGAGGATGCAGCGCATACCGGCCCGGCCATAGGCCCGCTCCGCCCGCTGGGCCTGCGTAATGGAGCGGAACGTCAGAAAAAAGGTTTTCATGGAAACACCTCCTGAGACAGACTATGACCGAAGGCTCCGGCAGGTGATGGCAAAAAACAGCCCCGCCGAACGGCGGGGCTGTTCACTTACTCCTCCAACAAGCAAACCGCGTGGCAGCGCAGGCCCTCCATGGAGCCGGTGAAGCCCAGCTTCTCCTCGGTGGTGGCCTTGACATTCACCCGGTTTTCGGGGATCTGAAGATCGGCGGCGATATTTGCCACCATCTGGGGGATGTGATCCTTGAGCTTAGGCTTCTGGGCGATCATGGTCACATCCACGTTGGAGATGCGGTAGCCGCTCTCCCGCACCAGCTTCACCACATGGCGCAGGAGGACTCTGGAATCTGCGCCCTTGTACTTCGGGTCGGTATCGGGGAAGTGTCTGCCAATGTCGCCCAGACCGGCGGCGCCCAGCAGGGCGTCGGATACGGCGTGGAGCAGCACGTCGGCATCGCTGTGGCCCAGCAGGCCCAGCTCGAAATCGATCTTCACACCGCCGAGGATCAGATCCCGGCCCTCCACCAGACGGTGGACGTCATATCCGTGTCCGATTCTCATACACGTTCCTCCATCAGCATTTCTGCAATTTTCAGGTCAAAGGGAGTGGTGACCTTCAGATTCCGCTCGTCGCCCTCAACGATTTTCACGGTCATGCCCAGCCGCTCCACGGCAGAGCAGTCGTCGGTGACCTCGGCGCCGTCGGCCTCGGCCTGTGCCAATGCGCCCCGGAGCAGGTCAAAATCGAAGACCTGGGGGGTCTGGACGGCCCGGAGGGTGCTGCGGTCGGGGGTGGATTCCACCAGCGCGGAGTTGCAGACCTTGATGGTGTCCTTCACAGGGATCACGGGGATGGCAGCATGGTAGGCGTGGGCCGCCCGCACCACCCGGTCGATGACCTCCCATGTGATCAAGGGTCTGGCGCCGTCCTGAATGGCCGCCAGTTCGCACTTGTCAGACAGGGCGTTCATGCCCAGCGCTACGGATTCCTGACGGCTCTTGCCGCCCACCACCACCGCCTGCACTTTGCCGAAGTCCCGGCACAGCCCGGTGATGGGCAGGATCAGATCCTCTCTGGTGACGATGACGATCTCGGCGATGGCGTCGCAGTTCTGGAATGCCCGGACGGTGTGGACGATCATGGGCTCGCCCCTGAGGGGCGCCATGACCTTGTCGATGCCGCCCATACGGGAGGCGGAGCCGGCCGCCACAATGACCGCGCCGCACCGGCGCAGGGGCAGCAACTTGCGGACTGGCTTGGTAAACTTCGAAATGTTCATAATTTACAGCTCCTGTACCAGTTTTTTGAAGAATTTTCCGCGAACCATGAAGTTCTTGAACTTGTCAAAGGCGGCGCAGGCGGGGCTGAGGAGCACCACGTCTCCCTCCTTGGCGGACGCCGCCGCGGCATGGACGGTTTCGGTGAAATCGTCCATAACAAGGATCTCAGGGCTCCCCTCGGCGTAGTCAGGACAGCCGACCACCGCGTCATAGATCTTCCGGGCGGTGGCGCCGGTCAGATACAGCCGCTTCACGTGAGCGCAGACCTCGGGGCCGAGGACGTCAAAGGGGATGTGCTTGTCATAGCCGCCGGCGATGAGGATGACCTTTTCCTCAAAGCTCCGCAGGCCCGCGATGGTCCGGCTGGGAGAGGATGCGATGGAGTCGTTGTAGTATCGGACGCCATCCTTGACCCGAACCAGCTCGATGCGGTGCTCCACGCCGCCGAAGGTGGCGGCCACGTGGCGGACGGTGTCGTCGGAAACCAGACCGTCTGTGACGGCGATGGCGGTCATGTAGTTCTCCACGTTGTGGATGCCGGGCAGCAGGATGGTGTCCATGGGCATGACTTCCTCGGAAACGCCGTTTTTCACCCGGTAAATGATGCCGTTCTCCAGATAGGTGCCGTTTTCCGGGCGAATCTGTCGGGAGAAATACCGGGTTTCTCCGTTGCCCGTCAGGGGCGCGGTGATGGCGTTGTCGGCGTTGACCACCAGCAGGCCGGTTTCATTCTGGAACTTGTAGACGTTCTTCTTGGCCTCGATGTACTCGTCCATATCCTTGTGGACGTCTAGGTGGTTGGGAGACAGGTTGGTGATCACGGCCCGCTGGGCGCTGCGCTCCATGTCCATCAGCTGGAAGGAGCTCAGCTCCACCACCGCGAAGTCCTCCTCCTGCATCTCGGGCAGGAAGCTCAGCAGGGGCGTACCGATGTTGCCGCCCAGCCAGACCCGCTTGCCCTCGGCCTTCAGAAGCTCAGAGACCAGCGTGGTGGTGGTGGTTTTGCCGTCGGAGCCGGTGACGGCGATGGTGTGGCACCGGCACAGCTCGAAGAAGACCTCCATCTCGGAGGTGATCTTGGCGCCCTTGGCCCTCAGACCCTCAATGGCGGGGTTGCCGGGGTGCATGCCGGGGGTACGGAAGACCACGTCGGCCTCGATGCCGTCAAGATAGCCGTCGCCAAGGCTCAGCCTGCAGCCGTCCTTTTCCAGCTCCAGAACCTCCTCATCCAGCTTCTCCCGGGGCGTCCGGTCGCAGCCGGTGACATCGCAGCCAAATTTCAACAGCAGCCGCACCAAGGGCCGGTTGCTGACGCCCAGACCCAGCACGGCGATCCTCTTCCCCCGCAGGGACTCGAAATATTCGGTAAATGCAGTTTGCATGGTAATGACCTCCATTTTACATTCTTGCCTCCCCCACAGGGGGAGGTGGCCCGTGTCAGCGGGTCGGAGGGGGTGTCGCTTCGTCGGTGGGACACTCCCCCGGTCTGCTTCGCAGCCCTGCCCCCTCAGAGAGGGGGCCAAGATATTATTTCACCTTATAGTATACCTATTTCAAAAACATTTTGCAAGATGTTTGACATTCCAAATAAAATGCGGTAAAATACAGACGCAACTGGGTCGGACAGCCGCGGCTGCAGGGTGAAAACCCGCAGGTGAGGAAAGTCCGGGCTTCACAGGGCAAGGATAACGGGTAACGCCCGCCGAGGGTGACCTCAGGACAAGTGCAACAGAAATATACCGCCCCGGCCTACCGATGCGTCGGAAAGGTGCGGTAAGGGTGAAAAGGTGGGGTAAGAGCCCACCCGGCCCATGGTAACATGGGTTTTACGATGTAAACTCTATCCGAAGCAACGCCGTGGAGGAACGCAAGATTGGCCCGATCGTTCCGAGGAGGCGGCTGGATCACGTGAGCAATTGCGTGACTAGATAGATGGCTGTCAAGACAGAACCCGGCTTATAGACCCAGTCGCATCAAAAAGCCCCCAACGGATCGCGTTGGGGGCTTTTTCACACAGAACCAGCATTGGCGGTTGCGATACATTTCAGGAAAATAATCCCTTGATGGCCTGCAGGATCTCAAAGAGGTCCGGCAGAAAACCGAGGATCTTGTTTCCTGTCGAAGCAGATTCATCAGGGGGTGTGAACTGCTGCATCGGCACCCGCCGGCTCAGAGCGCGGCAGATGGCCTCCTCCTGTTTTCTGAAATGGTACAGATACAGCTCCAGCTCCCGGCCATCCTTCAGCTTCACGATGTAACGGAAGCAGTCGGCTGAATTGTATCCGTCGCCGGGCCGGAGCGTCTTTCGGATTTGGGAGATCTGATCGTAGGGCAGATATACGCCGGCTTTGTTCAGCTCCTTGGATTTGGAGAAAACCCGGTAATTGATCTTCATACCCTCGTCGTCCAGCTCCAGAGTACTGCGATACTCACTCCACGCAGCGAACAGCAGCAGGACGCCGAACATCACCGAAAAAAACAGGGTCACCAGCCAGAAATAGTCCCCCAGCACCACGCTCAGCACCCCGAGCACAACGCACAGCGTAACCGTGACCCCGCCGATGATGCCGGGGATCCACACGCTTCCGGTTCGCCGATAAAGCTCTTTCATTGCAAAACGCTCCTTTTTTATGCCAAATCCCCTCCTTACGGAGGGGATTTTCAGTATCAGACCTTCTTGAATGCGTCGCGGATGATGAAGAACGCGCCCAGTGCCACGAAGGCATAGAGCATGCCGAGGTTGGTGAAGAAGGCGCCGAAATCGATGCCGTCGTTCATGAACAGCTCGGGCAGGATGGCAAAGGAATCCGCCAGCGTAGCGCCGTAGACCTTGAACTCATTGTAGACCTCGATGCCGATGCAGACCATGTTGGCGGCGAAGGTCACCACGATCATCAGCAGAACGCTGATGACGATGCCCTTCTTGCTCAGCTTCTTGCCCAGCAGCTCATAGCCCTTCAGGGTGGCAAAGCCCATCAGAACGCCGGAAATGGAAGCCACGTAGCCGATCAGGTTCAGACCCACGATGCTGGCGCCGCCGATCAGTGCACCGATCAGCGCACCCAGAATGCCAAGGCCCACGTTCTCCTTCACGGGGTTGCGCACAGCCTCGATCTGCTCTGCAGTCACAGCAGTGCCGCAGACGCTGCAGACAGTGCTGCCCTCAGCCAGCATGGTGCCGCAATGTTCACAATTCATAATATGTACCTCCTAAAATTTTACTCTCTGACAGTTCATTCTACAGCATAATTATCTTTCTGTCAATTGTTTTTCAGAAGATGCCGAATTTCGCCGCGGCATCTCCACCAAGAGAGTACCATACTTGCATGAAAAAATCATCTTAAGAATTCTTAATTTTACCGGTTACGGATGCAAAAAAGCCCCCGACCTTGCGGTCGGGGGCTCCATGTGTTTAGGTGTTTACCCCGGAGAATCTAAGATTACTCGTAGATCTCGGTGACGACGCCGGAACCGACGGTACGGCCACCCTCACGGATAGCGAAACGCAGGCCCTTCTCGATGGCGATGGGGGTGATCAGCTCGACGTTCATGATGACGTTGTCGCCGGGCATGCACATATCGGTGCCCTCGGGCAGGGTGATGATGCCGGT
>JAFWAZ010000037.1 GCA_017507425.1 Oscillospiraceae bacterium | reverse complement strand
GACCTCCTCGATGGCGGGGATGCCGCCCTTTTTCTCGTAGCTGGGGTGGTAGGTGCGGCAGTAGGGCAGTCCGTAGACATTGTCCATCTCCTCCCGGCTCAGGGGCTTCTGGGGCGGATTCTGGACGACAAACAGATCGCCGAAGGGCTCCGCCAGACGCTTGGCGGTGAAGGGATCGCAGTTGTTGTACTGGATTTTGAAGGACTCGGCGTACTTTCGCTTCTCCTGCTTCAGCTCCTCGTAGCTGGGCAGCACGATGGTGGGCAGACTTTCGTCCAGCTCTTTCATTCGAAAGACTGTGCCGTCGATGTAGGTGATGTCCCGGACGTTCATGCCGGAATTCAGGGCGTCGGCCACCTCCACGATGCTCCGTTCACCCATGCCATAGAGGAGCAGATCTGCCTGAGAATCCAGCAGGATGGAGCGCTTCATGCTCTCCGACCAGTAGTCGTAGTGGCTCAGACGCCGCAGGCTGGCCTCAATGCCGCCGATGATGATGGGCACCTCTTTGTAGGTCTGGCGGATCAGGTTGCCGTAGACCACGGTGGCGTAGTCGGGCCGTTTTCCCATCTCGCCGCCGGGGGTGTAGGCGTCGGTTTTGCGGCGGTGCTTGGTGACGGAATAGTGGTTGACCATACTGTCCATGTTGCCGCCGGAGATCAGGAAGCCCAGCCGGGGCTTTCCGTAGATATCGATGGAGGCGGGCTTTTTCCAGTCGGGCTGGGAGATGATGGCGTGGCCGAAGGAATGGTGATCGACATAGGCGTCGCCGATGACATAGACAAAGTCGCAGGCTTCCCAGCCGCGGTCGATCATATCCTGTCTGCAAAGGGGAAGAAATTCCATAACGAACCTCCAATTGAGGATTTTCTTTTTAGTATAGCAGATTCCGCCGAAAAAAGATAGTCGGTAGAAAAATGAAAAAAAGTAAAATTGGGTGTTGACAAATCGGGGAGCCCGTGATACTATGTAGCAGTCGTCAGGACACAGACGACAAACAACGAAATATGCGCGAGTGGTGGAATTGGTAGACTCGCTAGATTCAGGTTCTAGTGCTCATTCCGGGCGTGGGGGTTCGACTCCCCCCTCGCGCACCAAAACAAAACGACTTCCGAAAGGAAGTCGTTTTTCTTTGCTGCAAGCATAGCAGTCGTGGAAGAACGGCGCAGCCAAAAGGCTGCGCCGTTTGCTTATTCCCCGAGAAGAGAATCCAATCCGTAATACAGGGCCATGGAATGGTTGGGCCATGTGGTACTGTCTGTGGGGTTCAGGTCAGCGAGACCGTAGTAGGCGCTGTAGGGCGTGGAGGGCCAGACGATATTGACGACCACGTCCTTTTCGCCGTTCTCCAGCGCCGTGGCGATGATCTGCTCCCGGTGCGCATGCTGGACATAGCAACCGGCAATATCCCTGCAGCCCCGGAGTCCGGCCGGGAGCGTCAGCAGCATCAGCACTGCAGTGCCGGCAGCAAGGAGCGGGAAAAATTTCCCATTACCCAGCTCTGCGGCCAGAAACCCAACCGCCATGATCAGCATCAGCGCCGTGGTGCACATGCACCGCTCGGGGTAGTAGCTGGCCGCGATGGGCATGTAATTGGCACAGATCCCAGCCAGCGCGAAAAGTCCGGCCAGAACCAGAGTTTTCCACGGCAGCTTTGCGATCAGTCCGATCACGAACAGCACCGCAAAAATCGCCAGCAGCGGCATGAAATGATCCAGCAGCATCCGGGTGCAGTTTTCCGACTTTTGCAGAAGAAGCGGGAGCGTCAAAGCCGTGCCCTGCTTGTTTGCAGACTGGGCGGGCATCATCAGCATGACGGCATAGCCCAAAACGGCACAAAAAACGGGAATGATGCGGGAGAATCTGAACTTCTCCCGATTCATCCATACGTCCAGCAGGATCAGGCAGATGACCATGCAGATGCCCACAAAGGAAGCAATCTCATTGTACCAGCCGAAAAAGAAGCCGTAGACGCAGAAGCAGATCCGATGCCATTTCTTCGTCAGAAGCTCCCGGCCGTCCCGGAACCGAAGAAGCTCCGGTGTAAAAAACAGTACGCTTCCGGACAGTGCCCAGAAGTAATTCAGTGCGCCCACCTGCCACAGCACTACCTGCCCGAAGGCAGGGGTGAACAGCCAGAACAGGCAGAATATAGCTGTGAGGATCAGGGGTTCCCGCTCTTTCGCGCAGAGCCTATGGATGAGGTACACCGTTGCCGTAAAAACCGCCGCATTGACGATATCAAACACGATGGCTGGAAGCAACATGAATACCTGTGCCAGACCGTGGGAGATCAGTCGACCGTTCATCTTGTAACTGTGGGCGTACATGGAGGGGAAGATCTCCCAGAAGGAGCCCAAGGGCTCCTTCGTCAGAAAATTCAGCCGGTAGGTAAAATCGTCGCAGATGTAGGGGGTCAGGATGTTCAGCGTCAGCATCAGCGCGAAGATGCCGAGCATCATCCACCGGATCAGTCCTTTACGATGTCCCATAGGGTGTCCCAGTCGATCTTGCGATCCTTGTAGTAATAGATGCGGTCGTGGTTGCTGATCTCCCGGAGCACGCGGCAGGGGTTACCAACAGCCACCACATTGGCAGGGATGTCCTTGGTCACCACGCTGCCGGCACCGATGACCGTGTTGTTGCCGATGGTGACGCCGGGCAGGATGACGGCGCCGGCGCCGATCCAGCAATTGCGGCCGATGGAGACAGGCAGATTGAATTGCAGGCCCTTGCCGCGGAGCTGGGGATCGATGGGGTGGCCCGCGGTGGCCACGGTGACATGGGGGCCGAACATGGTGTTGTCACCTACGTAGATGTGGGTGTCGTCCACCAGCGTAAGACCGAAATTGGCGTAGATGTTGCTGCCGAAATGGACATGGCGGCCGCCCATGTTGGTGTAAAGGGGAGGCTCGATGCAGCAGCCGGTGCCGATCTCGGCAAACATCTTCTTCAGCAGCTTCTCCCGTTTGCCCGGCTCCGTGGGGCGGGTCTGGTTGTAGTCGTAGAGCCGGTCGAGGAGCTTGCGCTGCTCATTCATGATCTCGGGGTCATTGGGGTCGTAGATGGCTCCGGTGTGGAGCTGATCCTTGTGATTCATGGGAAACCTCCTGATTATGGATTATGTTCGTCGCGATAGAGAAAGGTCACGATTTGCCCGCGTGTGCAGGGTAGATTGGGTTTGAAATAGCCGCCGTCCATACCCACGGTAATCCCCCTCTGGGCGGCCCAACGGACTGCCTCATAATAGAAATCATCACTGCTTACATCCGGGAAAATGTTTTCCGCAGTGGGCTCTGGACAGCCCCGGAACCGGTGGAGAAACGTCACCACCTGTGCCCGGTTGCAGGGTGCATCCGGCGAAAAATGTGTGGCATCTGTTCCGATGGTGATGCCGTTTGTATAGGCCCAGAGGACAGCCGTATCATAAAAGCATCCGGCGGGAACGTCGGCGAAGGGATTGTTTCCGCTGACTTCCGGTTTACCAGCGGCCCGCCAGAGGAAGGTGACGACCTGTGCACGGTTGCAGATGCTGTCGGGTGCAAAATGGGTCTCATCGATGCCGGAGGCAATTCCTGCATTTACCGCCCAGATGACCGGCGTAAAGTAGTAGGCATCACTTGGAATGTCCCGAAAGGCATAGGTCATCAGATAGCTCTCTGAGCATCGGATGCAGGTGAAGCGGACCCGGCCAAGGGCTGTTTCGGTGGGCTCCTTGATGAGGACGCCCTCGTTATAGCAGTGGCCCAGAGGCTGGGAGTAATCAGAGATGTAATAGCTGCTGCAGGTGGAGCAGTTGTAGCGGGTATAGCCGCCTGCGGTACAGGTAGGGTATCGGACTTCCGCCGAATAGGTATGGCCTGTGCTGGGAATGGGTTCGGTCTGCTGATGACCGCAGACCGTACAGTCCCGGGCCTGCAGACCCTCCTGATTGCAGGTAGGGCCGTTTAGCACGTACCACTCCCCGAACACGTGCCCCAGTTTCTCGATGGGCTGATAGTTTGTGGTGTAGCCGCAATGGATGCATTCAAGCCAGCTCAGACCCGGCGTCTCGCAACCGGGCTCCTCCCGCATTTCCACGAATTCGTGGCTGCATTCGGCGTATACCGGAAGGGCAAACAGAAGTGCGATGATGATCGGCAGCAGGATGCGCCGTATTCTCTCTGTGGTTTTCATTTACTGCATTGCTTTCAGCACAGCCTCAGCGGCCTCCATGCCGTCCACGGCGGCGGACATGATGCCGCCGGCATAGCCTGCACCTTCTCCCGCGGGGTAGAGGCCCACCAGCGGGGACTGGCCGTCACTGTCCCGGACGATGCGCACGGGAGAGGAGCTGCGTGTCTCCGGGCCCGTTAACACGGCGTCGGGGGAGGCAAAGCCCTTGAGCTTGCCGTCAAGTTCGGTGATGCCCGCTTTCAGTGCGGTGGTAATCTTTTCGGGGAGAACGTCGTGCAGATCGCACCAGTGGACGCCGGGGAGATAGGTGGGACGGATCTCGCCGGGGCCGGTGCTGGCTTTTCCCTCGAGGAAGTCGCCGAAGCGCTGGGCCGGAGCGCGATAGCTGCCGGAGATCTGATAGGCCTTCTCTTCGATCTCCCGCTGCCATACTGCTCCGCCGAGGGGGCCGGGGTAGGGGAAATCCTTGGGCTGGACTGTGACGAGAACTGCCGCGTTGGCGTTTTCACCGCCCCGGTCAGAGAAACTCATGCCGTTGGTGACCACGCCGCCCTCCTCGGACGCAGCGGCGACCACGTAGCCGCCGGGGCACATGCAGAAGGTGTAGACGGTGCAGTCCTCCTGATGACTGACCAGCTTATAGTCCGCAGGGGGAAGATCGGGGCTCAGCTGGCCGTACTGGGAAAGATCCACCATGTCCTGCCTGTGCTCGATGCGCACACCCATGGAAAATGCCTTGGGCTCCATGGGGATTCCGGAAGCCTGCAGCATCCGGAAGGTGTCCCGGGCGCTGTGGCCGATGGCGAGGATGCAGTGGTCGCATTCGATGGAGGAGCCGTCCTCCAGCTCCAGACCGACGAGCTTTCCGTCTTCGGTCTTCAGTCCCGTGACCTGCGTATTGAAGCGGACCTCGCCGCCGAGGGAGATGATCTTGTTTCGCAGGCTCTGTACCACGTGCAGCAGCACATCGGTGCCCACATGGGGCTTGGCATCATAGCGGATGTTCTCCTGTGCGCCGGCCTGCACGAACTGCTCCAGTACCCAAGGGATCCGGGGGTTGTTCACGCCGGTGTTCAGCTTGCCGTCGGAAAAGGTTCCGGCGCCGCCCTCGCCGAACTGGACGTTGCTGCGCATGTCAAGCTCACCGGTCTGCCAGAATTTCTGCACCTTTTCATGGCGGCTCTCGGCATCCTCGCCCCGCTCCAGCACGATGGGCCGGGCGCCGGACATGGCCAGCACCAGCGCGGCGAACATACCCGCCGGGCCGAAGCCCACCACAACAGGCCGCTTGCCGGAGAGGTTTTTGATGGGCTTGACCTTGTAGCTCGTCCAAGGGGCGATGCCGGCCTTCTTGCAGCGGGAATTGCGGAGGATCTTCTCCTCGTTGCCGCTGACCTTCACGTCGATGGTGTAATTGATCTTCACATCGGGCTTTTTTCTCGCGTCGATGGATTTGCGTACGATTTTGACTTCGCGGATGGTGGAATTGCTCACCCGCAGCAGCTGGGCAGCCTCAAAGGAAAGCTGGCTGACATTGTGCCGGGGCGGCAGAGTGATATCTCGGATTCTGATCATATGGTTTCCTTTCCGGCGGAGGTGCCCGCCAGTCTGCCGGAGCTCCAAGCCCACTGAAGGTTGTAGCCGCCGCAGTCGCCGTCCACATCCAGCACCTCGCCGCAGGCGTATAGCCCGGGCACGAGCTTGCTTTCCATGGTGGTGGGTTCAAATTCATGGGTGACGATGCCGCCGGCGGTGACCTGTGCAGCATCCATGCCAAGGGGCTCCGTCAGGGGCAGGATGAAGTGCTTGGCGTATCCCGCGGCTTCCCGGATCTGCTCGTCCCGGAGCTCCCGGATGGGGGTCATATTGCGGATATCCGCTTCTTTCACCAGAACCCGGCCCAAGCGATTGTGGAGGATGCCGGTGAAAAGATCTTCTGCGGTCAGGGCGCCGGCTCTGCGGCGCAGGAGCTTCGCAAGTAAGTCGTCATAGGAAAGATCTGGCAGGAAGTCCATGGTGCACTCCCAGCTTCCGCCGCCGTGGCAGGTGTCCCGGGAGATCTCGTAGATGACCGGGCCGGACAGGCCCAGCTCCGTGAACTGGATCTCGCCCACGGATTCCCGGTGGAGAACACCGTCGCAGGTGATGGCGGCACGGCAGTTGGCCCGGACGCCTTTCAGGGCTGCGATGCCCCGCCAGCCGGTCTTCACCTGCACCAGTGCAGGACGGAGCTTGGTGCACTTATGACCGAAGGAACGCAGGAGCTTGTAGCCGGACATGGTACCGCCCAGCTTGGTGCCCGCGAGGCCACCGCAGGCGACGATGAGCTTATCGCATTGGACGGTTTCTCTCTGGGAGCTGACGGTGAAGCGCCCGTCGGCCTTTTTGACTTTGACGACCTCAAAGTCCGTCAGTACTTCAATGTTATCGCGATCCAGCGCAAAGCGGAGGATGTCCACCACGGAGTTGGCCTGATCGGAGTAGGGGTAGACCTTGCCGGAGGGCTCCGTGACGGTGTACAGCCCCAGATCGGAAAACCAATCCAATGTCCGGGCAGGCGGGAACTGTTTCAAAGCATATTCGTGAAAATCCGGTTGGTCGGAGTGATAGCCGCCCTCGGATGCATGAATGTTCGACAGGTTGCACCGGCCGTTGCCGGTGGCGCTGAGCTTGCGGCCCAAGCGTGCCTGACGCTCCATCAGGACGACGGAGCAGTCACTGTATTCTGCGGCAGCCAGCGCCGCGGTCATACCCGCTGCACCGCCGCCGATGATTCCGACGATCATAGATACACCTTCTTTCTTCAACTAAATATTATATCCGATTTTTCGGGAAGACACAAGAAAAATCTCTTTCCTTTGCACAAAAGATGTGCTATAATGCTCCCGGTGATCATATGGACCGAAATAACATCGATAAAATTGCAAAAACTCCCGAAGATCGGCTGCTTCTGGCGAAGGTCTGGGATAAAATAAACGCGGGACTGCGTAAAAACATCCCCGCCAATTCCTGCTTTCTCTCTCCCCGGGAGCTGGAGCTGACCCGTCTGCTCTTCGGTGAGCCCGAGGGTCTGTACCGTTTCGGCGGCTACGTCGAAGCCGAACGGCAGATGCTGGTATACTTACCGGAATATCTGGATGAAAATGCCCTTTCCTATGAGGACAGCCCTGTGGCCTGTCTGAGGGCCACCTATTATGAGGGCGACAGCCTGACCCATCGGGACTTTCTCGGAGCGCTGATGGGCGCGGGCGTGGCGCGGGAGACGGTGGGCGACATCTGTGTGGGCAGAGGAAGCTGTGATTTTTTCGTGACCCGGGAGATCGCGCCATACCTCATTCAGAATTTTGACAGCGCCGGACGGACCAGATTCCGGATCGCGGAAATTCCGCTGACGGAAGCCAGCATCCCCGAGCCTGAGATCAAAGAAATCAAGGATACACTGGCCTCCTGCCGGCTGGACGCGGTCATCAGCTCGGGCTTCCGCATCGGCAGAAGTCTGGCCGGTGACTATGTAAACGCGGGAAAAGCCGCCATCAACGGCCTGCCCTGCACCAAATCCGACAAGGCTGTCAGCGAGGGCGACAAGGTTTCCGTCCGGGGGCTTGGAAAGATCCGGCTGGAGCAGGTCAACGGACAGACAAAAAAAGGAAGGATCAGCGTGGTCATCCACCGCTATGTATAAGGAGATTTTCAAATGAGCTTAAACGACACCATCGCACGCATCAATGAGCTGGCCAAGAAGGCCAAGACCGAGGGCCTGACCCCCGAGGAGCTGGCAGAGCGGGACAAGCTCCGCCGCATCTATATCGACTCCGTAAAGGCCAACCTCGTGGGCCAGCTGGAGAACACCTATATCGTCGACAGCAAGGGCAACAAGACCCCTCTGAAGAAGAAGTAACAGCAAAGCACCGCCGTACGGCGGTGCTTCGTTTGTTATTCATCAAACAGCGGCGTGGAGAAGTAACGCTCTGCGGTATCGGGCAGGATGGTGACGACGGTCTTGCCGGGGCCGAGCTTTTTGGCCATGGCGATGGCGGCGGCCACATTGGTGCCGGAGGAGATGCCGCACATCAGACCCTCCAGCCGGGCCAGATCCCGGGCGGTCTGCAGAGCCTCTTCGTCGGAGACGATGTAGATGTCGGAGTAGATGTTCTGATTCAGAATGGCGGGGATCAGGCCGTCGCCAATGCCCATCTGCAGATGGCTGCCCACGGTGCCGCCTGCGAGGATGGCGGCGTTCTCGGGCTCCACGGCCCAGATGGTCATGTCGGGATTCAGGGCCTTCAGCGTCTCGCCGATGCCGGTGATGGTGCCGCCGGTGCCGATGCCGGAGCAGAAGCCGTCGATGGGGCCGCCAACCTGCTCCAGAATTTCAAGGCCCGTCTGGTGCCGGTGGATCATGGGATTGGCGGGGTTTTCAAACTGCTGGGGCACGAAGACATTCGGGTCCTCCCGCTCCATCCGCAGAGCGGTCTGCAGGCATTCCTCGATGGCGTCGCCGATGTTGCCCTTGTCGTGGACGAGGACGACTTCCGCGCCGTAGTGGCGCATGAGCTTCTGACGCTCCACGCTGACGGAGTCGGGCATGATGATGCGTACCTTGTAGCCCAGCACCGCGCCGATGAGGCTCAGACCGATGCCCTGATTGCCGGAGGTGGGCTCGACGATGACGGTGTCCTTGGTGATCTTGCCCGCCCGTACGGCCTCCATGACCATGTTGTAGGCAACTCTTGTCTTGATGGAGCCGCCCACGTTCAGGCCCTCATACTTGACCAGAACCCGTGCCGCGCCCTCGGGCACCATGCGGCCCAGCTGTACCATGGGAGTGTGGCCCATGGCATCGAGAATGTTGTGATAGATCATAGCTGATTCTCCTAAAACGAATATATGGGCCATTGTACAGCATATCGGGTGTATTCGCAAGTATAATTTTCCAATTGTGCTCAATTCTGCCGGTGAATGTCCTCGGAATGGGACAGCGGGAACCGGAAGAGGGCATTGCCGTCCATGTTTTCCCTTTCCATGGCTATGCCGGTGATGCGGCGGTTGTGACAGGTGGTGTAGTAATAGATGCCCCTTTCTCCGTCGCAGACGGCAGTATAGAGGGTATGCTCCATGGAGCCGTCGGGCAGGCGGCAGCAGCCCCTGACCTGCTCCACGGAGCCGAGAATCCGGAATACCTGCCCGACTCCGCCGGGCGCGGCGTTGAGCTTTGTGAATGCCGCCCGGACGAACCGGGACTGACTGCTCAAATCTCCCGGAAGACCCACGGCCCCCATACCACGGCTGTATGGCTTCAGATCAAGCCGGGAGGAGAAACGGTTGACAGGCTCTTCGGGAGAGAGGTGCATGAAATGTGTCAATTGACACATCTGATCGTCGAAGCTCGGTTCGTTGGTCAGCACACCGACGGGATTGTCGTGGAGCGCGAGGCCGTGTTTTGTACATTCAACTGCGATGGCTCCGTGTCCGTCTGCAAGGAGCCAGTGGAGCCGGGCGCAGGGGAGGGTATCGCTGAAATCCTCCCCGAGGATCGTGGTATCCGACAAAAACGCCCGGGCCTGAGCCAGATCATCACATTGGGAGAGCACCCACGGGATCAGCTCAAAGGCAGCGATTCTGTGCGTCCCGGGATTGCCGTACCGGCAGGAATGGACGAAATTGAGTCCCGCCATGTAAAGCCCCCGCTCATTTATGGCGTCGTAATAGAGGGGATACCCGTCCTGCACATTGGCCATGCCGAGGATGGCGTGATGGTCCTGCATATTGGGCACGTGACGGAACGGAAGCGGAAATTTGCGGGGCACAAATACCACCTCCTCCCCAAAGGAACGGTCATAGTCCAATGTCCGCCCGAAATAGCGGCCTGCCGAAATCGCTGTACACATAAAGAAACCTCCGGAGCATTTTTGATAGAATGCCCCGGAGGTTTGGGTATATGCGTCCGCATATATCATCTGCTAAGCGGATCTCATTTAGACACTATAGTCGTTCTGCTATTTTGGCTTACAGCGACGATAATCGCTTTCTGCCCACACCCGTACCGGGTGCGTTCAGAAAGCGATGGATTCTCCCACAGCCTAAAAAAGTGTCCCCCGGACACTTTTTTACCCCGGCTGCGCCGGGGCCGGCCTTTCGAATCCCGCCACGATAAAAAACCGGCAACCACAAATGTGGTCACCGGATTCTTGTGTCTTTTCGACACTATAGATGTTTCACTCCTGAAGTCTTCCTGCGACGATAATCGCTTTCTGCCCACACCCGTACCGGGTGCGTTCAGAAAGCGATGGATTCTCCCACGGCCTAAAAAAGTGTCCCCCGGACACTTTTTTGCCCCGGCTGCGCCGGAGCCGGCCTTTCGAATCCCGCCACGATTAAAAATCCGGCGACCACTAATGTGTTCACCGGATTTTTTGGTCGGAGTGGCGGGATTCGAACCCGCGGCCTCATGGACCCGAACCATGCGCGATACCAAACTTCGCCACACCCCGATAGCCTGACTATTATATGGAAAAACGGGGCGCTTGTCAAGGGGGATTTGGCATGATTTCGTCCCGAATGCGTAATCTGTAGGGGAGGGGTGGAAGATGAAGCTGCATGTTTCCGGCGGATTCTGGCTGGTGCTGGCCATGGCTGTGCTGCTGTTTCCGATCCGTTTTCTGATGGGGGTGATCCTCGCGGCTGCTGTGCATGAGCTGGGGCATCTGGCGGCTCTTTGGCTGACAGGCGGACGGGTGCTGGGGATGGAATTGCATGCCGGCGGTGCGCGGATCCTTGCCGATCCCATGGAGCCGCGGAAGGAAATCATTTGTGCACTGGCGGGGCCCGCGGCTGGTGCATGGACAATTTTGGCATGGCGGGTATTCCCGGAGCTGGCTGCGGCGGGGCTGGTGCAGACGCTGTTCAACCTGCTTCCTGTGTATCCGCTAGACGGGGGCCGTGCTCTCAGAAATATTTGTTGCAAAAGGCGGGATTTCGGAGTACAATATGGGGAGCACAAAGACAAATGAGGTATCACTATGACCGATTTATTACATCGAATCCTGCCCGGTGTCCAGAAGCCCGCGCGCTACACCGGCGGCGAATTCAATGAAATTCAGAAAGACCCGGCCTCCGTCCGGGTGAATGTGGCCTTCTGCTTCCCGGATACCTATGAGATCGGCATGTCCAACGTGGGCATGCGGATCCTCTACGGTGTGATGAACGAGATGGAGGGCGTCTGGTGTCAGCGGGTGTTTCACCCCTGGGGCGACATGGAGGAGGCCATGCGAAAGCACGGGCTGCCCCTGTGGGCGCTGGAGAGCCAGAAACCTGTCAAAGACTTTGATATGATCGCTTTTACCATCGGCTACGAGATGGCATACACCAGTATCGTCAACATGCTGGATCTGGCCGGCGTGCCCCTGTATGCCAAGGACCGCCATGATCTGAGCCAGATGGTCTTCGCCGGCGGTGTCTGTACGTTCAATCCGGAGCCGCTGGCACCGTTCTTTGACTTCTTCTCTCTGGGCGAGGGTGAGGAGTCTACGGTCGAAATCGTCAGCCTGTACGACCGTGCCAAGGCCGAGGGCTGGAGCAGGGAGCAGTTCCTGCTGGAGGTCAGCAAAATCGAGGGTGTCTACGTGCCCGGCTTCTATGAGCACGTCTACAACGATGACGGCACCCTGCGGGAGATCATCGCCCGGGAGGGCCAGCCCGCCGTCCACACCAAGCGGATCATCGAGGATCTGGACAGAGCCTACTATCCCACCAAAATGATCGTCCCCTCCACGGAGATCGTCCACGACCGCACCAACATTGAGCTGTTCCGGGGCTGCATCCGCGGCTGCCGGTTCTGTCAGGCGGGCTACTCCTGCCGTCCGGTCCGCCGCAAGAGCGCTGCGGTGGCCTGTCAGCAGGCCATCGAGTCCCTCGAGGATTCCGGCGCCAATGAGATCACCCTGTCGAGTCTTTCCACCTCCGACTACCGGGGGCTGAAGGAGCTGACCGACGAGCTGATCCCCTACTGCGAGCGCACCCACGTGAACCTGTCTGTGCCCTCTCTCCGGGCGGACAATTTCAGCCGGGAGCTGATGCAGAAGCTCCAGACCGGCAAGAAGTCCGGCCTGACCTTCGCCCCCGAGGCGGGAACCCAGCGGCTTCGCGACGTCATCAACAAGAACCTGACTGAGGAGGAGATCCTGACCACCTGCGAGAATGCCTTCTCCGGCGGCTGGAGCAATGTCAAGCTTTACTTTATGCTTGGCCTGCCCACGGAAACGGACGAAGACGTGCTGGGCATTGCGGATCTGGTTTACAAGATCATCCTCAAGTGGAAGGAGTTCGGCTCGGCCAAGAAGCGGGGACTGCGCATCCACGTGGCTACGGCCTTCTTCGTGCCCAAGCCCCACACGCCCTTCCAGTGGGAGCAGCAGATCACCATGGAGGAATATCTGCGGCGGTGCAAGCTGCTGAAGAGCCATTTCTACTCCAAGTCCATCGACTATAATTACCACACCCCGGAGATCAGCCGTCTGGAGTCCGTCATGGCCCGCGGCGACCGCCGGATCGCTCCGGTCATTGCCGAGGCCGCCAGACGCGGCGCCCGACTGGACGGCTGGGACGAGTATTTCAAGCATGAGGCTTGGATCGAGGCCTTCAAAGTCTGCGGCGTTGACCCCGAGTTCTACACCACCCGAGGCTTTGGCGAAGACGAGCTCCTGCCTTGGGATCATATCAACGTGGGCCTGACCAAGAAGTTCCTCCTGCGGGAGCGGCATACCGCCTATGAATCCAAGGTTACCCCCGACTGCCGCCACGGCTGCGCCGGATGCGGAGCCAATTGTCTGCTGAAGGAGGCTAAGTGCGATGCGTAGAATTCTGTTTAAGAAGACCGGCGATGCCGTCTTTATCAGCCATCTGGATCTGATGCGGCTGTTCCAGCGGGCCTTCAAGCGGGGTGGCCTGAACCTGAAGCACACGCAGGGCTTCAGTCCCCGCGCCCTTGTCTCCATTGCGCTGCCCCTGAGCGTGGGCGTGGAGAGTGTCTGCGAGATCCTTGATTACGAGCTGGTGGATCAGGAGCTGCCTTTTGAGGAGATCAAAGAGCGCCTGAACCGCACGATGCCCGCGGGCGTCCGGGTTCTGGAGGCTTACGACAGCCCCAGAAAGCCCAAGGATCTGACCCATCTGGACATCGACATCCGTCTGGAATACGACGCAGGCATCCCGGCCGGAGCCATGGACGCCATCTGCGGTTTGTTTGCCCGGGAGAGCCTCACCGTCATGAAGCGGGGTAAGAACGGCCCCGTGGAGCAGGACATCATCCCCATGATCTCTAATCTGGAGATCACAGCGATTTCTGAACAGGAGCTGGAGCTGACCGCCAGAGTCTGTGCCCAGAATCCCAGCCTGAACCCCCAGCAGATGGTGTCCGCTATTGAGACCTATCTGCCGGAGTTTGCACCCGATTTCACCCGCGTTTTCCGCCGGGAGGCCATCGCTGCCGACGGCACCATTTTCCGATAAAAGGAGTTTTTACCATGGATAACAACATTGCGATCTACGAACTGGAAGACTGCCCCCACTGCCGGGGCGTTGGCCAGCTGCTGCATGAGGGCGGCTGGAACTGCTATGTCGAGTGTCTCGACTGCGGCGCCCAGACCACCTTTGTCGACTACGACGACGCCGGCTCCAAGGAGGAGGCCGAGCGCGCCGTCGTCCGCCTGTGGAACATGGGCAAGGTCATCCGCATTGAGCGGGGTGAGTAAGATGGAGGCCGTCAAGCTTGCAGGTCTGGAACCTGCTTCCGTCTTCGGTTATTTTGAAAAACTTTGCTGCATGCCCCACGGCTCCGGCAACACCAAGATCATCTCTGACTATCTGGTCAGCTTTGCTAAGGAGCAGGGCGTACGCTATATTCAGGACGGGCTGAACAACGTCATCCTCTTTGCCAACGGCACCGTCGGGTATGAAGACCATGAGCCCGTCATCATTCAGGGTCATATGGATATGGTCTGCGAAAAGGATGCCGACTGCTCCATCAACTTTGAGACCGACGGTCTGGACGTGACCCATGACGGCAGCTACGTCTTTGCCAAGGGCACCACCCTCGGCGGCGACGACGGCATCGCCGTGGCCTATGCGCTGGCGCTGATTGCGGACAAGTCCATTCCTCATCCCCCTCTGGAGGTCGTCATCACCGTGGACGAGGAGACGGGCATGTACGGCGCTGCAGGCATTGACCTCAGCATGCTGCGGGGCAGGAAGCTTCTGAACATCGACTCCGAGGAGGAGGGGGTCTTCACCGTCTCCTGTGCCGGCGGTGCAAGAGCGAACATCACTCTGCCCGTTACCCGTCACGCCGTCTACGGCCCCTGCGTCAAGCTGGTGGTGGACGGTCTGGCCGGCGGCCACTCCGGTGTGGAGATCGATAAGGGACGCGCCAACGCCAACAAGGTCATGGGCGAGTTCATGAGCGAGAGCAAGAAGCTGATGCCCCTGTGTCTGACCGGCCTCGAGGGCGGCAGCAAGGACAACGCCATTCCCCGCTCCTGCACCGCCACGCTGGTGGCCATGGGTATGGAGATCGAGCGGATCAACGGCGTGGCCGAAGCGCTGCAGGCCAAGATCCGCGCCGAGTACAATGAGCCCGACGCGCTGGTCTATGCGGACAATGTGGATGCCCTCGGCGGAAACGCCCTGTCCACCCAGTTGACCGACAAGGTCATCGGCCTGCTCTGCGGCGCCCCCAACGGCATTCAGGCCATGTGTGCCGACATGCCCGGTCTGGTCCAGACCAGCCTGAATCTGGGCGTGGCGAAGCTTGACAAGGAAGCATTCTCCATGACCTTCTCCGTCCGTTCCTCCGTCAACGGCGAAAAGACGGAGCTTCTGGAGCGTCTTGAAAAGCTGGCAGGTATGTATGACGCCAGTTACGAGAGCAGGGGCCACTATCCCGCATGGGAGTACAAGGCCGATTCCGAGCTCCGGGATGTGATGGTTGCGGAGTATACCAAGATGTTCGGAGCTGAGCCCAAGGTGGTTTCCATCCACGCGGGTCTCGAGTGCGGCCTGCTGGGCGAGAAGATCGAGGGCCTCGATGCCGTTTCCATCGGCCCCGAGATGCACGACATCCACACCAGCCGGGAGCGGCTGGGCATCGCTTCCACCGCCAGAATGTGGGAATTCATCAAGGCTGTTCTGAAAGCACTGTAATGATTCAAAAGTTCCGCAGGAGATTTCCTGCGGAACTTTTTTGTATAAAACCATGTCAACTATTGGTTGCATCTGCGATTTTGGGCGATTTCTCTGCGCTGAAAATAAGATTTCGTATCCAACGAAGATCCCCCTTTCCGAGGATCCCGGCGTAAAAGCACAGACCGAAGAAGAGTCCCAGAAATGCTGCGATCTTTCGCACAGACCCAGAAAAGCAGCTTGCGCCAAATCCGGCGAAGACGGCGGTGAGCGGCGCCAGCCATGCGAAATAGCCGCTTAGCTTTACATTTCCGATTTGGAGAACCTTGCGCAGGCTTAAGAAGAAATTCAGCGCATGGGTCAGGGTGAAGCTGATAAAATACCCGTCTATGCCAAAGCGGGGGAGGAGCACATACATCAGCGCGATGTCGCAGATATTGGAGATGACGCTGTATCGGGCGCAGGCGGCCTGCTGGCCCAGCCCCTTGGTCATGGCATCGGCGATCAGGTCGCAGTAGAGCATGGGCACCAGCAGTGCAAACCGGCGCATCAGGGATACGATGGGCTGATCCGGGTACAGCCGTCCGCACAGTTGCTCGGACAGCAGGAACATCACGCCGCCGCAGATCAGCCCGTACAGCAGCGTCACCCGCAGATTCCGCCGGACGAGATAACGGATGCGTCTTCGGCTTCCGGTGGCGGCGCACCGGGCAAGCTCCGGAATCAGCACCTCCGCCAGCGAGCTTAAAATGGCAGCGGGGAACATGAGTACCGGAAATACCATCCCGCTGATTCGCCCAAAGGCTGCGAGCGGATCACCTGTTCCGGAATATAGGGCCAGCCGCCGGGGCACCATCAGGTTTTCCAATGCTGAAACACCGGCTTTCAAATCATCTGCAACCGCCAGAGGAAGAGCACAGCGGAGCACACGCCCAGCCACTGGGATGGTGCTGTCGGACTCACCCGCGCAGCGGCTATAGAGAAACATGAGGCACGCCAGCGTCAAAACGGCGCCCAGACAGGACCCCAGCACCACCGCCCGGCAGGCTTCCGCCCGATCTCCGATCGGTAGAGCGGTGAGAATCGCCGCTGTCGCGGCGATCACGAAGAGCTGTTCCGCGACTTCCACAGCCGCCAGCGTGCCGATGCGGTTCGCGGCGGTGAAGTAGCCTGTCATCACACCGCTGAGCGTAATGACCGGAAGAAAGGACGCCCAAGTTCGCAGGGAGGGGAGTGCATCCACGGTTCCGATCCATTTCAGCGCCAAGTTTGGTGCATACAGGAAAAGCGCAATGCTTACTGCCGCGGAGCAGAGAATGCTGTACACAAAGCAGCCGCTCAGGAGCCGGTCGGCATCGCCGGGGCGTTTTTGCCCAAGTGCTTCTGCGGTCAGGTACATGGCAGTTGTCCTGCCCCCGGCGGTGCCCAATGTCAGCGCCAGCAGATTCACGGACAGGATGAGCTGCAGCAGACCGATCCCAGCGGCGCCGATCTGACCGGACAGCCATACCTGAAAGGCCGTTCCGGCAAAACGCAGCAGAAGATTCACCCCGGTGAGCATCAGTGCGCCGCTGAGGAGCCGGTTTCCCTTTTTCATGGACATCCCTCCCGGAACAGGATATGTGTCTGCGGATCCGGTTATGTCCGGAGGGATGGGTCAATCAGAAAATTCTTGATTTTTCCGCTCTTTGTGCTACTATGAAAGCGGAACCAATACATGGATTTGAAAGGAGTATCATTATGCGTATCGGTTGTCCCAAAGAGATTAAAGCACAGGAGTGCCGTGTCGGCCTGACCCCTGCGGGTGTCGATGCCCTCGTCCGTGCCGGTCATGAGGTATATATGGAGGATAACGCCGGTCTGGCCAGCGGTTTCCCCAATGAGGAATATGTGGCGCAGGGCGCAAAGATTCTGCCCACCGCCAAGAAGGTTTTTGACATTGCGGACATGATCGTCAAGGTCAAAGAGCCTCTGGAGCCCGAGTATGAGCTGCTGCGGGAGGGTCAGATCCTGTTCACCTATCTGCATCTGGCTCCCGATCCCGAGCAGACGCAGGCGCTGCTGCGCAAGAAGGTCACGGGCATCGCCTATGAGACGGTTCAACTGGCTGACAACAGCCTGCCTCTGCTGAGCCCCATGTCCGAGGTCGCCGGCCGTCTGGCCATTCAGACCGGCGCCCGTCTGCTGGAGAGCAACTGCGGCGGCCGCGGCATTCTGCTGGGCGGCGTGCCCGGTGTGGAGCGGGCCAATGTGGTCATTGTCGGCGGCGGCAATGTGGGCATCAATGCCGCAAAGATCGCCACCGGCATCGGTGCCAACGTGACCATTCTGGACGTCAATATCAAGCGGCTTGCCTATCTGGATGATGTGTTCGGCAGCAGCATTCAGACGCTGCTGTCCAATCCCTTCAACATTGCCCGGGCTGTGAAGAATGCCGATCTGGTCGTCGGTTGTGTTCTGATCCCCGGCGCCAAGGCTCCCAAGCTGGTCACCGAGGAGATGGTCAAGTCCATGAAGCCCGGCTCCGTCCTTGTGGACGTGGCCATCGATCAGGGCGGCTCCATTGAGACCATTGATCGGATCACCACCCATGCCGATCCCTACTTCGTCAAGCACGGCGTCATCCACTACTCCGTGGCCAATATGCCCGGTGCCGTGCCCAGAACCTCCACGCTGGCGCTGACCGGCGCGACTCTGCCCTATGCCCTGAAGATCGCCAATCTGGGCGCAGAGGAAGCCTGCCGCCGGGATCCCGCCCTCATGAAGGGACTGAACACCTATCAGGGCCACGTTACCTATAAGGCCGTCGCTGTGGATCAGGGCCTCGAGTACGTGGATCCCACCACGCTGCTGTGAATCGGAAACGGTAAACGGAATTGAAAGGGTGGTTCCAATGAAAAAATCTACTCCTGCGAGGAAAAGCCTTTATTCCTGGATTATCATGGGAGTCGGTGCACTGTTTGCAGTTTTGGGAGCAAGAACGGCGCCGGCGTATCAACCGAACCTGTGGTTTTGGATTGGTCTGGCTGTGATTGTTGTGGGCATTATATACCATCTGGTAACGGTCAGATGCCCCTGCTGCGGCCACTCGCTCGCCGGATACCGTCCCATACCGAAGGTATGTCCAGAGTGCCATAAAGCATTCGAATAATGTCAAGAAAACCGCCCTGCGCACATTGTGCACAGGGCGGTTTTTTATGGGTCACTTTCCGAAGATCCGCTCTGCCAGCGTGGGCTTGCGGTCGCGGGTCATTGCCATGTAGACCTCCCGGAGCTGGGGATACCAGTCGGGAGCCGTGCGGCTGTCGATGCCGGTGACGAGCCACGTGCAGGCGGGAAGTCGTGCATTGCCGAATTTCTCTGCGAAGGATTTGTCGAGGCCCAGCGCCAGCGCGTAGGGGGCCAGCTCGAAGTAGTAGTTACGGTTGGAGGCGAGGATGCGCTGGAGATCCGTCTTTCCGGCCTTGCGCATGTGACGGCGCAGCGCAAAGATCTCAGAGCGGATCCGTTTGCCGTTGTCTGTTCTCCGTCCGCCGTAAAAGGCGAGGAAGCCGGCAATGAGATTCCATATGACAGCTGCAAGGCCGTAGAGACCGCAGCCGCAGAGGAACGCCGCGCACAGCAGCAGCAATACTGCGATGCAGCTGAGCTTCAGGGAGCTCTTTCCCCGGAGATGGAAGCAGCCCATACCGCTTTGGATATACCAGCAAAGGATGAAACAGAGGGCACCCATGGCGCCCATGATGATAAAGCGCCAAGTGTGGTCGGTGGCGATGCTGTCGCCCATGGCAATACCGGCGAACAGACCGAGGAGGGCAGACAGCAGCCGGAACAGACGTGTACTGCCCCGGGGGCTGCGGTAGCCGTTGTTCTGGCGGCGGCTCTTCACAGCTACCTTTTCACAGACGTTCTGGAACCGGTAGCCGGTGGCGTCCACCATCTGCTTGCGTCCGAACAGATCCCGGAAGCAGCGCAGTTCAAAGGGGTTTCGCTCGTTGCCCATGTCCATCTTCTTGTGCAGGAGCACGCGGCCGTTTTCGTCCTGATGGATGATCAGGTAGCCCAGCTGCGCCCACTGGAGCACCATGATGGGAAGATCGGCGTCGCTGCGAATCATATAGCTGGCCATCTGGCCGGCACAGATGCCCTCGGGTACCGTGGCACGGGAGCGGGGGAGACTGGGAGCGGTGCGCATGGTCAGCAGCCAGTACAGCAGCGCCAGCGCTGCACAGATGCCCATGGCGATCGCATCAAAGGCAAGGCTTCCGCCGAAGGTCTGGCTGGCGGGGAACATACCCGCTGGAGCATCGAGTCTGAGGTAAAGCGTTTCGCTGTCTTTCAGTTCCTGATGGAGGGTGCCGCGGATGGTGTTTCCGCTGGTGGTTGCAGTCATCTGCCGTTCGATGTCCTGACCGTGGTAGCCGCTGAAGAAGGCGGGGACGGTGTCAAACTCGGTGGGCAGAGTCACAGTGAACTCCATGTGTTCCACGATGTAGGGGAAGCCGAAAATAAGCGGCAGATTGATCATCTGCTTTCCGTTTTCGTCGGTCTGTACAACAGAGTTGACGGTATACATGATGGTGCAGGAATAGGTTCCCGTCTTGCCGTCCATGTGGCTCAGATCCACACTGGTGATGCCGTTGGACTGGCGCAGGGGAGCGGCGGTGCCATTTAAGGTGACGGAATTGATGTCGGTGCCAAGGGGGAATTTCAGACCCCGGGCGGGCTCGTCCAGACGGATCTCTGCCTCGATGGTCACCTGACAGGCACCGTTTTCCATGACAACGGCGGTGGTATTGACGGAGCCGGCAGAGTTTGCGGCGTGGACCGGGAGCGCGAACAGGAAGATGCACAGAATCAGCGCGACAGTGCGGCGCATGGCATCACCTCCATAAAAATGCATGATTTACCATTATACTACGGTTTTCGACGGAATGCAATGGGGAAAAGCTTAATATTCTCTTGCGATAGAATGAACGATCTGCTGGACACGGGCCACATCGGGGATGTTTTCGAGGGCGAAAATGCCGTCGCTGGGGCTCATGGTGTAATTGTTCCAGCGGCTGTGGTTATAGTACATAAGCTGACCGAAGCGGATGGTGCCGGTGCCGTCATCGCGGGCGGTGATGTGGATGCTGGGCATGCGGTTGCCGTCCAGCATGTCAATTTTCTTGCCCCGCTTGCGGATGATCTTCTGGTCAGTGATGACGTAAAAGGTGTTCTTGCGCAGGTGTGAGGTATGGAAGAAGCGGCCCACAGTGATGTACAGGCCCACGCAGACAAAGGGCACACCGAACAGGGCAAAGGGCAGGGGAGTGTGCTGCAGGGCAGTCACGAACCAGAAAATGGCAAAGCCGCACCATAGGAGGGAGAAGGGGATCAGGAACACATCCTGACCGGAAAAAAGGTGTCCGCTCTGGGGCCTGCCGCGCCAGAGGATCGTCTCACCGGGGGCCAGATAGGGCCGGGCAAAGGAATATTCGTCGGTCATTTCGGTATACATGGCTTGCTCCTTTCATTCGATGATGCCCAGAACGCCGTCGCGGAAGACGGACGTGATGCGCACGGACTTGACTTCGTTGTGCAGGTCCTCTCCCTCGGCGTAGATCCGGACGTAATTGGGGGCATGTCCGGTAAAATAACCGTCGGAGGGCTCCTCGAAGAGCACCTGCTGGGTTGTGCCGATCATGGATTCCCGATAATGCTTGGTCATTTCGTCGGCCACCGCAATGGCCCGGTGAGAGCGATCCTCCTTGACGGCATTGGGATGCTGCCCGGGCATTTTGTCTGCGGGTGTGCCGGGACGCCGGGAGTAGGGGAAGATGTGCATTTCCGCGAAGGCGCATTTTTGGATGAAGTCCAGACTTTCCACGAATTCCGCCTCAGTTTCACCGGGGAAGGCTACGATCATGTCTGTGGTGATGGCGCAGCCGGGGAAGTATTTGCGCAGAAGCTCGATGGATTCGTAGTATCGGGCGGTGTCGTACTTGCGCTTCATCCGCGCAAGCACCGTGTCGCTGCCGGACTGCATGGACAGGTGGAAATGGGGACAGAGGTTCGGATACTGCGACAGCCGCTCACAGAAGTCCTCTGTCACAATACGGGGCTCTAGTGAGCCCAGACGGACACGCAGATCGGGTACGGCCTGACAGATGGCCTCAATCAAATCTGCGATTTTGGGCTTGCCGAGCAGGTCAACACCCCACGAGGCGATCTCAATGCCCGTCACCACGATCTCCCGGAAGCCCTGCGCGGCGAGCTCCTTGGCCTGCGCGACAGCAAGCTCCAGCGGCGCGGAGCGAACGGGGCCCCGGGTGTAGGGGATGATGCAGTAGGAACAGAAATTGACGCAGCCGTCCTGCACCTTCAGCATGGCCCGGGTGCGCTCGGAAAGGCCGCCTGCGGGCAGAACTTCAAATTCCCGGCGGCGGAGGGCATTGTCAACACAGGTGCGCTGCTGCCGGTCTTCTGTGGCGGCGAGCATCATCGAGAGGAATTCCTCCCGGCCGCCGGAGCCGGAGATGATGTCCACATCCAGTTTTTCCACATCTTCGGCGGCGTGCTGGCTGTAGCAGCCGCAGACGCCGATGACGGCCTCAGGGTGGAGCTTCCGACAGCGGCGGATGACTGCGCGGTTTTTCTTGTCCGCCACGGCGGTGACGGAGCAGGTGTTGATGATATAGCCGTCGCAGACTTCGTCGAACCGCCCGATCTCATGGCCCTGCTCCCGAAGCAGCTGCTCCATGGCCTGCGTTTCATATTGATTGACCTTGCATCCAAGGGTGTAAAAGGAAAATTTCATAGGTATCACCAAAAGGAAAAATTCAGAGCATAATCTCTCTGATATCATTATACAGCAAAAAGCGAAAATGTACAGACTAAAAGTGCGCCGCGGATTTCACGGCGCACTTCCGTTTTTTGTTATACAGCCGCAGGCTCTGCCACCAGATCCGCTTCCAGAGGGCAGTCGTAGCCGCCCGCCGCGGTGTCCTCGAACTCGGCCCGGGCTTTTTCGAGGATCGCAGGATCGGTCATCAGGTCATAGGCGGTACCGGCCAGCACCTGACCGGCGTAGAGCATGGCCTTGTGGGCGAAGCTCGTCTTGCCTGTGGACACCATCTGCCAGCTGTGGCCGGGGCAGTTGCTGGGCCATGTTGCGGCGTTGAACTGGGCGGTGGGGGTCAGCCAGCTGACATCGCCCACGTCCGTGGAGCCGGGACTCATATAGTCCGAGGGGACGTAGGGCATGACGAAATCGTTGACGGCTTTGTGACCGTCGGCAGTGAGCTCCTTGACCAGCTTTTTGACCTTCCAGTCGAATTTGGGGGCAGTGCCGGGGAGCTCCCGGTTGGTGTAGGTGCCGTGGATGGCCTCGGCGAAACGGAGCTCCTTGCGGTCGTAGACGGGCAGGGGAGCGGACTGAAGATTTTTCTGGATCAGCTCCTCGAGGACGGTGTTGCTCAGGGTGCTGGCGGTGCCGTCCACCTGACGGATGGAAACGGTGGTTCCGGTCATCAGACAGGCGCCCCGGGCGATGTTGTGCACCCGCTCCAGAAGCTGTTTTGCGTTGCGGACATTGTCGCTGCGGACCATGTAGAGCACCGAAGCGGTGGGCTGCACCACGTTGGGACTGGGGCCGCCCACATCGAGGAAGGAGTAGTGGACGCTCTCGCAGGAGCGCATATGTTCCCGCAGGAATTGAACGCCCACGTTCATCAGCTCCGCGGCGTCCAGTGCGCTGCGGCCCAAGTGGGGATCGCCGGCGGCGTGGGCGGTCTGGCCCTGAAAGGAGTAGAGGTACTGAAGACAGGCGGCATTGGAGCCGGTGGTGACCTCGTTGGTGTCGCCGGGGTGCCAAGTGATGGCGGCATCCAAGTCGCGGAACTCGCCGTCCCGGGCCATGAATGTCTTGCCGGCGCATCCCTCCTCGCCGGGACAGCCGTAGAAAACCACGGTTCCGTGGAGCTTGCCGGTTTCAATCAGGTTTTTCACTGCCACGGCCGCAGCCAGAGAACCGGCGCCCAGAAGATTGTGGCCGCAGCCGTGTCCGTGCCCGCCGGGCACCAAGGGCTGCTGATTGGCGATGCCCGGCTTCTGGCTCAGGGAGGAGAGGGCGTCATACTCTGCCAGAATGCCGATTCTGGGTCGGCCGGAGCCGTAGGAGGCCACGAAGGCCGTGGGGACATTGGCAGCCTGCTCCCGGACGGAAAAGCCCTCTTTTTTCAGAAAATCGATGTAGCATGCTGCGCTTTTGTACTCGTTGAGGCTCAGCTCCGCAAATTCCCAGATTTTGTCGGAGATTTCGATGAATTCTCCGCTCCGGGAGGAAATGTAGCTGTAAATAGATTCTTTCATGGTAGTTTTCACCTTTGATGCTTGTTGTGTTCAATCCCCGTGGGTGATGCCGGCCTGTTCCAGCGCCAGCGCATACCACTGGGGGTAGAGCCCCTCGGCCTGCGCCTGAGCGAGGAGGGCGTTGACCTTTTCGGTCAGGGAATCGTTTCCCTTTTTCAGCAGAATCAGATTGTCTGTCAGCTCTGCGGACAGTGTAAAGCGGAATTCCGCCTTGGCAAGGCCGGCATTGGCGGCGATGATGGCATCCGCATTTCCTTCCGCCACGGCCAGTGCGTCGATCTTACCGGTCAGGAGCAGACTGACGCCCTCCTGAAGATCCTGAAAGGGGACTGTGTATGCATCCTTAAGCTGCTCAGAGATCAGCCATTCCTGCAATGATGCCCGTTGGGCTCCGATGTAGACGCCCACCAGATCCTCTGGGGCGGCAAAACGGGATGCATTCTCCGCGGTGGTCAGCAGAACCTGATTGGTGGTATTGTCGCTGGCGTGGTAGGTGTCGGAGAGATTGAACCGCTCTGCCCGCTGGGGAAGCCAGCTGAAGCCGGAGATGGCCAGATCCACCTGCCCCTTTGCCACGGCATCCTGACATTCCCCGAAGTCCATTGCCACGAGCTTCAGCTCCATATCGAGTCCCTCGGCAAGATACTCGGCCAGATACACATCGAAGCCTACGATCTGCTCCTCGCTGTCCGATGATACTGTGACAAATTCCATTGGGGGAAAGTCCGGTGACATGGCGACCCAGAGCACAGGCGTCTCCTTGTCACCGCAGCCGAAGAGGGAGAGGGTCATCAAAATCGCCAGCAGGAAGATGCATAACCGTTTCATCTGAAACCACAGCCTTTCGGGGAATAGATGCACTCATTATACCGCGAAAATGCATATAAATCAACTGCTGTTCGGGAATCGACTGATTTTTGACAAAATATTCATAAATCTGAATGGGTTATGCAAAATTGCCCGCCCAATAAAGGGCGGGCAGTCTAAATCAGAAAGTACAGACATCCTCCACAGCGGGGGCTGCGTCGGTGACGGAGATGGCGGTGAGGACGGGGCCCATGTCGCCCTTGTACAGCCGGTGCTTTTCGGCGGAGATCTTCGCCTCCACCGTCACCCAGCTGCGGGACTTGAGCTTGGCGGCGTCGGCCCACTTGCAGGGCAGTCCGCAGAACTGGATATCGTCCACACAGCAGGTCATGACGAACCGGCCCGGGGCGAACATACCGTTCTTATCCCGGCGGAGCATGGCGACCTGCGCCTTGAAGCGGACGGTCTTGCCCTGATATTTCTCAGGCTCCTCGGTGACGTCCCGGAACCAGAGGGCGTAGTCGTCGTCGCCCACCTCGATGACAGGGGCATTGATATCGAAGGGCAGGGGATCCTCGATGTCGTCAAACTGGGTGGAACCGTCGGTGAACTCGTACATGATATCCACTCTCCGGGAGGCGGCCCGGGCCAGCTTGTGGAAAGGCATGATATCCGCGTCCTTGCTCAGACGGTTGAACACCACCATCTGGGCGCCGGTCAGCTTGTCCATGACCAGATTGCGCATATTGGCGTTGTAGGCCATGAAGGTGGTGGAATCGGCGAACATGACTTCCTGCGCGATGACCCACTCGACAGGGAAGCGGGCATAGAGGTCGCCGACGAGCTGCATGCCGTTGAGCTCGGCCACGATCCGCTCGGGGCGGTGCTTCTTCATCAGGGCCTTGAAATCCTTCTCGGTGACAGTCTCCTGATCGAGCACCTCGAGGAAGACGTTCTGGTGGGGATAGGTGGAGAAGTCATACTCCTCCTCGCCCTCTTCGAAGACCAGCAGCAGCGTCCGTTCACCGGCGTTGAAGCGCTCGTCCTCCAGCGTCTCCTGAATGAACTTGGTTTTGCCGGAATCGAGGAATCCGGTGAATGCATAAACAGGGATCTGAGTCATGGAATTCTCCTTACAGGCCGAAGAGCTTGGCAACGGCGTCCTCGTCCAGCTTGGAGCCGATGACGCAGATGCGGCCCATCACGTCGGCAGCGCCGAAACGGACATTGCTTTCGCCGGGAACGAAGTCAAAGTGGATCCACTTGCCATCGGCGCCGGCCACGATGCCCTTGGCCCGGAGCACGATACCGTACTCGCCGGAATCCAGCTCGTCCAGAACGGTGCTGATCTGCTCGGCGGTGTACTTCTTTGCGGTCTCACGGCCCCAGGAGGTGAAGACCTCGTCGGCGTGGTGGTGATGATGGTCATGGTCATGGCAGCCGCAGGTGCATTCCTCGCCATGCTCGTGGTGATGGTGCTCGTGGTCATGGTGATAACCGCAGGTGCATTCCTCGCCGTGCTCGTGGTGGTGATGCTCGTGGTCGTGGTCATGGCCACAGCTGCACTCCTCACCGTGCTCATGGTGGTGATGCTCGTGGTCATGGTCATGGCCGCAGCAGCAGTGCTCGCCGTGCTCGTGATGGTGATGATGGTGCTCGTGCTCCAGCTCCTCCATGTGCTTGGCCAGCGTTGCGTGGCCCTCCATGGCGATGATCAGCTGCTCGCCGGTCAGTTCGTCCCAGGGGGTGGTGACGATGGTGGCGGTGGAATTGTGCTCCCGGATCAGCTCCAGTGCGGTGTCCAGCTTCTTCTCGGCGATGCCCTGGGTGCGGGAGAGAATGATGGTGGAGGCAGTCTCGATCTGGTTGTTGTAGAACTCACCGAAGTTCTTCATGTAGACCTTGACCTTGTTTGCGTCGGCCACGGCGACGGCGTAGCCCAGCTCCACATCGTGACCGACGACCTTCTTTACGGCGCCGATGACGTCGGAGAGCTTGCCGACGCCGGAGGGCTCGATGATGACCCGGTCGGGATGGTACTCGGAAATGACCTTCTCCAGCGCCTTGCCGAAGTCGCCCACGAGGGAGCAGCAGATGCAGCCGGAGTTCATCTCGGTGATGTTGATGCCGGCGTCCTGCAGGAAGCCGCCGTCGATGCCGATCTCGCCGAACTCGTTCTCGATCAGCACCAGCTGCTGATTCTTGTAGCCCTCGGAGATCATCTTCTTGATCAGTGTGGTCTTGCCGGCTCCAAGGAAGCCGGAGTAGATGTCGATTTTTGTCATGGTATGGTATCCTCCGTTCAAATAGCGGGTGTTTGGAAAATTTGTCAACTGATATCTTACCACAAAGTATGCCCAAATGCAACTGTTTTCCAACCAATAAGATGGATTCGGCCCGATGAAATTCTGTTGGAAAATCCTATTGACATTTGCAGACTACTGTTGTAGACTGATATCAGAAGCAGACTACAATCGTAGACAAGGAGGGTTTCCTATGAAAATTCCCAAAATACCCGAGGGGGAGTACCGCTTCTGCCTGATCATGTGGGAGCATGAGCCGGTATCTTCCCTTGAACTGGTGAAGCTGTGTCAGCAGCGGCTGGGCTGGAAGCGTACGACCACCTACACCGTCATCAAGCGCCTTGGCGAGCGAGGGGTGCTGAAGCTGGAAAACGGCATCGTCACCTCCCTGATCTCCAAGGAGGAGGCGGAAAAGGCTGAGATTGAAACCTTTGTGGAGTCCAAATTCGGCGGCAGCCTGCCGGCCTTTGTGGCGGCCTTCACGAAGCATCAGGAGCTGTCTGAGGAGGATCTGGACGAGGTTCAGCGGATGATTGACCGGATTCGGAGGGGAGGGGGAACAAAATGACAGGGCTCTTTTTGGATGTACTTAATCTGAGTATTTCCGTCGGATGGCTGATACTGGCGGTTTTGGGCCTGAGATTGTTGATGAAACGGGCGCCGAAATGGGTGAATGTTTTGCTGTGGGGCATTGTCGCTGTGCGGCTTGTTTGTCCGTTCACAATCGAGAGTGCATTGAGTCTGATCCCCAGTGCCGAAACAATTCCTCTGAACATCGAGATGGACACTACTCCGACGATCCATTCAGGCGTTGCGTTCATCGACAGCAGCATCAATCCCGGTATTGCGCACAGCAATACCCCTACGGCCGGGGCCAGTGTCAATCCGCTTCAGATCACCATGGCGATTCTGGCCAATGTCTGGATTCTGGGCATGGCGGCCATGGCGCTTTATACCGCTTTCAGCTATATTTCCCTGCGGCGAAAGCTTCGCACGGCGGTGATTCTTCGTGACAACATTTATCAGTGCGAAACAGTCCAGTCGCCCTTTGTGCTGGGCATTCTGAAGCCGAGAATTTACCTGCCCTATGACATGGAGGATCCCCATGTGATTGCCCATGAGATGGCGCATATCCGCAGAAGGGATCACTGGTGGAAGCCTTTGGGGTTCCTGCTGCTGAGCATCCATTGGTTCAATCCGCTGATGTGGCTGGCCTATGTCCTGCTGTGCCGGGACATCGAGCTGGCCTGTGATGAAAAGGTTATCGCCGAGCTGGACAGCGAACAGCGGGCGGATTACACGCAGGCACTGGTTGCCTGCAGCGTCAACCGGCGTTCGATCGCGGCCTGTCCGCTGGCGTTTGGCGAGGTGGGTGTAAAGGAACGGGTGAAATCGATCATGAACTATCGAAAGCCTACATTCTGGATCGTTCTGACTGCGTTGACTGTATGCGCTGCGGTGGCGGTGTGCTTCCTGACTGACCCAAAGCTTGCGCCGGAATTTGCCATGTCCGGCAACAATATATCTGATCTAGAGCCGGAGCAGATCGTGGAGAGAATTGTCCAGTTTCAGGACATCGAGAACAGTGATGTTTATGTGAATGCCAGCGGTTATTCACTCAGTGTGGATGCCGATTTCGATTGGATGGATTCGCAGACAATCTCCTATTTCTTCTACGAAAACCACGAGGTTCGCAATGCGCAGCTGCGGATCTTCCCGGAGTCAAAGGAGTATTTCCTTACGGAAGCAAACGAATGGCCGGATCAGAACCGTATTTTCCTTCTCAGGCACTATTTGGATGCCGTAAAATTCCTTCCTCAGGAAGCGATCCGCGAAATGGCTCCTGCGGATCGGTATTTGATCGAGCATATCGACGAGGGTACGCCCTCCGACTATGATCGAGTCATCACCTATTCTGCGGCGGGAGTCGGGGATACGGAGGGCTGGTATCTCCATCTTCGCGTCCTGCCTCTGCACAGTGATGGGGAACAGTATAGCGGAACCGGCGAGGAGGTCGTGCATCTGTTCTATGGAAATGGCAGAAACACGGCTGTGGGCCTGACACGGATTTGGTTCGAGTACACCGAGGACAACTCCGAAATGTCCTATGAGCAGGAGCTGACCATCCAGCTGGAGGAATTCCCCGGTGTCACGTTCTGCTATGTTCCCGGGGAGCTCACGGCGGAAACCGCGGATGGGGTGCGTACGCCCCTGTTCGACGGTATGCCCATCTGGAGTGTCTACTTCTGCGATCTGAACGGGGACGGATATCCGGAGATCTGCTCTGAGTCGAGCTTTGGCTCCGGCATCATCGACGAACGGATCACTGTCTATGACTATGCCAACGGCAGGTGCTATCTGCTCTCAGGCCGTGGGGAGCATGACTATTTTCTGCGGCTGGACGAGGGGAACGGGCAGCTCTATGTGGACAAGCACGTCTATAACAGCAGCGAGCTGGTATCCTCTGAACCGCTGCGGCTGGAGGATTTCGCCATTCAGATCGATACCCAGCCCCGGGTGACCCTGACGGCCAGAATTCTGGAGATCCGCGACGGGTATTTCCTTGTGGAACCGCTGGACGGAAGCGAGGGACCCGACAGAATCGAAGTACCCATGCAGAACATGGAGCCCTCGCCGGAGCCACAGGTGGGAGATACGCTGCAGATCGAGTATGACGGAGTGCTTCAGGGGACGTATCCTGTCAGGATTGCCAGTGTTTATCATATCTCCGTGGCACAGCGGAGTCCCATGGTGCCCACGGATACGGAGCTGACGGGTCTGCATGCCGGTGTGCTGCTGGTTCCGATCGATGGAAGTATCTACCGCTATAACCTGCGCGAGTCGGATCCCCAGAATGTGACAGCGGACGCACTGCTGCTGCGCTTCGAGGAGATCGACATGGGCGAAGCAGTGGAGAATCAGGTGTTTTCCCTGAAAGAATACCCGGACAGGACGAAGGTGCTGCTGATCTCCGAAAGAAATGGGGCGTTGCTGTGTGAATACTACCCGCCCCAGAGATGTTCGGATACGTCACTGGAGGAGGCCGTTGAAGCGGGTTACGCTGTCATGGTGAATGGTTTCGCAGCAGAGGGGCAGCATATCTGGCAGGATTTCTACGGGCTGACCCAACAGGGGAAAGAAGCATCGGTCACCGTGGCCTATTATTACGATTCCACATATCCGCTACTTAGCAGCGTATATGGGTACTACCAAATCTTCCGGCAGGACTATCCCAATCTGGAAGTCTGTCAACTCTATTTTGACGGAAGCCGCTATACCCTTTCTCTGAACGGGGAATCGAAAACCTATGAATATCTGATGAAGTATGGAAGCTCTGCGGCGATGGAGTCCGATCTGTATGTCCTGACCCACGATAACCGCGTCACATACGACGAGCTATGGCAGAGTGCTGCCAGCTCCCAGTACGGTGCCTATATTGATCATTTCCAAATCTATTCCGAACGGAAAACCGATTGATGCAACAACCCCCGCTGCTCTTGCAGCGGGGGTGAAGTGTTATGGTCAAAGCTCGATGCTTTCCGGAAATGCTTCCTTGCGCATGATGCCCCACATCTTGTCAATGTAGGAGAGGGTGTAGAAATTCTCGTAATAGTGGTAGTAGAAGGCGCCTTTCAGGGTCATTTCGTAGACCCCGTTCTTCTCCGTGCAGAAACCCAGCAGCTTGGCCAGCCACAGCTCAAAGCCGTACATCCTTTTCAGGGGAACGCCGAAGAATTTCTCAAAATCCCGGGAATCCACCCTTGTGGAGTAGGCCGTCCAGAACAGGTAGTAGACCATTCTCTGACGCCGGGTAAAGCGGATGGTCAGGGAGGTGGGGCGCTTCCGCTCGCCGATCCGCCTGCAGTATTCCTCCACCGAGAACGTGTTGATCTTGAACTGATCCCGCAGGAGCGTGGTGGCGGAACAGCCGAAGCCGAGGAAATTGTCCCGGGTCATGGAGGAGTAGCCCGCGTGTGCCTCACTGGAAAACGTCCAGATGGAGCTGCGCCGATAGCCCTTGCCCAGACAGTAGCGGGTGATGGCGTCAAGAAGGGCGCGCTTTTCTTTCTTCGGCAGGGCACTGACAGTGCTCTTTGTGAATGTAAAATCGATGAACGGATAGATGGCGATGTGGTTGGCACCGACGGAAAATGCAGTGTCGATGTCCGATTTCAGATCCTCAAAGGTCTGATCCGGAAGGGCGAAGATGAAATCCATGGACACCGTTTCAAAGGGCACTGCAGCCAGCGCCGCGGACATGGCCTTCATGTCCACCGTTTTTCGGCCCAGAGTGGACTGGAATTTCTCCTGAAAGGACTGGATGCCGATGCTGATTTTGGTGACGCCGGCTGCTTGCAGCTTCTGCAGCGTGGGGACATTCACATTGTCCGGGTGCAGCTCCAGACCGATGCCCTCGGTGATGTCGAAATACTCTCGGCAGGTGTCGATGATCTCGGCCAGCCGGTCAGCCGCCAGTGCCGGCGTGCCGCCGCCGAAGTAGAGACTGGTGACTTGCTTGCGGCCCGAATTCTGACTGCCCACCGTCTGGATCTCCCGCAGGAGGGAATCGATGTAGCGGTCACACAGGGACTTTTCGTAGCGTACCTTGCAGTAGGGGCAGAAATTGCAGATGCTCCTGCAGAACGGGATATGGATGTACAGACCCAGATTTTCACAATCCTGATAAGGGAGAAGGGCGTCATATTCATTTCGGAAGGTAAAGGGCTTCCAAGACCGCGTCAGCCAGGAACGGGTCAGATCGGTAACAATACTCATAGGCTCAGATATATTTCAGGTAGGTTTTCAGCATTTCCAGAATGATCTTCACATTGCCCCGGAAGAGCAGGGTATACTCCGCCACGAAGAAGTAGCCGCACTGTTCGCACAGCCCCGGCACCTCGATGCACCGGCCGCAGGTGCTGATCTTCCCGTCCTCAATCACCAGACACTGGTGGCAGGGGGTGGGGAATTTGTTTTCGATCAGATAGGGGAATGCGGATTTCAGATTGAAGACCGGGCAGCCCTCGTCCATCATCCGGCTGATGGTATCGCAGCAGGCCTTCTTTTCCTCCCGGCTCAGGGCCAGCTCCTTGGTGTCGGGATAGGGGGTATGGAAATTGAAGGACACGGCACGGACATTTTTCGTGTCCCGGGCTAAGCGGCAGACATGATCCACACAGTCCTTGTTGATCTGATTGATGGCCATGTAGAAGCAGATGTTGTCGGCGGTGGCTTTGCTGATGTTGTGCAGGATGGTGTCGTAGGTGTTGCCACGGATGGTGTTGTGCCGCTCCCGGTCGCCGTCGAGACTCAGGAGGATCAGGTCCGCCTCGGGCAGATCGATGGGGAAGGTGCCGTTGGTGACCACATTGACGATGAGAAAGCCCATCTGCTTGGCCTCGATGACCAGATCCCGCAGGGTTTTCTCGCCGTCGCGCCACAGGAACGTCTCTCCGCCGCAGAAAAACAGGATGCGTACACCCAGATCGTAGAGGGTCTGCATCTCTTTGCGCACCTTTTCGTAGGGATGGACGACAGCGGTGATGTTGTTGACGGAGCAGTGCTTGCAGTGGAGATTGCACTTGTCGGTGACGATGACCGTGCCCAGAATCGGCTCCTTCTTTCGGAGCAGGACGGTTTTGATGCCAAAGGAAGCAAAGTGCAGGAATGAGGATAGCTTCATGATACACCTCCATGGGAACAGGGTTGCTGTCATTATATCACAAAATTCCCACTGCGGTTCTTAAAATTTCTTAAAATTCAAAAATGCCCTTTGGGCAAGGTAATTTGCTTTTCCGGGAAATGCGTGGTATATTAAAGAAAAGAAACGGAGGGATGTATATGCCTTTTGAGATCGTCCGCAACGACATCACCGATATGCAGGTGGATGCCATCGTCAATACGGCCAATCCCATGCCGACGGTCGGCCCGGGTGTGGACTCCATGATCCATGCCAAGGCCGGATCCGGGCTTTTGACGGCACGGAGGGAGATCGGCCCCATTCCTGTCGGTCAGGCGGCGGTGACGCCGGGTTTTGACCTCCATGCAAAATTTGTGATCCATACCGTGGGCCCCTGCTGGGAGGGCGGAGCGGCAGGGGAGGAGCGGCTTCTGCGAAGCTGCTATGACACAGCGCTGCAGCTTGCGCTGGAGCATGGGTGCCAGTCTGTTGCCTTTCCCCTGATTTCCTCGGGAAACTACGGATTTCCCAAGGACCGTGCTCTGAGCATTGCGATTTCGGCATTCAGCGATTTCCTGCTGGAGCACGAGATGCAGATCTATCTTGTGGTCTTTGACCGGTCGGCGTTTCGGCTATCTGAGAAGCTTTTCTCGAATGTGGCAAGCTATATTGATCAGCATTATGTGGACCGTTGGGAGCGGGCCACCTTTGCCGCTTCCCGGCCCCTGCGCCTGGAAAACCGCCGCAGAGCGGAGATGGACGTGTGCATAGAGGTATCCGAGTCCGCCGCACCGATGATGACTCTGGAGGAAATGCTGAAACAGGAGGATGCGGGGTTTGCAGAGACGCTGTTCAAGCACATCGACGCGACCGGTAAGAAAGATTCTGAGATTTACAAGCGTGCCAATCTCTCCCGGCAGCATTTTTCCAAGATCCGCAACAATCCCCATTACAAGCCCACCAAGCAGACTGCCATTGCACTGGCGCTGGCACTGGAGCTGGATCTGGAGCAGACCAGAGATCTGATCGGCCGGGCCGGATACGCGCTGACCAACAGCAGCAAATTCGATCTGATCATCCGCTACTTCATCGAGCAGCGGAACTTCAATGTGGTTCAGATCAATCTCGCCCTGTACGAATTTGACCAGAGCCTTCTGGGCGGCTGAAAACGTCCCCTGCCAGTTGACCAAATGAACCTGAAAACCTCCTATAATGTGGTTGTAACCTAAAAACAACACATTACAGGAGGTTTTTATCATGAAAAAGAATCTGACAGAGCTGGTATTCATCCTTGACCGCAGCGGTTCCATGGCAGGGCTGGAGGACGACACCGTCGGTGGCTTCAACGCCATGATCGGACGGCAGAAGCTGGAGCCCGGTGAGGCGTTCGTCTCCACGGTGCTCTTCGACAACCGAAGCGAGGTCATCCACGACCGAGTCCCACTGAACAACGTTCCCGCACTGACCCGGAAAGAGTACTACGTCCGGGGCTGTACGGCGCTGCTCGATGCCGTGGGCGGCGCCATCCGCCACATCAGCAATGTCCACAGGTACGCCCGTGAAGAGGATCGGCCGGAACGGACGCTCTTCGTCATCACCACCGACGGCATGGAAAATGCCAGCCGGCAGTATGACTATGCCAAGGTCAAGGCTATGATCGAGCGGCAGAAGGAGGCATACGGCTGGGAGTTCCTGTTCCTCGGCGCCAACATCGACGCGGCCAAGGAGGCCGCCCGGTTCGGCATCGGTGCAGACAACGCTGCCAACTATCACGCCGACCACCGGGGCACCGCCGTCATCTACGAGGCTGTCAGCGAAGCAGTCTGCTGTTTCCGGGCATCCAAGCCTTTGGCGGACAGCTGGAAAGCCGACATTGAAGACGACTACAGAAACAGATGATCCGATAAAACCGCCGCACAGCCGTGCGGCGGTTTTAGACTGTAAAAAAGCCTCGCAGAGTTTGCCGCGTCAGCGGCAAATCAAATCAAAATCATTTTCTGTCGGGGCGTGTACCTGACAGAAAATACCGCTCAGGCTGCAAGTGTGCGAATTGTGCGCCTATAGCGCACAAGGAGTGCGCGCAGCAGACTGCAAAAAACTGCCGAAAAAGGCCACAGGCCTTTTTCGGCAAGCTTGGCCGCCACACGGCTGTGCGGCGGTCTTATGGGTCAAATCGCTGGATCAGGCCGATGAGTCTGCCGGACAGGATCACGGTCAGCAGGGAACAGGCGATCTTTTCCAAGGGCAGATACGTCAGCGACAGCAGCAGAACCGTCACATCGGAGATCAGGTAAACGCGCTCGATGGGCCACCCGAACCGCTTGCTCAGACTCATGGCAAGTGCATCGTCCCCAGTGGGGGCACCGCCGGCACGGACACAGAGTCCCACACCGACGCCCACGAACAGCGCACCGATCACGGCTGCGATCAGGGGCATCCGGGCAAGCTCCGGCCAATACTGGGGGTGCTGCTCAAATATGGCGTAAAACAGAGAAAAACTGCCGCCGGAAACGGCGGACCACAGGAGAAATTGCCGTCCCAAGGTCTGCAGCCCGAGGCCGTAGCAGAGCACGTTGATGACAAGGGATGACCATGCCGGGGAGATGTGTGCCCAGTGCTGAAGCAGCAGCGTCAATCCCAGTGCACCGCCCTCGGTCACGCCGGACAGAGAATGTACCTGATACAGTCCAAAGGCCAGAATGGCTGCGCCGATGATGGACTCCAGAATTTTACCGATAACTTTCATTCGATCACTTCCTTGCTCCATAGGGTAGCGGAAAACAGACCGAAAGTCAAGACCGCGGTTGCCTTTTGTCGGGTTCTGCGGTATACTGGTTGCATAACCGGGAAAGAGGGACTGAAATGGAACAGAGGAACCTATTGCAAAGCTTTGAGTGGTATCTTCCCAATGACGCCGGACATTGGCGCCGGACGGCGGAGGCTGCCGCCTATCTGGCGGAGCTGGGGTTTACGGACATCTGGCTCCCGCCGGCCTATAAGGGAAATTCCGGCATTGACGATGTGGGGTATGGCGTATACGATCTGTATGATCTGGGCGAATTCGATCAGAAGGGGAGTGTGCCCACCAAGTACGGCACAAAGCAGGAGTATCTGGACGCCATCGAAGCCCTGCACTGCAATGGGCTTCGGATCATTGCGGATATCGTTCTGAACCACCGCATGGGCGCGGATTACGCGGAGCTGGTAAAGGCGGCGAAATACGCGCCCCATGACCGACTGCGCAAGCTGAAGCAGAAAAAGATCAAGGCTTGGACGGGTTTCCGTTTCCCCGAGCGCAGGAAGCGCTATTCTGCCTTCAAGTGGGACCACCGGCATTTTACCGCCGTGGACTGGAATGCGCTGACCGAGCGCAATGCGGTCTATAAGCTCATGGGCCATAACTGGGCCCAGAAAGTGGATCGGGAATACGGAAATTACGATTACCTCATGGGCGCAGATGTGGATTTCTCCAACCCGGAAGTCCGGAAGGAGCTGGAGCGCTGGGGAAAATGGTATCTTGAAACCACCGGCGTGGACGGGCTCCGGCTGGACGCGGTGAAGCACATCGACAGCTATTTCTTCGTATGGTGGCTGAAGGTACTGCGGAAATACCGGAAAGAGGATTTCTTCGCAGTGGGCGAATATTGGAACAGTGACCTCGGTATCCTTCTGGAGTATCTGGAACGGAGCCACCGGGTCATGAAGCTCTTTGATGTGGCGCTCCACTTCCGGTTCGTGGAGGCCGCCCGGGAGGGTGCCGCCTTTGATCTGCGCAGGATCTTCGACAATACCCTCATGCAGCGGGAACCGGAGTTTGCCGTGACCTTTGTGGACAACCACGACACCCAGCCCGGACAGGCGCTGGAGAGCTTTGTGGGCGGCTGGTTCAAGCCGCTGGCGTATGCGCTGACCCTCCTGCGGCAGCAGGGCGATCCCTGTGTTTTCTACGGGGATCTGTTCGGCATTCCCCACGACGGCATCGCGCCCGTCCGGGAGCTGGAACCCATGCTCCGGGCAAGGAAGCAGTACGCCCATGGCGGGCAGACCGACTATTTTGATTTCCCCAACGTCATCGGCTGGACCCGGGAGGGCGGTATGGCCGTCGTGCTGAGCAACGGCGGGGACGGATGGAAGACCATGAAGCTGGGGATGCCTGGTCAGGTCTTTGTCGATGCCCTCGGCAATTGCGACGGTGACGTTGTCATCCGGGAGGACGGCTGTGCGGATTTCCCCGTCAATGGTGGAAGCGTCAGCGTGTGGGTTCCAAAATTCTGAAAAAGAGGGCGAAAGCCCTCTTTTTTAGCGGATATCAAGCTGAGCTGAAAATGAAAGGGGAATGGTGGTCACAAGGAAAGGGACTGTTCCAGCAGCGCTCAGGCTGACGCTTTTTAGTGCACCGCCGCTGACCGTGAGCACTGCGGTGCTTTCACGGAATGTTATGCCCAGATCATCGATCTGTGGAATCAGGGCGGTGCAGAGCTCCGCAGCTGCGTCGGACGGGAGCTTGACTGTGATCTGTGCGCTGCTGCCTTCCAGAATAAATTCTCCGTGCCGCAGGAGGAGCAGCGCTGCAGGAAGCGGATCCAGCTTAGACAGATCTATGGACAATTCGACGGACACACCCCTGCGTTCCAGCTCCGCTTTTTTAGCATCCATCCGCAGTATGACCCGTTCTGAAAGTTTCAGGATGCCGCTTTCCACGGTCATGGTCAAGTCACCCTCCAACGGAATCAGCTTCTCCAGAACAGGGATCAGTACCTCCAGCGGCTCGGTGACAGACATGGGCGGCTCCATTTTTGCGCGAACCATGGCATCAAGAACCGGTTGGGCTATGGAGTGCTCTGAGGTCGGCTTGGCTGTCACGGTGAGGAAAACCGCAGTGCCGTCGGGAAAGGCTGCACGGATAACTGCTTCCTGCACGGCCTTGTCCGCTTTGATTTGCGCATCCAGCGCCAGCCCGTCCGTGTCCATCGTGATTTGATAGGTATCCGCGTTCTTTGTCACACGGCCGTGGAGCAGCAAACCCATTGCCAGCTTTTGGACAGAATCGCGAAGATCCGCTGAATCCGGCAGGGTATAGGCCTTACCCGTGTCCATGTACAGAATGCTTCCGTCGGTATAGACGCTAATTCCCTCAGCAGTCAGTCCGAAGATCCGGTTTTCGGCGTATTCCGTCCAGAATGTATCGCAGGTCAGGGTCAATTCTTTTATGTTGGTCTCGTACCGTCCATTCGTCTCGTTTACCTGCGCGCCGGGGATCCGGATTTGCAGAGAAACAGTCTGATCCGCGTCATCGGGGTCCGTCCATTCTTCTATCAGACCGGACAGTGCAATGGCGTGGTGCCCGCCCTTCCAGAAAAACAGTCCAGCCAGCATGATTACCAGAAGAGAAATCACGATCCATAATTTTTTCATTCGCATCACCACTTCCATTATAGCACAAATACAGGTAAAAAATGCGCCCGGGCGACCCGGGCGCATGATTTTTTATGCCAGTTCCTTTGCCAGAGCTTCGATCTGTGCGATGGAAGCATCAGACAGGGCGGAGAGGATCTTGACGTTGTTTTCCGTGAAGGTCAGGTTCTTGCTGTTTTCCAGCATCTTGTGCATGGTCTTGGCGGCGGTGGGGGCCCAGGTGCCGTTCTCCATCATGCCGATTGTGCGATTCTGATAGTTGCGCTCGGTCAGATGGTGGATGAACTCCTTCATGAAGGGGAAGACATCACCATTGTAGGTGGTGGTGGCCAGCACCAGCTTGCCGTAGCGGAAGGCGTCCTCGACGGCCTCGGCCATATCGCAGCGGGCCAGATCGTTGACGACCACCTTGGGGCAGCCGTTCTCCAGCAGCTTCTGCTCCAGCAGCTCGACAGCCTTCTTGGTGTTGCCGTAGATGCTGGTGTAGGCGATGACCACGCCCTCGGACTCGACCTTGTAGCCGCTCCAGATGTCATACAGGTTGATATAGTAGCCCAGATTCTCCGTCAGCACGGGGCCGTGGAGGGGGCAGATGGTGGCGATATCCAGCGCAGCGGCCTTTTTCAGCAGCGCCTGCACCTGTGCACCGTACTTGCCCACGATGCCGATGTAGTAGCGGCGTGCCTCGCAGGCCCAGTCCTCCTCGACGTCCAGTGCACCGAACTTGCCGAAGCCGTCGGCGGAGAAGAGCACCTTGTCAGTGGAATCATAGGTCACGATGACCTCGGGCCAGTGGACCATGGGTGCGGTCACAAAGGTCAGGACATGCTTGCCCAGATTCAGGGTATCGCCCTCGCCCACGACAATACGCCGGTCGGCGTAGTCGGTACCGAAGAACTGCTTCATCATCACGAAGGCCTTGGCAGAGGACACGACAGTGGCCTCAGGGTAGGTATTCATGAAGAAGTCGATGTTGGCACTGTGGTCGGGCTCCATGTGCTGCACGATCAGATAGTCGGGCTTGCGCTCGCCCAGCTCGGCGCGCAGATTGGCCAGCCACTCCTCGCCGAAGTGCTGATCCACGGAATCCATGACGGCAATCTTCTCATCGAGAATGACGTAGGAATTATAGGCCATGCCGTTGGGGACAACGTACTGACCCTCGAACAGGTCGACCTGATGGTCGTTAACGCCAATATAGCGGATATCATTGGTAATGAACATAGGGATGCTCCTCCTTATATTTGTCTCTACGCGTATAGTTTACCACATTTCTAAAAAATGTCAAGGTAAATGAGAATAATTCTCAAATAGCTTATTCGGATCGGAGCGCGATGACCGGATCCTTCTGAGCGGCTTTGCTGGAGGGGATCAGACCGCCGATGATGGTCAGCACCATGCTCAGCACAACGAGGATGAGTGCGGCCTTGGCAGGCAGTACGGCGTTGATATCCGGGTTTCCGGCAACCTCGTGAATGACGCTGTTGATGGGGAAGATCAGCAGCCATGTGACGCCTACGCCGATCAGACCTGAGCAAAGGCCGATGATAAAAGTCTCGGCGTTGAAAACCTGAGATATGTTGCGCTTGCTGGCGCCGATGGCCCGGAGGACGCCGATCTCCTTGGTACGCTCCATGACGGAGATATAGGTGATAATGCCGATCATGATGGAGGACACGATCAGGGACACGGACACGAAGGCGATCAGAACATAGCTGACGGAATCGATGATGGTTTTCACGTGGCTCACCATGATGCCGGTCAGGTCGGTGTAGCTGATGACCTGATCCTCCTTGCCCTTGGCCTCCATGTCATCGTTGTAGGCTTCGAGGAAGTCGATGAAGTGCTCCTTGCCGGCAAAGTCGATGAAATAGACGGAGATACCCGCGGGATCATCCAGATCTGCGTAGCCGAGGCTCCGCAGATTGCTTTCATAGCTGCGCTCTTTCGGGGCGGAGGTCATGGCCTCCATGAGACGGCTCAGCTCCTCCTCGCTCAGATCGAACTGGAAAGCCTGCGCCATCTTGTCGGCGTCCACATGGAAGGCCTGTGTGAAGGTCTCCACGATGGTAGTGGTCAGGGAGCCCACCTCGGTCATGATCTGCAGCTGCATGTTGGCTTCCGTCATGGCGATGGCCATTTCGGCAAAGCCCGTACTGACCTGCGGCAGATAGCAGAACAGCTCAGCCAGCGGCTCTGCCATTTCTGCGGTGATGGGGGCCTCGGTCATATTGGGGCCGGTGGGGAGGTCAAGCTCCGGCAGGGGGAGCAGGTTGCCCACCACTTCCTCAAAGTCGCCCAGATCGGGCATGGAGGGTGAAGTGCTCTCGCTGTCCTCGGGTGTTTCCGTCTTGGTCATCTCGGTCACGAGGGTGGAATAGGTGGTGACAAGGGCCCCGAGCATGGGCCGGTACATGGCGTAGAAGCCGTCGGCGGGGATCACGGAATCCTCAGCCAGCGCATCCAGCATGGCCTGTGCCTCGTCGGTGGCGAGATAGGAGGCGGCGATATAGTCCGCGTCGGCGGGATCCAGCATGGCGATGCCGGTTTCGGGGTCGGCGTTTTCCTCAATATAGTTTGTCAGCATGGCGGCGGCCATGGCCTTGTAGGTATCCGTCAAAGCTGTCTGGGCCGGGCGGATGTCTGCGTCGATGGAGGTGGTGATGGTGCTCATGTGCTCCTGTACAGAGGTCATGACAGAGTCGGTGTCCACATCTCCGCCGAAGGCTTCCTTGAGAAGCTCCTCGTCAATGGAGATCATGTTCTCGAAGTTCAGTCCGGAACCCTCTTCCTCATCGGCGCCGAACTCCTTGCCGGTGAACACGTCGATTTTGCGGCTGAGGAGCTGGTCATGGACGATGCGGGTGGAGCCTGCCGCCTCGATGATATGCTCAATCAGGGCGGGGGTATAGGCGATGCCCTGACTCAGGGCGGCAGTACCGGAGCCGGATTTGGGGCAGACGATGCCGACGATCTTCAGCTGTTCGCCCTCTGCGATCATCTGCCGCAGATGCACCTTGTCGCCGGAGAGATCCTCCCAGACACTGTATTCGGCGTTGTACTGATACAGGTCGCACGGATGCACCAGACGGAAATCCAGTGCCATCAGCTCGTCGTAGGTCCACGTCATGGGGGTGGCGGTGATGGTGGGCTCCTCGCCCTCCATGAGCTGCTCCACCATACCCTCCAGCTCGGTGGAGTCCCGCATACCGAGGGTGTAGGCCATGTAGTCGGTGAACATATGGGGATCGGAGAGCACCATGACAATCTCGTTGTAGTGCTCCGGCCACCGGCCCTTGAGTACCTCATACTGCTCGCTGAGCATCTCGGGATCGTCGAGGATCTCATAGAAAACGTTGCTGTCCATATAGGACGACAGCATGGCCGATCCAGTCAGATCGGCGAACAGGCTGGCGGGGTTCACCTGCGTGATTTTCTGGGTGGTATCGGCGGCATAGATCAGCGGGGTGATGCCGTAGCTGTAGTCAAGATAGTTGATGGCGTCGGCCACATCTGCGTAGTTCAGGTCGAGATGGGCTTTGAAGGATTTCAGATCGTTGCTGCCCATCTGGCCCATGACCTGCGTGATCATCTGGGCCTCCTTGACCACGCCGTCATCGGCCGTCTGGGAGTCCATGACCTGTGCGCCGATGGACATGAAGGCGGTGGAGATGTCCGCGGTGTCGGACTGGATGGTAAGGGGATAGTTGGACAGGGTATCCTCCTGAATCTTGTCAATATAGGCCTGAAAGCCCGTGGACAGGGCCAGGATCAGGGCGATGCCGATGATGCCGATGGAGCCGGCAAAGGCGGTCAGCAGTGTGCGGCCTTTCTTGGTCAGCAGATTGTTGAAGCTCAGGCCAAAGGCGGTGAGGAAGGACATGGAGGAGCGGCCCATATTTTTGTGGGTGGCGGCTCCCGTATCGATGGCGTCGCAGGGATTGGTGTCGCCGATGATCCGGCCGTCCTTGACCCGGACGATCCGGTTGGCGTATTCCTCTGCAAGCTCCGGGTTGTGGGTGACCATGACAACCAGACGGTCCCGGGCAACCTCCTTCAGAAGCTCCATGATCTGCACGCTGGTCTCGGAATCCAGTGCGCCGGTGGGCTCATCGGCCAGAAGAATGTCGGGGTTGTTGACGAGAGCACGGGCGATTGCCACGCGCTGCATCTGACCGCCGGACATCTGGTTGGGCTTTTTGTGGAGCTGGTTTCCGAGGCCCACAGCGCTGAGGGCCTCCTTGGCCCGTCTGCGGCGCTCGCCCCGGCTGATGCCGGAGATGGTCAGTGCCAGCTCCACGTTGGCCAGCACCGTCTGATGGGGGATCAGATTGTAGCTCTGGAAGACGAAGCCGATGGTGTGGTTTCGGTAGGAATCCCAGTCCCGGTCGGAGTACTTCTTGGTGGAGATGCCGTTGATGATGAGATCGCCGCTGTCATAACGGTCCAGACCGCCGATGACGTTCAACAGCGTGGTCTTGCCGGAGCCGCTGGGGCCCAGAATGGCCACGAATTCGTTGTCCCGGAGGGTCAGACTGACCCCGTCCAGCGCCACCTGAACCAGATCGCCGGTCTTGTACTGCTTTCGGATATTCTGTATTTGGAGCATGAAAACACCTCTGAACAATAATCGGAATTATTATATCACAATCACTGGAATTTCGGTGAACAAATTGTGTATTTACGAAAAAAAGTTTCCGGGATTCCACAGAAAAACGGCACAACAAATCCTGAATCTCACAAGAATCCGTAGAGGAAAATTGCGATGCTTGTGTATTATGCGGGAATTACGCGGAAACGGTTGACTTTTGGTTAAAATCGTGTATACTGATACCATACAAAAAAATATTCCTGTGATGCCTTTCAGAACGATTGCAGACTGGAAGGAAGAGGACTCTCTGGAGAACACATTGAATTGTGTGCCGAAGGTGCAAGGCGCAGGCCGAATCTCTCAGGCAAACGGACAGAGACACGTGCAGTTTCTTGCGCGTCTTTGTGCAGTCCTCTTGCGGGGCTGCTTTTTTCATTTTCCGGCGGCATCACAGACGAAAAAGGAGAAATTCTTATGTACGGTAAGCCTATTGATTCTATCGGTTTTGTTTCCCAGTTTGATCCCGAGATCGGCGCCATGATGGGCCGGGAGCTGGGCCGTCAGCAGGACGGCATCGAGCTGATCGCCTCCGAGAACTTTGCTTCTCCCGCAGTCATCGCCGCCATGGGCTCCATCCTGACCAACAAGTACGCCGAGGGTCTGCCCGGCAAGCGCTACTACGGCGGCTGTGAGTTCGTTGATGAGCTGGAGCAGCTGTGTATCGACCGGGACAAGAGTCTGTTCGGCGCTGAGTTTGCCAACGTCCAGCCCCACT
>JAFWAZ010000036.1 GCA_017507425.1 Oscillospiraceae bacterium | reverse complement strand
ATCACCGCCCGCACCAATGAGCTCAAGGGCGAAAGCTATGAGTCCAGCATCAACTGGTTCCAGTGGGAGTGGGAGTGGGTCAGAAGCAATACCCTCTACACCACCGAAGCCACTCCCGCCGATCTTCAGACGCTGGGCTACCAGATCATCGAAAAGTTCACCTCCGCTAACCCCGCCGCAGACTCCTCCCGGGACATCGATCCGGATACGATGACGGTTTCTACCGGCAGCTATGAACCCAACAACGACACCGAGGGTAATCCCGATTACGTTCGTGACGGTGATACCGCTACCATCTGGCATACCGCATATGCTGGCTCCGAACGGGATGCGCAGTATCTGATTTTCACGTTCGATGAGGTTACGGAGATCAACGGCATGCGATTCCTGCAGAGAACCGGCACCAACGGCGTGGTCACCAAGTATGATCTGATGGTACGCACCAGCGAGGACGCTGAATGGACAACGATTGTGGACGATGGTGCTCTGGACACTGCTGCTTCCTGGCAGCTGGTGCAATTCAATGCGGTTAACGCCCTGCAGGTGAAGTTCCAAGTTGTGGATGCTCTGTCTACAACTTCAACCAAATTCGGCGCAGCAGCTGAAGTCCGTTTCACCACACCGGAAGTAACACATGAGCACAGCTATGAGGCTGCGGTCACCGCTCCCACCTGTACCGGCGAGGGCTACACCACCTATACCTGCGCCTGCGGCGACAGCTATATTGGCGACAAAACTCCCGCAACCGGCCACCAGCATACCGAGCTCCGCGACGCAGTGGCTGCAGACTGCGAAAACACCGGCTACACCGGCGACACTTGGTGCACCGACTGCAATACCAAAATTGCTGACGGAACCGTCATTGCCGCCAAGGGTCACAGTTGGGATTCCGGCGTCATCACGCAGGCACCTACGGAGACGGCTCCCGGTGTCAAGACCTTCACCTGTACGGTCTGTTCTGCCACCAAAACTGAGGCTGTGGAATATCAGGCCAAGCTGAAAGCTCCCAGTGTCTCCCTGACGCTGTCCACCAATTCCAGCGGCCGCATCGTGATCGAGGGTCAGATCGATGATTTCGAGAACATGGATGATTACTACGAAATCACCGGCCGCGGTATTCTGTACATCCAGACATCCCGCATCGGCACCCGTACCCTGACGGTCAACACCAGCGGCCGCACCAGAGTCAACTTCTCCGCTGTTTCCGCTGAGGGTACCTTCACCTATAACCTCAAGCCCACCAGCAAGGGTACCTCCTATGCCTTCCGCGCCTTTGTCATCTACAAGAATACCGAAACCGGCAAGACCGTCACGGTATATTCTGACATGATCCGCGGCAGCTATAACAGCATTTCCGGCTGATTCCTTAAATGGCCGTCCCTGCTTCGGCAGGGACGGCTGAGCTTGTCGAAAAAGGCCGCCGGCCTTTTTCGCCAGTATTTCCAGTCTGCTGCGCGCACTCCCTGTGCGCCAAAGGCGCACAACTCGCACACTTGCAGCCTGAGAAGTATTTTCTGTCAGGTACACGCCCCGACAGAAAATGATTTTGATTCTTTTTGCTGCTACCGCAGCAAACTCTGCGAGGCTTTTCTACAGTCTGGGCCGTCCCTGCTTCGGCAGGGACGTTTTTTTGCTTGCTTTTTCGGCATAAAGACTATATAATAGATAGACTGTTTGGAGGTGTGCGTATGCGTATTGCAGTAAAACTGATGATCCGCAAAATTGCGGATGAAATTGTGGCTGTTCCGGTTGGCGCTTCCGCAACCGGTTTTTCCGGTATTCTCGGTTTGAATGAAGTGGGGCAGTTCCTGATTGATCTGTTGGCTGTCGACCAGACGGAGGACACACTGGTGTCCGCATTGCTGGAGGCGTATGACGTGGATCAGGAGACGGCCCGGGCGGATGTTCGCGAGGTTTTGGAGCATCTGCGCAATGCCGGACTTTTATCCGAAGCATGAATGGACAGACACACTTTTTGCGTGTCTGTCGCATTTTATCTTGCTGGGCAGGAATACGCGGTGTTTCGGCATGGCGTGTTCATCGATTGACAATACGGTAAATACGTGGTAAGATAATGTGAAAATATTTGGATTATTCTGTATAAATCCGTAATATTTAAAACTTCACTGGCCGATCTGGATTCCGGATTGGCGCGTATTAAGAGGTCGTAAATATGAAAAAAATAAACTGGAGACCACTGCTGCTGATCATCTGCTTTGTGATCGCATTTTTTGGATACCGGTATTACGTGGCGCTTCACACGGATACGGATGTGCCTGAGATATCCATGGATACGGCGGAGCTTTTGCAGGTGTCCGTTGAGGATCCCAAGAGCACCCTGCTGCAGGGCGTAACTGCGCAGGATCGGCAGGATGGGGATATAAGCGGTAAGCTGGTTGTGGAGGGCGTGCAGCTGCTTGATCAGGACGGTCTGCTTGCAGTAACCTATGCTGTGGCTGACAGCGGCGGAAACGTGGCAAAGGCTACCCGGGAGGTTTTGTATACCGATTACGAAAGCCCCAAGTTCAGTCTGAGCACACCGCTGATCTATTGGGAGAATACGGATCTGGATATTATGACACCGGTCGGCGCGTCTGATGTCGTGGACGGTGACCTTCGGCACCGGATTCGTGCAACCTCTCTGACGGAATCGTCTGTCGTCGGCGTCGGCATTCACAACGTCCATTTTCAGGTGACCAATAGCCTTGGTGACACGGCTGAGCTTGTGCTGCCGGTGGAGATCATCGCAACCGGCAGCTATGATGCCGGTTTGACGCTGAAGGAATATCTGATCTATATTCCGCAGGGATCAACGTTCCGCGCGAACTCCTATCTGGAACAGTTCACCTATAAATCCGAGGAAGTATCCCTCAGAAGCGGCCTGCCGGAAGGCTTCTCGGTGAAGACAACCGGTGAGGTGCGGACAGAGGAGCCGGGCGTATATCCTGTGGGATACACGGTTGCCTATACGATCCCGCATGAAACAAATCCGGAGCTGGATCAGAGAATTGTTGCTTATTCCAAATTGATTGTAGTGGTGGAAGGATAAGGCCAATGGAAAATACTGCAGAAAAGAATATGGCGGAGTCCGGAATTCTGCCCTTTGATCCAATTGTGCTGGTTCAGGATGTACTGAAACGATGGATGATCGTGGTGCTGGCGGTAGTTGCTGTGGGCGTGAGTACATATATCATTTCGGATATGCGCTATGAGCCTGTATACCAGACGAATACAACTTTTGTGGTCAGTGTCAGAGGCAGCGCCGCTTCGGTCTATAGCAACCTGAAATCTACCAGCTCTCTGGCATCCGTCTTTACGGAACTGCTGAACAGCTCCATCCTGCGAAAAACCGTGATGCAGGAGCTGGGGATGGATTCCTTTGACGGATCTGTGACAACCACAGTTATCCCTGATACAAACCTGATTACCATGAAGGTCACGGCCTCTGATCCGTGGACGTCTTTTGTCGTTGCACAGAGCATTATCGATCATCATGAGTCCCTGACCTATCGGGTCGTGGACGGAATCGTGCTGGAGGTGCTGCAGCCGCCGCTCATGCCGACGTCTGCAAGCAATTCCGACGATTCTTTCGATCAGATGAAACGTATGATGGCAATTGCTGCGGTGACGGCTGTAATTGTATTGGCTGCGCTTTCTTTCTTCCGCAATGCGGTTCGAAGCGGTAAAGAAGCCCGGAAAAAGCTGGACTGTCAATTTCTGGGTGAGATCCCCCATGAGAAAAAGCATAAGACCATTCTCACGTGGCTCCGCAGACGCAAGTCCAGTATTCTAATCACCAGCCCGCTGACCAGCTTCCAGTTTGTAGAAACCATCCGCAAGCTCCGCCGCCGGGTGGAGCAGCACATGCACGGCAAAAAGGTTCTGATGGTGACCAGTCTTCTGGAAAACGAGGGCAAGTCTACGGTGGCGGTCAATCTGGCTCTGTCCATGGCAGAAAAGCACAAACGGGTACTTCTCATAGACTGCGACATGAGAAAGCCCGCCTGTCACGCGATTCTGGAGCACAGGGAGTTTCCCTACGGTGTCCGTGATGTGCTGCGGAAAAAGGTTGACCTGTCTGATGCCCTGATCCGGTATCAGTCTACCAATCTGTATATGCTGCTGGAAAGCAGCGGCAATACAAAATCCGGCGATCTGATCACCTCCAGCCGTATGGCGCAGCTGTTGGATCGGGTCAGGGATGAGTTTGACTTTGTCATTCTGGACCTGCCTCCCACATCTGCTGCATCGGATGCGGAAGGAATGAAGCGTCTGGCCGATGCGTGTCTGCTGGTTGCCCGTCAGAATGTGGCTTCTGCAAAGGCACTGAATAAAGTCATCGCTGCGCTCGATGGCGGCCGCGCCAAAATGATGGGCTGCGTGCTGAACAATGTCTACAGCACACGGCTGACCTCCGGTCACAGCCGCGGCTATGGCCGATACGGCAAATACAAATACTACGGCAGAAAAGGATAAAAGGAGGTTTCTGTTATGGAATACGAAGAACAGAATGAACAGGAACTCGATATTTTCATTCTGCTGGGAGATTTTCTGAAAATCAGTAAGCGCTTCTGGATCCTTTTGATCCTGCTGGTGATGATTTGCTCCACCGGTCTGACATTCTTTCAGCGGGGAACCTATCATCCGACTTATGAAGCCTATGCTTCTTTTACCGTTCATGTGGCCAATCCTCTGTATTCCAGCGTCGAGGGATATAACTCCAAGACCGCAGAAGTGATGGCGGCTACATTCCCATCCATCGTTTCCAGCAGCATCCTGCAGAAGCGGGTCATGGATGATCTGAATGTGAGCTCTCTGCCTGAGATCTCTGTTTCCGCAATGGGTGGTGCCGGCATCATTACGATCCATGTCAAAAGCAGCAGCGGCCAATTTGCCTACGATGTTCTGAATTCTGTGATCACCCACTATCCCGATGTTGCGAAGTTTGTGGTGGGACCGACAGTGCTGGAGCTTCTCGATGAGAGCGGCGTGCCGGCATATCCGGTCAACGCATTTAACTCTGTAAATACCATGATCAAGGGCGGTATTGTGGGTGTGCTGATCTGGTGCGTTCTGATCGCCTGTATGGCCCTGCTGAAGAACACCATCCACAATGAGGATGAGCTGCGGCAGACACTGAATTTTGAGTGCCTGAGCCAGATCCCGGATGTGAAGATCTCCAGCCGTCAGCCCTGTCCTCTGATCCTGAACGAAAGCAGCAACAGCGGTTTTGAAGAGTCCGTTCGCTTGCTTCGGATCCGGGTGGAGAAGACCATGGAAGAGCAGGAGAAGAAGGTCCTGCTAGTATCCAGTGCGATCCCCGGCGAGGGAAAGACCACAATTTCCGTCAATCTGGCGGCTTCGCTGGCCCAGAGCGGCAAACGGGTCCTGCTGATCGACTGCGATCTGCGGAATCCGTCCATCAGCCGGGCGCTGCAGCTGAGCGAAAAGAACAGCATTCTCGACTATCTGAGCGGAGACGCAGGCGTCAAGGATGTGATTCAAAACACGCAGCAGGAAAACCTGTTTGTCATTGCAGGCGGTATCGGAGAGAAGAACGGAACCACCGCGGTGCTGTCTCAGGAGCGGATCACGAAGCTTGTTGCAACCGCGAAACAATTCACGGACTATGTGATTCTGGATACGCCGCCCTGCTCCATGCTGGCGGATGCCGCTGAAATTGCGGAAATCGCGGAATGCGGCCTGATGGTCATTCGTCAGGACTTTGCCGCGAAGGATCAGATCATGGACGGCATCGCGCGGCTCAGTGACGGCAATCTGCCCCTGATCGGCTGTGCCTTCAACGGCGTCCGAAAGACCCTCGCCGATGACTATGGCTACGGTTATGGCTACGGCTACGGATATGGCTACGGTTACGGCGGCTACGGCTACGGTTACGGCAGCAAAAAGAAATAAAACACGACCCCCAGCCTGACACCCATTCGGGAGCAGGCTGGGGGTTCCTTTGACAGATGCGCCCTGCCGGAGTTCCGGCAGGGCGCTGGTGCTTATGCGAAGGTGCGGTAGAGGAATGTGACGATCTGGGCACGGTTGCACAGATCCGTGGGGCCAAAGGCTGTGGCGGTCAGTCCGTTGGTGATGCCCTCTTCCACGGCCCAGAGAACGGGATCGGTGAACCACTGGCCCTCGGGGACGTCTTCAAAGGGATTCTCGGAATCTTCCACAGCGGGGCTGCCGAGGCTGCGGTGGAGGAAGGTGACCACCTGTGCCCGGTTGCAGTATGCGAAGGGGCCGAAGTGGGTGGCGTCCAGACCGTTGGTGACGCCGTTCTCCACCGCCCAGAGGACGGCCTGATAGTAGAAGTCGGTTTCTTTCACGTCCGCAAAAGGATTGTGGGCAGAGGCGGGCTCCGGGCTTCCTGCGGCACGCCAGAGGAATGTGACCACCTGCGCACGCATACACTGCAGGCCGGGGCCAAAGGCGGTGGGGGAGGTGCCGTTGGTGATGCCGCCCTCCACGGCCCAGAGCACCGGGTCATAGTAGAAGGAGCCCTCGGGCACATCGGAGAAGGGGTTGCCCAGCGGGTCGGTCAGACGGTATTCCTCCAGAGCGCAGTGGGTGCAGGTTCTGGTCTCCATGCCGGTCTGCAGGTAGGTGGGGGAGACGGTCAGAACCCATTCGCCAAAGCTGTGTTCGGCAAGCTCCATGTAGGAGTCGGTGAAGCTGTCACCGCAGGCAGTGCAGGTGTGGGTGGTATAGCCCGGTTCGGTGCAGGTTGGTGCCGTAACTGTGGAGGAATAGCTGTGTTCCCAGCGGTAGTTGGCGGTGATGGAGACTTCCGCATCCGGCATCCGGAAAGTTGTGATGCTGCTCCACGGATCCTCTAGCCGGGTGTTTCCGGAAGACCAGTACTCGAAAATCTGGCAGGTCTGAGGCTGGGCGGTGACGGTGACCTCGTCGCCGACATCATATGTACCGGAGCCGGTGCCGCCGGTGACGGTAACGCTGTGGCTGGGCAGGGCGGGGATAGTCAGGGAACCGGTCAGCTCCTGCATTTCCGTACCGAAGTAGGTTCTGACATTGGGGATGCAGATGGATACGGTCTTTTCCCGCAGGTCGTCACTGTCGAGTCGGAGCCGGAATGTGGTGGCGCAGATGACGCTGTCCAACGGGTCGGCGGTGACGGACCAGTCAGCGTCCACAGGCTCGGCATAGGCCCAGACTTCGGTTCCGTCAAGCCTGACGACGTAATCCGTGACGGTGGACACCTGAACGGGACGGGTGAAGGTCAGGATGGGGCAGCCGCTCTGCTCGCTGAAGTGCATGGAAAGCTCTGCAGGAAGGTCGGTGACCAGATTCTGGTTGACCTCCGTGCGGACGGGGGGAACGATCATCCATTCGCTTTGGGCACTCTGGTAGCCCTCCAGTGCATAGTGCACCTGCCACCAGCCGTTGGGCACCATCCACATGTACTTGCCCTCGGAATCGGTGGTCAGGGGATTGTGCTGGTCATAGGGCTCTGCGTCCCAGATGTGTGCGTTGGTGCCCTGCCCGTCATCGGCCCGGTAAAGGGTGGCGGTGACACTCTCGAGGCGGTTGCTCTCGATGCCCTCGAAGACGAAGCCGGAGGGATCGCCGATGGGATCGATGGGGAAGGGCTCCGGTGTGGGAGGATCCTTGATGGGGACGTTATAGAAGCTGGCCCGGCCCTCGGGGTTCGGGGAGGGATCCTCGGGGGTGCCGAAGGAGACGGTACGGACACCCTCGTCGAGGGTGTGGTTGGCGGGCGGGGTGATTTCGATGATGTGGTAAGTATGGCCGTTGAGGGCGGGAATGACGATCTCGCCGGGAACGGTGACCGTCCGGGAGACGTAGGGTTTTTCGGTGATGTCGATGACCTTGACCACGCAAGTAGCAGGGCCATTGGGGGTTTCTTTGGTCAGGGTGATATTGGCGGGAAGGTAGACCATGGGGACGATCTTCCAGAGCCGGTAGTTTTTGGCGAAGCCTGTATAGATGACCTTGACCTCGAATTCGGTTCTCTTGGTCGTATCATGGACGGTCAGCTGGCCGTCGGAATCCACCGTGACATTGTCGCCGCTGACGAGAAGGAAGGTATAGCGGTCAAGATCGAGAACCTTGGGCTCCTCGGCGAGACCGCCCACGGATTTGAAATTCTGACAGTCCAGCCGCAGGTCAATGAGCCGTTTCAGGTCGCACTTGGAGGAGACACCCACGGGCTCCTCCTCCACCGCGGCAAATTGGGTGGGCATCAGACCGAAGCCGAACTGCTTGATGGGTTTGCTCTTCTCCCAGAGCTTAAACTGGGCGAATTCCAGCGGCAGACGATTTTTACCGATGTTGATGAAGCCGCCGATGCCGGCAGAGCTCTCCAGCGATACCTCCACCAGCAGCTCCGCTTCCACATCCACGGGCTTTTTGGTTTCAAAGGTGATCTCACCGTGACCGTCGAAGTCCACCTTGACACCGGCCTTGGCCCAGACCTCCAGATCCAGAACCTTCAGCACGCTCAGACCCACGCCGATGCGCAGGGCGGGGTAGACGAAGGCAGACATGTGGAAGCCGGTGGAGGCAGAGAAGGAACGGTCCTGAGCCGCATCATCGGAGAATTTGCGGATGCTCCAGTCGTCCCAGGAGCCAAGGAACCGGTCGCCCAGATGGATCAGGCTGACGCCCTTGCGGGCCTTCTCCACCATGGTGCCCTTCAGGTAGACCTCGCCGAAGAAGTTCCACTCCACCTCCACGCTGGGACGGGCGTAGAGGAAGATGCCCGGGTAGACCATGGCACTGATCCGGGCGTCCTTCAGAAGCTCGAAGGGGGTCTTGCTGGGCTCCTTTTTGAGCTTCTCGAGGAAATTGCTGCGGAGCTTGTCGGCGAAATAGCCGTCAAAGGATTTGGAGGAGGAGCCGTCCTCCTCGCCGATGGAGGCGGTGATGCTAAGGCTTGTGGTGATCGTTTCGTCGGAGATCATCAGGTAGGACTGGATATTCCGGTCATCGTTGAGACTGCGGATGTGGAAGTCCAGATCCTCCACCACTTCCACGGAGAGCACCATTTCAATCTTCGTCTCTTCCTCCGCCTTGTTGGGGAGCTTGGTCTTCATGGTGGTGGACAGGGAGATCTCGGGCTTGAGGATGGCTTTGCTGCCGTCGATGTCATAGTTCAGAGATACCTTAAAGGTGGTATCTTCGGCGATCTTACCCTCGAATTCCTTGGTGCCCTGCAGCTCGGCGACGGTGTCGGAGAGGGCCTGCAGGTAGGTTTGGTAGAGGTCGGACTCCCGGAATCGGGCTTCCAGCTCCGCTTCTGTCTCGCCGAATGTAACGGTGACCTCCTCGGTGCCGGTGAGGCCGGAGAGCTCCAGATGCCGGTAGACCTCGTCTATGCCGGCGGCGGTGTAGGTGTAGATGCCGTTCTCCACGCCGGTGACAGTGACGGCATTGGCGTCATCGATCAGGAGCACATCGCCGACGCTGTAGGGAATGGTGCTTTCAAAGCTCGTGTCGGTCCAGTCGGTCAGAGTGCTGCTGTCGACGGGCTGGACGCCGTCCTGATATTCGACCGTGCGGATGGGCTCCCCGGGGCTGACGAAGATGGTCAGCTCTTTCTCCTTGGGCCACTCCTTGAAGCCGCCCCGCTCCAGCTCCACAGTGTAGAATTCGCCGGGTTCCAGTGTGAAATTGCAGACGGTGCGATTCTTGTCGTGACTGTAGCTGTCGTTCCACTCGATCTGTTCGCCAAGACCGTTGGTGACGGACTTGACCTTGGCGCTGGAGCTCAGATCCAGCTCGTAAGGGCCGGCCAGATCGGCGGGGAGGATCACCATGGCGCCGGAGGTTTCGTCGTCGTTGATCTCCTCACGGGGATCGACATATTCCTCCTGACCGCTGCCCACGGAGCCGTCCGGATACTTCCACGTGACTTGGAAGCGGTTGGGTACGATGGAGCCGTAGCAGCAGAAGTCGGCCTTGCCCGTCCAGCACTTCGTCTCCTCGTCGTAGGTCAGGGGGACGGACTTGCTGATGTCCCGGTCGTCGATGGCGACCACCATGACCTCCTTGATGTTGGCGGGGGAGCCGGAATTACCGGCGAAACGGGCGGTAAAGGTGAACTCGGGCAGCTCGGGCCAGTAGGTGTAGTAGGGATCGGAGCTCTCCAGCTGCACAAAGTCGAAAACCACCTCCCGATATTCATGGGGGGATTCGTCGGTGGGGCCGTGGACCCAGTTGCCCACGGTCAGGGTGGAGAGCACCGTTTCGGTGGCGCTGTAGCGTACCCGCTCGACGCTGGAGACGGTGAGGTAATTGCCGTCGGCGTCGTAGATCATGGCATAGAAGAAGTATTCGCCGATCTCGGGCAGACGCAGGGTGCACCGCCATGTGCCCAGCTCATTGGCCTTGACGGGGATGGTGAAGCCGTTGTTTGCCTCATGGATTTCCACGGTGGAGCCGGGGAGGGAAACACCCTCCATGATGATATCGCTGGTAAGGGTGACAGGGTTGACGGTGAAGGAGTAGCCGGAACAGGTGTAGGTCAGGGGGAATTCCCGGTTCTCGGCCCGGGCGGTGAGGGTTTGCTCGCCGGAGATTGTGTGGACGAGCTGGAATGTGATGTAGGAGCCGTTGGCGGCGGTCAGAGAGAAGCCCTCTTCGGTTTCCGTGTAGTCGGTCTGTCTGCCGTTGACCCAGACACCGCTGTCATCCAGCTTCGCGCCCAGAGGCAGATCCACATGGACAGTGCCGCTGGGACTGGTCAGAGAGACAAGGAGCTCCACAGGAGCGGGGACGCCCATAACGATGGAATTGGGCCGGACAAATTCCGGCATTAGGACGCATTCCGGTGCACTGACGGTCTGGCTCTTTATGGTGGCGCTGCCATGGAGATCCACGGCCCATTCATCCTGCCAGAGGGCCTCGGTGCCGTCATCATAGGCGATGCGGATGCCGTCGCCGAAGGTGTAGAGTTCCTGACCGCCGCAGGCGGCGAAGCGGCCGGTGATCCGGGACTCGCCGCCGAGGAAGCGGTAGCGTCCGCCATAAGAATAGAAGCCGAAGACCGCGTTCAGATCCATGGAGCCGCCGGTCATGGTGAAGCCGGCACCGTTTCCGGACATGACGCCGAAGCCGTTGTCCGGATTCTGGGCGGTGAAGTCCATATGTCCGCCCATGAATTTGACGTTTGCCCGGTCGTAGAGGTCGAGGCCCGTGTCATAGGCGTCGAGATTCAGCTCCGTGCCGCTGAAAATCACGTCGCCGTTGATGCGGATGGCCTGAATCAGGTCGCCGGAGGCGGTCAGTGTGCCGCCGGAGAAGATGCCCCGACCGCCCTGATAGAATTCCAGCGCTGCGGCGTGGAAGCCGTCTTCCGTGCTGACCAGCTCCTCGGTGTTGGAGATGGAGAGGGAACCGCCGGTCTGGAGCCATGTGGCGCCGCGGCCCACCGTAACACAGGCGTTATTGTACTGGGAGGTTTCGATGATGACCTCGCCGCCGGTCTGGGTCCAGGTCGCCTGGTCATGAAGGAACACGGCGGAGTGGGCGGCGTCATCGGAGCGGATGGTGAGCCGGCCGCCCTCCATGCGCAGATGGCCGGGGGATCCGGCACCGTACCAGTCGCTGTTGATCACAAGGGCGGAGAGCCGCTCGTTGTGATAGGTATGGTCGATGGTGACGTCGGCGCCCTCGCCGATGGTCAGTGTCGCGGCGGGCTGCATGACCACGGTGTGATAGATCCAGTCGGCATTCACGCCGTAATCCCGAAACGCCACAGTGGAATCGGTGATGCGCGCCGTTGCAGGATAGATGCCGTCTGATATGTCGTCATCATTTGCGATGGCATCCCGGAAGCCAAGCTGCAGACCGGTGGAATCGACGGAGCAACCGTCGACGGTCAGGTTACCGCTGACGTTCATGCCGCCGTGGCCGTCTACGGTTAGGGTCATGTCCTGCAGAAGCGTGTTGCCGTTGAGATTCAGCGCAGCCCAGCGCCAGCCGTCTGTTTCGCTGAAATCCTCGTGGGAACGGACGTTTCGTGTGGTGAGGGTCACATTTCTGAGGGTCAGAAGACCGTTTTCGTAGTTGACCTCGCCGTTTTCCTGACTAAAGGTTCCGGCGACGGTGTCGTTGTTCTGGAAGACCAGGTTTTCTCCGGTCAGGGTCAGACTGCCGCCGCCGTCGACGGTCACGTCGTGGCAATAGCTGATGGCGAGGGCCATGATGTCATCGCCCTTGGCGGCGACGGTGTTCTCGCCGAGTACCTCCAGATGGAATGGGATCGTGCCCCAGCCCTCGATGCAGATGCTGAAGAGTGAGGCACCGCTGAGGGTCAGGTGACCCGTTTCATAGGTGACGCCCTCGGGAAGACCGTCTGCATCGTTGATGTATTCGGTCTTTTGCTCGTGGTCGTAGCCTGCGTCCCAGTAGTATTCGCCGTTTTCGCCCCAGCGAATGGAGATGAAGCGGCGGTAATTGGGATCATCGGCGGTGGCTGCGGATGCTGTCAGTGGAATGCCGGGCATCATGCCCAGAAGCATGCTGAGCACCAGAAGCCATATGACGGTTCGTTTCATGGGATCTCCTCCTGTCCTGCCGCAAAACGCGGGTGTCTGCGTATATTATACAATTGTGCGCGGGTGGAAATCAACACTCCATTGGGAAAAACCGCCGTAATTCCTGAAAAAAAGACACATCCCTCTGAAAATCCGGGGATTTCAGGGGGATGTGTGCATTCTGTTATTCTTCCTGCTCCGACAGGATCTGGAAGCAGCGGTTCAGGTAGATGATGTGGGACACGGCGATGACGGCGCTGCGGAGCATCTCCTTTTCCTGAGAGGTGGTGACGCCCACGTCGTCCACGGAGTCCTTCAGTCCGAAGCGGTAATAGAGGATATTCTCCAGCTCCTCACAGAAGTAGTCGTAGGCAACGCTGTGGGTGTAATTACCGGCTTTGTTCATGAGATGAAACAGCTCATTCACCCGCTCCAGAGGGGTGACCTGCTTCAGCAGCACCAGTGCGATCAGGTGGGCAATTTGGTCGGCAGAATATTGCTTATGGATGGGATTTGCGATCAGTCCCTGCTTGACGTAGTTGCGGATCATGGAACCGGTCACATCCTCAAAGCCCAGAGGCCGGAGGCACTGGTTGAGATAGTTGGTTGTCTGCTCCAAGTACAGACCCACATCGGGGATATCCTGATACCGCGGGAGACGAAATCCGCGCATGGAGCTGGAAACTGCGTCTGTAATCTGTGTTTTCATGGGTTCATTATAGCGTTTGTTCCGGGAAAAGTCAATAAAATGGGCTCAACGGGGTTGGTTTGCCGTGTTATGCGGGCTTTTTGATCCTGTTGAGCTTGGCGTTCATTTTCAGCAGCTCCTCCTTGGTGAAGCTGACGTTGAGCATGCCCACCATGCTGGTGATGCGCAGGACGGTGAAGCCGGCTGCCATCTCGATCAGGTCGGAGTTCACCTTTGGGAGGGAGAAGCCGCCCTTACTGCCCTCGGATTTGGAGCCATTCCGACGCAGCTTCCGGGCGAGAGTCAGGAGCATCCCGGCCAGCCAAAGCTTGCCGCGGAAGGTCTTCATGATGTCGCCGATCTTGCTGTTCAGGCTGAAGCGTCCCTCGGGGGCGGTGATGTCAAACCAGTTGAGGACGGCGCCCTGCTCCCGGAGGATGTAGTCGGGATTCACTGTGTCCACCTTGCGGATGATGCTCATGTCCCGCAGATCGCCTGCAACAGCTTCCAGCTTTGTTTCGCCGGAGTTGGGGACGTCGAAATAGAAGAAATGGTCGTCCGCACGCTTCCTGCCGAGGGAAATGCCGTTTGCAAACAGCTCCACCTCGGGGGCGTTGGAGTATACAGTCACCTTGGTCACATCCTCCACCCGGTCGATGTAGCGCTTGCCGCACAGGTGGATCATGGGCTCGGGGTTCAGCCATGCCTTGTAGGCATAGAAAGCGTCCTTTTTATACCTGCGGTCCATGGTGATCAGACCCTTGTGGTTCTGGCCGTTCTCACCGCCCTCGGCACGGGCATCGGCGCCGAAGTCGAACATATTCCACACGTGGGTGGCCCAGATGTATTTCCGGGGAAAGAGCTGGCGGATCAGGGATTCGTGGTAGATGGCCTGATATTCCTCGCTGTAGTCACCGGCGTCCGGTGTGGAATTGTGCCAATTCAGGGCTTCGCAGCCGTACTCGGAGCAGCCGATGGGGGTGTTCGGATACTTGGCGTGGAATTTGTCGAACCATGGGCCGTACTGCTCCATATTGCCGCCGTACCAGCCGAAGTAGTGGTTGTAGCTGACGGCATCGGGGATGTGGACATACGCCTCGTCGATGCCGCACATGGTGATGCAGGCCATGACCGTGGGACGGTGAGGATCCAGTTCATGGACCAGATCGTTGAGGAATCTGTGGTTTTCAATCAGGTCGGGATCCTTGGCGCCGTCCATGGTGATCTCGTTGGACAGGCCCCAGACCGCGATGGAGGGGTGGTTATAGCACTGGTTGATGAGCTCCCGCATCTGCTGGCGGGTGTTGGCGTTGCCGGTGGGCATATGGCGGGAGATGTAGGGGATCTCTGCCCAGACGATCATGCCGGCCTCATCGCAGAGGTCATAGAAATACTGGTCATGCTGGTAGTGGGCCAGACGGATGGTGTTGGCTCCAAGCTCACAGATGAGCTCCATGTCCTCCCGGTGGTGCTCGGGGAGCAGGGCATTGCCGATGCCCCAGCGATCCTGATGGCGGCTGACGCCCCGGAGGGGATACTCCCGTCCGTTCAGGATGAAGCCCCGCTCCGGATGGATCTCAAAGCTGCGGCATCCAAAGCGGGCAGAAACCCTGTCCAGCTCCTGACCGCAGCGAAGAATGACCGCCTCGGCGGTGTAGAGGTAGGGATCCCGGATGCCGTCCCAGAGGTGGGCATTGGGGAGAAGAAAATCGCCGGTATTCTGCTCGGCAATCAGGTTGTGCTCAGCATCGAAAATACGAAAGATGACCCGGTCAGTTTCGGTCACTCCCACGGAGAAATCCCTGATATTGACCTTGGCATCGGAGCCCTCCATCAGGGCGGTCACATGGATGCCGGGGCCACCGTGGTGCTCCAGATCAAAATGGGCATCGGGCACGGCGATCAGGTTTACGTCCCGATACAGACCGCCGTAGAAGGTGAAATCTGCGGTCTGGGGATAGACTCTGTCGTTGGGGGCGTTGTCTACCGCAATGACCAGCAAATTGCGCTCGAGCAGATCATCGGTCAGCTCCACACGCCATGTGGAGTAGCCGCCGTCATGGCTGGCCAGCTGCCTGCCGTTCAGATAGACCTCAGCGGAGGAGTTGGCGCCGTTGATCTCGAGATAGTATTTGTCCCCGGCGGGGAGGTCGGCTCTGCGTAGCTCCTTGGCATACAGACAGGTACCGCGGAAATAGTCGTTTCCGCCGTCCTGTCCGTCGATGGCGTTCCATGTGTGGGGAAGGCAGATGGTCTCGCCCTCGGGCAGGGAGGAGGGGATGTCCTTCGTGTCCTTTACGAAGCGCCAGTCGGCATTGATGTTCAGAATCGTTCTCATGGAAACTCTCCTTTGAGATTCGGATCATGGGTGAGGGGACAGCTGCCCGTTACAGCTCCACCACGATATGCTCTTTTCTGGACTTTTCTGCGGCGAAGCAGATCAGGTGGCTTTGCAGGGATACATTGGCGCTGGTGCGGCTTTCACCGCCGTGGCGGAGGACGTGCAGGAAGTCCCGCAGGATGCCGTAATCGCCGCCGCCGTGGCCGCTGCGGGCCGCGTCCACGGGGATTGTCTGCTTCTCCTCGCCGAAGCGGTGGAGGACGATTTGATTGGTGCCCATATCGGCGGTGATCTGTCCCTCGGTTCCGAAGATCTTCAGCTGACGGGAGAAGTCGGCGCTGAAGGCGGTCATGGTAAAGGTGGCCACTGCGCCGCCCTCAAATTCCAGATTGACCACCTGACGGTCCACCACATCGTTGTCGCAGCGGTAGACACAGCGCCCGTAGGGGCCTTCCTCCAGTGCCTTTCGGCGGCCCGCCTCGCTCAGGTCCGTGGTGATGACGTCCACCGGCCAGCCGGTTCGGCGCATGTCCATGTAGAGGGCGGGAGCATAGTAGGGACAGCGCTCCGCGTGGGGGCAGCCGTCCAGACACCGCTCCGGTGCACCCTCGGGAGCGTTTTCGGGGGTGAAGTGGCGCAGGGAACCGAAGCTCTGGACGCGCCTGCAGTCTTTGCCCATGAGCCAGAGGAGGATGTCCATATCGTGGCAGGACTTCTGCAGGATCATGGGGCTTGTCTCCCGGACGGTACGCCAGTTGCCCCGGACAAAGCTGTGGGCCTGATGCCAGTAGCCCACATTTTCGATCTGGTTGATCACCGTGACCTCACCGACCTGCCCCTGATCGATCAGGTTTTTCAGGGTCATGTAAAAGGGGGTGTAGCGCAGCACATGACAGACCGCCAGAGCGCGGCCCGTCCGGCTGGCTGTATCGGCGATCAGACGGCACTCGGCTTCTGTGTTGCTCATGGGCTTCTCCAGAAGCACATGATAGCCCAGCTCCATGGCTTGGATGGCCGGGGCGGTATGGTCATCGTCCATGGTGCAGACGAAGACACAGTCCGCCATTCGGGGCCGGGCCAGAAGCTCCTGCCAAGAGGCGAACCGGTTGGATTCGGGGATATTCAGCTCCTGAGCAAGCAGATCCCGTCTGTCTGCTCTGGGCTCAGCCACGGCGACGATCTGAAGCGCTTCGGGGTATTCTCTGGCGTAGCCGGAGTAGCTGCATCCGCGGCTTCCGGCACCCAAAACCACTGCGGTGATCGGTTTCATATTGGTACCTCCTATACGGATTCTGTTAGAATCAGTATACTTCCGGCAGAAATTGATGTCAAGCACAAGAAAACAAGCCGGATGCCATGCATCCGGCTATGAGGATTTTTCAGCATCGCAGAAGACCGCCACCCGTTTTTTGCCGCCGTAGGTGCAGGTGATGAGGGTCAGGTCGTGGGCACCGGAGGTGACATCCTCCAGCGCGTCGGCGTCAACGATCTCCACGGCTGTGACCAGATACGCATATACCGTGCCCGCCATGTCCTCGAATATCACCGGATCTCCGGGCTTCAGACGGCGGATGGGGCCGAAATGGGTGCGGTAATTGTGGGCCAGCAGCACCAGATCCCCGTCCCCGGCGGAGCCGCAGTAGTGGCAGGGGGCGGTTTTCAGGTTTTCATAACTCCACTCTGACAAAATGGGCAGCTCCAGTTCCAGACTGGGGATGGTCAGACGGCCGAGCCAGACCTGTTCACCGATCATCGCTTCGGTTTCGTCAGGGGTGGAGAGGGCCTTTTCCATGACCGCCAACGCCCGGGTCCCGGCGGCTCCCGCCCGGGCTTCCTCGGCTTGATTCCGGACGGCCAGACTGCCCGCTGCGGTCAGGCATACCAGCCCCAGCGCCATCAGGAGCAGCCCGGCCCTACGCATCGGGCTCCTTCCGGTGCAGAAGCAGGCCGCCTACCAGCAGGCAGAGCCCCGTCACCGTCATCACCGGCACGGGCCAGCGCAAAAGGCCGGTCTGGGGAATGCCGGGCGGATCGGGAGCTTCGGGCACCGGCGCGCATTTCGGGCTGGCATCCACACGGTAATGGAGTTCTCCGGCGATCTGTTGGGGCAATCCCACAAAAAAGGGCTTCACCGGCAGATATCCGTGGCCTGCTTCCCGCTGAACCAGCAGATACAGCCCGGGCTCCAAGGGGGAAAAGTCAGTGAATCCATCGCTGTCCAGCTCCCGGGTCCGGCCGGGAATGTCCTCTGCATAATCGGACAGGAATTCTGCATCGGCAGGGGAGAGCGCACCGTTCAGGTCGATGCCGCAGCCGGAGAATTCCGGAACCGGAACATAGCACCAATCCTCCGTAAGCAATGCAATCCGGTACAGGGTGATGCTGCCTCCGGAAACCGCGTGACCGCCATGGGTCATCCGGACGGATATGGAGCCCGTTTGTTCCGCTGCGAACACCTGCGGAAGCATCAGCAGGATCAGAACGGTCAGCAGGGCAGCCATTTGTCTGATGTGCTTCATGGGCATTCCTCCCCGTTCTTTCGCAGCAGAAGCAGCGTCCCTGTAATGAGCAGCAGGAATATACCACTCCCTGCCAGAATCAGTTCCGGGGGCAGCGGCATGCCCTTGTCGGCTGCTTCGGACGGGGGCAGGAGAACCGCTTCCTCCTCCACGCTGATCCGCTGTCCCCGCACCAGAAGCCGATGGGTGTTGATGCCGTAGGGGGTGCAGGTCACCAGTGTGCAGTAATCCCGCCCCGGAACCGGACGCAGCGCCTCCACCTCATGGGGCAGCACCACCAAGATCTGATCCACCTCGTAGGCGAGGATCTCGTTCAGGATATGGAGGTAGAACAGATCCCCCGCAGTCAGCTCCGTCAGACCCGTAAACAGCTCTGCACTGGGAAGTCCGGTGTGCCCGGTCAGGACACAGTGGTTCCCGGTCCCGCCGATGGGCAGGGAAGAGGTGGGCAAATGGCCAGCGCCCTTTTGCAGCACCGTGTCCGAAACACCGTGATAGATGGGCAGCTCCACACCGATCTCGGGGATGCGGATGGAGCCCATGATGCCGTTGCCGAAATCCAGAAGCTCCTCATATTGCTCCGGAGCGGCTCCGCGGTTGTAGGCCTTTGCCAGCTCCCGCTGCTCCCGCAGGGTATCGGAATCGGCGGCATCGAGCCGTGCGGAGAGATTCTGGAGCGCCCGGGAGCTGTGGAGGGCATTGAGATAGCTGCTGAAAGCGGGATAGGCCATCACGCTGATGCCGGCAATGGCCAGCGCGATGACGGTCAGAAGACGGATCTTGCGGTTCATGGATTTTCCTCCAATGTGGGGATGGGAAACCCCATCCCCGGAATCAGGTTATCCGCGCTTTTTCTTCCCGCCCAGCAGAACCAGCGCAGCGGCGCTCAGGATGCCTGCACCGCCGAGGGTGAATACGGCAGTGCCGATGCCGCCGGTCTCCGGCAGCCGGAAGTGGGCGCTGTTGGTCACCAGTACAGCGTTTTCTGCCAGATGGGTGGCGGCGTCCACGACCACCTCCACGGGCTCCGTCAGCAGATGGTAGCCCTCGGGAGCCTCCGTCTCGATGAGGTAGTAGGTGCCGTAGGCCAGACCGTAGAACAGGGCGCTGCCGTTGGCATCGGTAACGGCCTCTTCGGCTTTTTGGGTCAGGGCGGCGTCGGTGAAGAAGGACACGGGGGAGTAGGTGCCGTCCTCATTCTTCACGTTCAGGGTGAACTTGGCACCGGCGAGATACTGGCTCTGGTTGGAGGCGTCCACCTTGACCAGAGAAATGCCGCCGGTGTGCACCTCGGGAATGTCGGAATCCCGCTCAAAATCAATGCCCACATTGTTTTCGTAGTGGATATGGGCCTGATTGGGGATCTCGGCGCCGAGAATGGCGTCCTCGTCGATGTATGCGTCAAAATAGACCCGAACCATGGGGCTCTCGCCCTCCACGGCGGCCACTTTCTCCATGCCGGTGCCGGTCAGGGAAACCTTGAAGGCGGTGATGGGCTCCTCGATTCCGCTGACAAGCTCGGTGCCTTCAGTGACGGTGAGGATATAGTCCACACCCTCGATGAGCTCCGTCAGATCCTCGTGGGCCGGAGCGGCAGCTTCCGCAACGGTGACCTTCACATTGCCCATGTAGGTCAGCTGGTAATTCAGCGTGTCGGTGATCTCGTAGCGGAGGCCTGTGGCCAGCCCGGCGGGGACGGTGGACTGAATGATCCAAGTGTGGATCTCACCTACATTGTGGGTGTCGTGGTCGTTGCCGATCCGGTTGACGTCCTTGCCGATCTCCACGTCCTCCTCGATGACAGTGTTCTTGGGCTCCACGGTGATCTCATAGTCATCGGTGGCGCCGGCATCGGAGCCGCCGGGGATGGCCACGAAGAAAGGATGGACGGCGCCGGTGGTCACGGCGTTTTCCCGCTCGGCCACGATGTAGATGCCGTCGTTTTCATTGCCGAAATTGAAAGCGGCGCAGCCGTTTTCGTCGGTGGTGACGGTTGCAAAGGGAAGACCCCGGATGTATGCGTCGATATCCGCCTCGGTGGGAGCGGAGAAATATTCTTTGCCGTCGATCTCAATGACGCCGGTGCCCAGAATGACGTCACCGTTTACGTACTCCTGCACAGAGCAGACGTAGTAAATATCAAAGAAAATGTTCTGCAGGCCCACACCGCCCGCAGTCTTATGAATCTTCAGGATCCGGTCGTTGGCGTTGACCTGTGCGTGGACGGGCAGGGCGTTTTCGGTGTAGCCAATCAGGGACTGGGAATTGCCCCGCTGACCCTCTGCGTCGAACAGGTACACATCCCCCAGAGACTGGATGCCGTCGATGGCCAGCGTGATCTCGCCCTGCGCGATGTCGGCGGGCACATTGTCAAGGGTCAGGGTGTATTCCTGCTCTCCGTTTTCGAGCTCCTGAGAGACGGCATACCCGCCGACCGCGGCGGTGAGGGTCAGTGCATCGTCCGCATTCAAGGTCACATCCACGGTGGCTGTGGCGACGACATTGCAGGTACCGTCGCCGTTGTCCGTCACCTGCGCGTCCCACGCTTTGAACGAACGGTAGGAAGCCACGGCTCCGGAGGGGGCGGCGGGCTCCAGATTCATCAGATAACGGAATACGGACTCGATATTCGATTCGATCAGCGTCTCGTTTTCAGTGCCGGCATAGCCGCTGGCGATCTCTGCATAGCACGCGTCAAAATGCTCCGTGACGCCATCGCTGTTCCACTGGGTGTCGAAGTTGCGGCAGAAGTCGGTGACGGTCATCTGATCGCCGTGGGCGGTGTTCCAGACGGCCAGCTGGGTGGCGGCCACAGCCTCGCCCACGGTCAGATCCTCCACACCGGCGGCAGCGGCCAGTGCCGCCAGATCGGTGCGGGGGAATCCGTGGAGATACACGGAGCGGAGCTTCCCCGCTGCAAAGCCTGCGTAGGTGGAATCCTCCAGATTGATGCGGCGGAAGTCGGAATTGTTGTCCAGACCCACGGCTACATCGGTGCAGTAGACGGGAAAGCCGTTTCCGTTATGGGTGTCGTAGAGGGTAAAGGAGATGGTGTTATTACAGTCGGACTGGCCGTCATAGTCCCAAGCGGGCATGTAGGGGCTGAAATACTGCCACTTAGATCCGTCGTACACGCCGTTGTAGTTCAGAACATAGGTTTCTGCAGCTTCATAGCCGGCATTGACCTCATCGGCCAGAACCGGCAGGGCAAACGCGCTGACGGCGATCATCAAGGCCGTCAGAAGTGCGAGGAGTTGATCGGTTTTCTTCATGGAATGCTTCATCCTTTCATCATCGACAAATTACCGGTTTTGTATGGGTTCGGAAACACAAAAAACGCAGACATCCCCCCTCGTTCCTGTTTTATGAGCGTCTATGTATCTGTGGGTGGATGCTACCATATTTCATGCGCGAAAACAAGAAATAAGGAAGATATTCTGCCGAATCCAACACATATTGTGTTGTATGACTCAAGGATGGGAGGACGGCATAAAGAAAGCCCCCGGCTGAGCCGGGGGCTGATTGTATCAGATGGGGCGCTTGGCGCCGAGGTAGCGGCTGGCGTACCAATCTTCGTCGATATCGGTCACGATGACGCCCTTGCGGGAATTGGCCGCGTGGACGAACTGGCCGTCGCCGATGTAAATACCCACATGGAAGATGCCGCTGGCGCGGCCGTTGTCGGAGAAGAAGAGCAGATCGCCGGGAAGCAGGTCAGCGCGCTTGACGGTGTCGCCGAGGATGCTCCACTGGTTCCGGGCACCGGGCTCCAGATTGTAGCCGAGCTGCTTGTAGACGTAGTAGACAAGGCCGGAGCAGTCGAACTTGCTGGGGCCCTGACCGCCGGAAACGTAGCGGCAGCCGACTTTCTCGAGGCCGAGCTCTGCGGCCAGAACGCCGAGGTAGGCTTCGGGGGCTTCATAGGTCAGCGTCCAGTCGGCGTAGTAGTCGATGATGCGCTGGAAGATCACCACAGCTTCCTGAGAGGAGATGGTGTCGGTGGGGTTCAGACAGCCCGTATCGTCGCCCTTGACAGCGCCGATGGCCAGCATGGTCTGGGTGGGCTGCTTGGCGTAGGCGGCCACCTCGCCGCCGTCGGGATACTTGCTCAGATCCCGGATCACATCGTCCACATACCAGTAGTCGATGCTCCGCAGGAAATTGGCGGAGATGGTGAAGAAGTCCTGACGGGTGATGGGGGAGTCGGGGTCGAAGATGCCGTTGCCCCGGCCGCCCACGATGCCGAGGGCGTAGGCATTCAGCACGTCGGTGTCATCGGTGTCAGTGAAGACCTGCTCGGGCTCGCCCAGCTCCTCGTCGGTGACGCCGGTGAGCATTTTGTAGCCCCGCATGGCCATGCGGCACAGGTCGATGCGGGTGATGTCTTCGGTCATGGGGGCGGACTTCACCGTTTCGGGAATCAGACCCAGCTGATCCATGCGCAGGACGCTCTGCTCAGCCCAGGGGGAAAGACCGGTGAAATCGTCGGCGGGCTGGTGGCTGATGGAAGCGTTGTGGGCCCGGTAGAACATGGCCAGCGCCTCCTGCGCGGTGGCAATGCGGCTGTAGTCCAGCGTGGTGCCGGAGCCGCGGACGATATCAAGACCAACTGTGAGCTGGGTGGGCTCCATGGCCCATGCGGGCAGGGAAGCGGCATCGGTGAACTGCTTCAGATCGCTGTAATCCTCCGCGGTCAGCTCCATGCCGGAGGCCCGGAGATAACGGCCCACGAAGCAGAAGAACTCCAGACGGGTCAGACTGTCGTCGGGACGGAACAGGCCATTGCCGTCGCCCTGCACGATGCCGAGGGTGTGGGCCTTCAGGACGTCGATGTCATCGGTATCCGTGAAGGGAGCAAACACGGAACGCATCATGGGAATCTCCACCTCCGTGCCGGTGACACGCTCGTAGGTGGCCACCGCGAGGGAGCACATCTGCTGGCGGGTGATCTCGCCGCTGAGGTCAGCGTCCATCAGACTCTCGGGGATCAGATCCAGCTGATCCATGGCGGTGACCTCATACAGGGCCCAGTCGGCGACGCCGCTGTAGGACGTCTCGGGCCGGTAGGCAGCGCTGACGGCAGGGATGGTGGTAAAGGTGATTGCGGCGGCGCTGGCCAGAGCCAGAAGCCGTTTGGCAAAAGGTTTCATAATCAAGTTAATCCTCCAAATCGATCTCCAGACCGATCGGACAGTGATCGGAGCCGAAGATCTCATGATAAATGGGCGCAGCCGTGATCTTGTCACGCAGGCGGTCGGACACGAGGAAGTAGTCGATCCGCCATCCGGCGTTGTTCTGCCGGGCTTTGTACATGTAGCTCCACCAAGTGTAGCAGCCGACGGCGTCGGGGTGGAGGAAGCGGAAGGTGTCGGTGAAACCGGCATCGAGAAGCTTCGTGAAGCTTTCGCGTTCCTCATCGGAGAAGCCTGCATTGCCCCGGTTGGATGCGGGGTTTTTCAGGTCGATCTCTTTGTGGGCCACATTCAGGTCGCCGCATACGATCACGGGCTTTTTCCGGTCCAGTTCCTGCAGGAAAGAGCGGAATGCCCCGTCCCAGCGCATCCGGTGGTCAAGCCGGGCAAGACCGCGCTGTGCGTTGGGGGTGTAGCAGGTCACAAGGTAGAAGCCGGGGTACTCGGCGGTGATGACCCGGCCCTCGTTGTCAAGCTCGGGGACACCGATGCCGTTTGTTACGGCGATGGGCTGCTGTTTGGAAAACAGCGCGGTACCGGAGTAGCCCTTCTTCTCGGCGGAGTACCAGAACTGGCTGTAGCCGGGAAGCTCCAGTTCGATCTGACCGGGCTGCAGCTTCGTCTCCTGAAGACAGAAGCAGTCCGCGTCCACATCGCGGAAAAAGTCGGGAAAGCCCTTCTGAACACAGGCACGCAGGCCGTTTACATTCCAGGAAATCAGACGCATTGGTAGTCCTCCTTGTAAATTGCTCCCGAGCATTATAACAAATGGTTACAAGGAAAGCAAGACTTTTTTACCTGAAAGTTACAAACTGTAACTATTATTGGAGAAAGAAACGACTCCGGAGGGGTCAAACCCCAGCGGAGTCGTTACATTGTTACAAATACCAGTCGCTGTCAGGGGACAAAGTGCCAAACATTTCTGCGTCAAAACCGTCGGGAATTGTGCCGTCCACGGTGATTTTTACCTGCTCCACGCCATCGAGCGTGCACAGCGAAGCGGTGACGACACGGATGGCATAGGCAAGATCGTCCGGATTCGAGACAAATTCCGCCGTAAAATCTGCATGGCAGATGCCGCCGGAGGTGGTTACAAAATTCAGAGCAGTTTCCGCCGGTATGAGAGAGCGGATACCGTTGGTGCCGGGGTCGGAGAGGAGGGCGCGCAGCAGCAGCTCCTCGGCCGTCACGGCGCCATCCTGAGGCAGACGGATGGGGATGGGAACCAGAAGCTTCTCGCTGCCGTGGCAAAGAAAGGCAGTTGCATCCTGTTCACCCAGACCTGTACGGACGGGGCCGATGCAGCGCTCATCCCGGGTCAGCGGCTCGGTGATGGACAGGGAACCGTAGCGGATCAGGAGCCCGCCCTCCACGGTGAACTCCACGCGCTCGATGTCTTCGAGTCCCGTCAGCGTGTTGACGATGCTCAGCAGGCTCATACACCGTCTGCCGATGTTGTTGAAGCGCTTGGTTTCAAATTCTCTGCTCAGATCCACGGTACACAGTCCGTTCGCGATCCTGACAGAGAGAATGCGGGTCCCCGCAGGTAGGGCAGAGCGCAGATCGGTGCCCTCGGGCGGTGTCAGAAGCAGCTCCAGCAGCTGCATGGGCAGCTCCTCCTCAGATATGGGCTGGACAGATACCTGATGGCCGATGAGATAGCGATTGTCCGAGGAGGTATAGTAGACGGTAAATTCTCTCAGAAGCCGGTCGGAGGTGCTGTCGCGCAGACTCAGATCCGATTCGGAAAGACGCAGGGCCGTTTCGCCGTTGAGGAGGGTATTATCCGCAGTCAGTATCAGCGTTTTCGCACCGGTCAGAGGCAGGAACGTCCGGGCGAGGCATCCGGCAGCCACCGTCAGATCCACGCCGCTGAGCTGAGCCAGTGCACCGGTGAAGTGCAGATGCAGCGTCTGTTCCTCCAGCTGCCAGTCCAGAACTTCCGCCTCCGGGGGCAGGGGACTGCTCAACCCTTCGGCGGCAGGGCCGCTGCAGTAGAGCATCAAAAGGGAATCCAGATCGGTCTGAATCCCGTGCAGCTCCCGCAGCTCGGGGGCGATCACGCCGTCGGTGCCGGAATAAGCGGTTTCGGTGCGGCGGTAATAGAAGGTGCCGGGGGAGAGGAGCTCCTCCTGCTGACAGCCCAGCAGCGGCAGCAGCAGGGCAAAACACAGAAGCAGAGAAATCAGACGTTTCATCCTTCCACCTCCACATCGAAGACCGGGAAGGTCAGGGTAAAGGTTGTGCCCGTGGGGGCTGTATCCGAGCTCTGTGCGGAGATGGTGCCCCGGTTGCGCTGTACCATCTCCTTGACGATGGAAAGACCCAGACCGCTGCCGCCGGTCTGGCGGGAGCGGGCCTTGTCCACCCGGTAGAAGCGGTCGAAAATCTTGTCCAAGGACTCAGCGGGAATACCCATGCCGGTGTCGGACACGGTCAGCACCGCGTTATCCTCCTGACGGATCAGCCGCACGGTCAGACTGCCGCCGGGGACATTGTATTTGATGCCGTTTTCCACCAGATTGAAGATGATCTGATAGAGGTCGTCCTCGAGGATCAGAATGGAGGAGTCGGTGACGATCTCGACGCGCAGGGTCACATCGGAAAGCTCCGCGGCAGTGGTGAGCATCCGCATCACCCGCTCAACGGTGGGGGTGAAGTAGGTGATCTCACAGTCGGAGCCCACATCCGGGTGGAAGCGGGTCAGGGACAGGAGCTTTTCACTCATGCGGGTGAGGCGGTCGGCCTCGTCACCGATGTCGGCGACGAACTCCCGCAGGGTATCCACATCCATGTCGTTCTGCAGGATGGAGTCAGAGAGGAGCTTAATGGAAGCGAGGGGCGTTTTCAGCTCATGGGAGGCGTCGGAGATGAACTGGCGCTGGAGGGCCTCGGACTGGCGCAGCTTCGCGGTCAGGGCGTTGAATTCGCTGCCCAGAACGGAAAACTCGTCCCGGCCTTTGAGGGAGACTTTGTGATCGTAGTTGCCCTCGCGGATGATGCGCATGGATTCCATGATCTGCCGCAGACGTCCTGCAAAGGTCCGGGCAAAGATGAGGGAAAAGAAGATCACAACGTAGCAAAGCACCAGAGACACCGTCAGGATGTTATATTGCAGGGAACGGATGAGCTGGCCCTGATCGGCGTCGTACTCGAGGATGTAGGCACAGCCGGCAAGACTGTTGTAGCTGAGAATGGGGGCTGCGGCCCGGGAGACCATGACGCCGTCATGATAGTCGATGGAGATGACATCATTGCCCTCCAGTGCCTGCACCACCTCCGGAAACAGACAGAATCCGGTCTGAGCTTCCTCGGCGAGGGAGTCGTAGATCCATCGGCCGGTTTCATCGGTGACCACCAGCCGTGCGGTCTTCAGATTGCCCAGCTGTTCGATGGAGGCGCGGGCGGTGTCGGTGTTCAGAACCTCCTGCTCGCCGAGGGCGGAGGAGACGAGGAGCACCTTGTCCATCATGGCGGTGTGCTTGCTCCGGTAGAACAGCTGCTGGCTGGTCTCGGAGCAGTAAAAATTCAGGAACAGCAGCACCAGAAAGGTCAGGGTGATGTACACCGCCGAATAGCGCAGCTGGCTGCTTTTGTAGCGCAGGGCGCCGGCGTTACTTCTTGAAATAGTAACCAACTCCCCACTTTGTCAGAATGTGCTTGGGCTCCGCAGGATTGTCCTCCAGCTTCTCCCGCAGACGGCGGATGTGGACATCCACGGTGCGGATGTCCGAGCGGTACTCGTAGGCCCAGATGGTGTCCAGCAGATTTTCCCGGGAGAAGACCCGATTGGGATTGCGCATGAGAAACTCAATGACATCGAATTCCTTGGCCGTCAGATCCACGACCTCTGTGCCCCTGTAGGCGTTCCGGGCGTCCAGATCCAGACGGATGCCGCCGCCGGAGAGCTCATTGGCGGGGGCGGCCTTCACCGCCGCCGCGGTACTGCGGCGCAGCAGCGCCCGGATCCGGGCCTTGAGCTCGAGAATGTTGAAGGGCTTGGTCAGATAGTCGTCGGCACCCTGATCGAAGCCCAGAAGCTTGTCCATATCCCCGGCCTTGGCGGTCAGCAGGATGATGGGAACATCGGAGAACTCCCGGATCTTGGAGCAGGCACCCAGACCATCCAGCTTGGGCATCATCACATCCAGCACGATCAGGTCGGGATTCTGGGTTCTGGCCAGCTCCACGGCCTGAACGCCGTCGGAGCCGGTGATGACCTCATAGCCATCGTTCTGCAGATTGAAGCGGATGCCCTTGACCAGCAGGGCCTCGTCATCTACCACAAGAATTTTCATATCGTTTCCTCCTATACGGTGGCGTAGGGTTTTAAATCTGCCAGCTTTTTGTCGCCGATGCCCTTGACCTTGACCAGCTCGTCCACGCTGGAAAAGGGACCGTTGGCGTTTCGGTAGTCGATGATCCGCTGGGCCAGAACCTCACCGATGCCGGGCAGGGCATCCAGCTCCTTCAGCGATGCGGTGTTGATGTTCACGGGGAAGCTGACGGCGGGCTCCTTGGGCTTGGTTTCCTTAGGCGCAGTCTCTCTGGTTGTGGATGAGGTTGATTCTGAACGCGGCGGTGCAGGTTCAGTGCACTGGCTTGGGACCGTTGTCTCCGGCGGGAGCGTCACAAGCACCTCCCGCAGGACAACCACCGTTTCTCCGGGGACGGTTTCATAGACGGTCTTTGTGGTCTGGATGGTGCCCACCCGGGTGTTGCGGCCCAGAAAGAAGCCGCCCGTAAATCCGGAGAACAGCAGCGCCAGCGCCGCAAGGGCTGCGATGGCCTTATTTTTCATGGCAGCCCCTCCTTTCATTGACGCGGGGCGCAATCGGTGATATAATGTACAGGTTCACAAGTGTCATAGGCGTTTATTTCTGCCGCCTGCGACCATTATACACAATTTTTGACAGCCGGACAAGTCCGGCAATGGGATATTGGTGATGATTATGAAAAAATTTCGACTTTTGAGTCTTTTGGCGGCGCTGATTTTGACGGTGAATGCCGCAGCGGCCGTTTCAGCCACCGAGCAGACCACCGCACCCCCGGAAACCACAGCTCCGGTGGAGACGACGCTGCCGGTGAATACCGAGCCCGCCATGCCTGCCGGCTTCCTCGGCGACGCCAGCGTGGAGTACGGCTCCCGGACGCTGGACGCCCAGAAGCCCCTGTCCGACACCGACGACTACACCGCCAACGCCAAGGCGGCGCTGCTGTATGATCTCGGCTCCGACACGCTGGTATTTGCACAGAATGCCGATGACCGGCTTTACCCCGCCAGCCTGACCAAGGTGATGACCTGTCTGCTGACGCTGGAGATGCAGGCGGATCTGGACGCGACGGTCACGGTGACCAAGGAGGGACTGAAGGGTATGGAGCCCGGCGGTTCCATCGTATCGCTGCAGGTGGGCGAGCAGATCACCGTCCGGGATCTGCTGTACTGCCTGATGGTCAAGTCCGGCAACGATGCGGCGTCCGTGCTGGCGGTGCAGAATTCCGGCACCATTGAGGCGTTTGTGGATGTGATGAACCGGCGGGCTGCCGAGCTGGGCTGCTCCGGTACCCACTTTATGAATCCCCACGGCCTGCACCACGATGAGCACTATACCACCGCCCGGGATATGGCCAAAATCCTTCGGGAGGCCATGCAGTATCCGGTATTTGAGGAGATTTTCTGTACCAAGGAATACACGGTGCCCGCAACCAACCTTTCTGAGGCCCGGGAGCTGAAGACCACCAACTATATGATCCGCAGCAACGGCTATCCCTATGTCACCGATTCCCGGGTGCTCGGCGGCAAGACCGGTAACACCAACAAGGCCGGCCGCTGCTTCGTGGCGCTGTCAGAGAAGGACGGAATGCGGCTGCTGAGCGTGGTTCTGGGCACCAAAGCGGTCTATCAGGCCGACGGCTACACCTTCGTCCGCTACGGCAACTTTGAGGAAACCGCCGATCTGCTGGATTTCGCCTACGGGCGCTATACTACCATGCAGGTCTTGAACCCCACCCAGACTGCCGGTCAGTTTGCCGTCTCCGGCGGTGAGCACAATGCTTTCGGCGCCATTACCGAGCCCATGTCGGCCTCTGTGCCGCTGGGCAGCGATTACAATACCATCCGCTATGAGTATACGCTGAATGCACCTCTGCAGGCGCCTGTTTCTGAGGGCGACGTCATCGGCGTGGTTCGGGTCTGGTACGGCAATACCTGCCTTGCTCAGCAGGATCTGCTGAGCGCCACGGATGTGACAGAGGAAAAGCTGCCTGTCCGGGCACCGCAGACGCAGACAGAGGATACCCCCACCAACTGGAACGGCATTCTCTGGATCGCGCTGATCGTAGCGGCGGTGCTGTTCGTGATCGTGATGCTGCTGAACCTCCGGGCTTCTGCTGCCCGCCGCCGCAGAAGACGCAGAAGGGCCGCTCAGAACCGCAGGGAGAAGCGTTAATATGGAGAACTGGGAAAACCTCGAAAAGATCTGCCACAGCTGCACCGCCTGCGGCCTGTGCGAGACACGGCACAGTGTGGTGTTCGGAGTTGGAAAGCGGGACACGGATGTGATGTTCGTGGGCGAGGGCCCCGGTGAGCAGGAGGATCTGCAGGGTGAGCCCTTCGTTGGCCCCGCCGGCAAGCTGCTGGACGATATGATGTCCATTGTCGACCTTGACCGCACCAACAGCTACATCGCCAACATCGTCAAGTGCCGCCCGCCCAGAAACCGGGATCCGCTGGAGACGGAGCAGGAGGCCTGCATCGGCTATCTGCGCAATCAGGTGGCACTGATCAAGCCGAAGATCATCGTCTGCTTGGGCCGGATCGCGGCCAAGAAGCTGATCGACCCGGACTTCCGAATCACGCGCCAGCACGGCCAGTGGTTCAGGCGGGGAAATGTGTGGATGATGGCAACCTACCATCCCAGCGCCCTGCTGCGGGATGTGGCCAAACGGCCCGAGGCCTTTGATGACCTGATGACCCTGCGGGAGAAGATAAAGGAGCTGGGGATTTGAAGCATCGAAACATAGACGACTTGCCCCGGAAGCACAGATCCGGTGCTGAGGGATATGAATTTTACCGGCGGGATCTTCTCGCCGTCCATGAAGCGCAGTCCCTTGTCCGGGTCTATGAGATTCCACCGGGGAAGTCTGCATATCCGTACCACTACCACCTGAAAAATGAGGAGACATTCTTCATTCTCAAGGGCGAGGGCTTGCTCCGCTCGGCGGAGGGAGCGCGGGCTGTAAAGGCTGGTGACCTGCTGTTCTTTCCGGCGGGAGAGGAAGGCGTCCACAAGCTGACCAATACCTCCGAAACGGAAATGCTGGTATATCTGGATTTTGATGTGGTGCACGATTTGGATGTGGCGGTTTACCCCGATTCCGGAAAACTTGGCATCTGGGGCAAGGATGTCAATAAAACATACCGCATTGGAGACGATGTGGATTATTATGAAGACGAATGACGAAACCCCTGCCGCTTGGCAGGGGTTTCAATGCTATAGAAGGAAGTACAGCGCCAGTGTCAGCACCGGGCTCAGCCCGCCCTCGTCGTCCTGATTCATCAGCAGGAGCAGGCAGATGATCAGCAGGTCGGCGGTGTCGATCTGGCGGGGGAGGAGCCCCCGGAGAAAATCGAGGATGCCGGTCTGTGGCGGCTCCGGTTTGCATTCGGGTTTCGGGAGCGGCTTTGGCTCCGGAGGACATTCCTTGGGCGGCTCCGGCTTCGGCTTGGGACGGCGCTGCTCCGGGTGAGAATTGCGGCGGTAGGAGCCGTCGGACTGGGGGATGTAGTGGTTATACATGGCTGCCTCCCTTGCTCATGGCCTGTGACGCGAATTTCGCGATGAGGCTGGCCTGCATGGCTTTCTCCAGCCGCACCAGCCGATCCTCCGGCACAAAGCCCCGCAATGCCTGCAGAAGCTGGCATTGCTTCTGATCGAGCTGGGTGGCCTTGAGCATCTGCATCATCCCCGCCATGGCGCTTGGGTCGAGCGGAAGTCCCGGCTGAGATTTCGGTTTTGGTGGGGGAGGAGGCTGACTCATGGAGCCGGCCATGGACATGATCTGTCCCATCAGCTCCGGATTGGACAGGATGGAATTGAGCTTGTCTTCAAATTCCGCCATGGTTTCCCCTCATTCGTTCAGAGAGCTGCTGCACCTCGCTGTCGTGCAGCAGGGGGGAGAGGGCGTCTCTGGCGCCGGCGGTATCGCCCCGGAAGGCCATGTCCACCGCGCGCTGCAGCGATGCCTGATCCAGCTGCTGCAATCGGGCCAGCAAAGCCTGAGCCTCGGGCTGACGGAGCATCCGCTCCAGATCAGATGCAGAAAAATCACCGTTTTTTTGAAACATTCGATTGCCTCCTGTTCGTCGGGCTGATATAATAGCATCATACTATATGAAATGAGGAGCATGATTATGAAGCGAATTCTGGTTCTGTCCGATTCCCACCGGGGAATGTCCTTCATGCGCTGGTGCGTCAATACGGTGAAGCCCGACGCCATTGTCCATCTGGGAGATTTCTATGACGACGGCGACGAGCTGCACGAGGAATTCCGCCACATTCCCATCTATCAGGTTGCCGGTAACTGTGACCGGTATTATGCCTCCCCGGCGGCCCGGGAGCTGCTGATCTGTCAGGTCTGCGGCGTTCAGCTCTTCATGACCCACGGTCACCGCCAGTGGGTGAAGAGCGGCACGGATATGCTGGTTCGCGATGCGCTGGAGGCGGGCGTTCAGGCCGCCCTCTACGGCCACACCCATATCGCCGACTGCCGTAAGGACGGAGCGCTGTGGGTGCTGAATCCCGGCGCTGCGGGATCATGGGGCGGCAGCGCGGGCATCATCGAGGTGGACGACGGCAAGATCCGGAACTGCCGGATCCTCCGCTACGGCGATGAGGAGGAGACGGTATGATCCTGACTGTCGAGATCGGTAACTCCACCATCACCCTCGGCGGCGTGGAGGGGGAGGACGTCTGTTTTGAGTGCCGCATCAACACCGACCGGGTGAAGACCTCGGACACCTACGCCATTGATCTGAAGACCCTCTTCGAGATCTACGGTGTCGCGCTGGACACCATCGAGGGCGTCATCATCGCCTCCGTGGTGCCGCAGGTTCTGAATTCCGTCCGCACTGCCATCCGCAAGCTTCTGAATCTGGAGCCGCTGGTGGTGGGCCCGGGGCTGAAGACGGGACTGAACATCCGACTGGAGAATCCCGGTCAGATGGGCGCGGATCTGGTGGCAGCCGACGTGGCTGCCCTGCGGGAGCACAAGCCTCCGCTCATCATCATCGACATGGGCACTGCCACGGCCATGTCCGTCCTCGATCCCGACGGAGCCCATCTGGGCGGCTGCGTCTGCCCCGGCGTGAAAATCGGCCTCGATGCCCTGACGGCCAAGACCTCTCTGCTGCCCGGCATCCAGCTCGACAGCCCCAGACAGGCTGTGGGCCGCAACACCGCCGACGCCATGCGCAGCGGCATCATGTACGGCACCGCCGCCATGCTCGACGGCATGATCGACCGTTTCTCCGAGGAGACGGGCTGGGACTTCACCATCGTGGCAACCGGCGGCCATGCCAAGCGCATCGTGCCCCTGTGCCGCCACGAGATCATTTATGACCAATATCTGCTCTGCAAGGGCCTTGCGGCCCTGTACCGGAGCAATCAGGATTAAAGGGTCAGCAGGAAGAACATGGCCGTCACGACGCCCACCGTGCAGGCGAAGCAGATCAGGCCGTCTGCCACCTTGTTCCAGAACAGCCAGCGGCGGTTGGAGCCGGTGTAGCGGGGGATGCAGTAGTTGTCGGTATAGGTCATATTCATGGGTCGTACCTCCTTGTGTTTTGTGACCATATCTTAACACGAAAGAAGTCCAACAAAGCGGACTTTTGGCGGAAAGAACTCCCTCTTGCAACGCAAGGGTTTTTGTGATATGATAATCCAAGATTATGACAGCCGGAGGTGGCTTATGAAATATTTCGAACAGCTTACGGCCAAGTTACAGGAGCTTCAGGTCAAGGCCCGGCCTGCAATCGAGAAGGCCGATCAGGTATACCGTAAGGGCAAGGAGATCTGGACTGTGGCGAAGCCTTGGGTCTGGCGCTTCCGGAAGGTGCTTTTCGCCATTCCCGTGGTGTATCTGGCATTTTACTTTGCCCGACTGAACTGGAACGTGCTGCCGGATCAGGTGGGTCTGAACTTGCAGACCACCGGCGATTATGCCCGGTACATCAGCAAGGAACTGGCGGTATACGGCCCCCTCGGCGTCACCGGCGGATGCCTGACCATGATGTTCCTGTCGAGAAAGACGGTGTATCCGTGGATGATCTGTATGTTCTCCATGCTGCTGCCGCTTCTGATCCTGATCACCAATATTTTTCCGTCCTGAATTCTGCCCGGCTGCGAATGCAGCCGGGTTTTCGCTATTTGCAGTATAATCGATGACCTGCGGCATTGTTTGCCGAAAAACGAAAGGGGAGGAGAAAAGACGCGCTTTTCTGAATTTTTCTTAAATTTTCGCCGCGGGCATTGCGGTGGGTGATCCGGGGCTGTACAATAGGAAAAAAGGAGGTATGATCATGCGGCTATATATGAAAGAAAAGGTTTTCTCGTGGAACGAACAGTTCACGGTGAAGGATGAAAACGGCTGGGACAAGTTTTTTGTCGAGGGAGAATTCTTCTCATGGGGCAAGAAGCTTCATCTGCTGAACATCCACAATGAGGAGCTGGCCTTCATCCAGCAGAAGCTTTTCACATGGATGCCCCGCTATAGCGTATCCGTTGGGGGCCGGGAGATCGCCGAGATCCGGAAGGAGTTCACGTTCTTTTTCGAACGCTACGTCATCGACGGCCTTGGCTGGGAGGTCGAGGGCAGCGTCTGGGATCACGACTACGTCATCCGGAAAAACGGACGTGAGATCGTCCGTATTTTCAAGGAGTGGTTCACATGGGGAGACAGCTACGTGCTGGACATCGCCGACCCGGCCGATGAGATCATTGCGCTGGCGGTGGTACTGACCATCGACTGCGTGGCAGAGTCCAGCCGGAACAACTGAGAAAAAGATTGGAAAAAGCACGCATCTATGCTATAATGGTTGCATTCAACCGAAAGGAGAAATACTATGGGACTTATCAAAGCAGGCATCGGCGCCCTCGGCGGCGTTTTGGCGGATCAGTGGAAGGAATTCTTCTACTGTGACGCACTTCCGGCAGACGTGCTCGTCCGCAAGGGCAGCAAGCGGGTCGGCAAGCGCAGCTCCAACACCAAGGGCAGCGACAACATCATCTCCAACGGCTCCGGCATCGCCGTGGCCGACGGCCAGTGCATGCTGATCGTGGAGCAGGGAAGGATCGTGGAGGTCTGCGCCGAACCCGGCGAGTATACCTTCGACACCTCCTCTGAGCCCTCCATTTTCGCCGGCGATCTGGGTGAGGGGATCATGGCCACCTTCGAGTCCATTGCCCGCCGCTTCACCTATGGCGGCGACACCGGCAAGGATCAGCGGGTCTACTACGTCAACACCAAGGAGATCATGGGCAACAAGTTCGGCACGCCCAGCCCGATCATCTTCGAGGTGGTCAACAAGCGCATTGGTATGAGCCGTACGGTCAATGTCCGCTGCAACGGTGTCTACTCCTACACCATCTGCGACCCGCTGCTGTTCTACACCAAGGTCTGCGGCAACGTGTCCTATGAATATACCCGGGATCAGCTGGATGAGCAGCTCAGAGCCGAGTTTATCTCCGCTCTGCAGCCCGCCTTCGGTGCTCTGGCGGAGCAGGAGCTGCGCCCCGCTCAGCTCCCTGCCAAGGCAAATGAGCTGAAGAAGGCCATGAACGACGCTCTGGCCTATGACTGGAACCAGAACCGCGGCATCCGGGTGGAGTCCATCGCCCTGAATCCCATCCGCCTCAGCGACGAGGATATGAAGAAGATCACCGATATGGAGGATGCTGCCACTTACGGCTCCAACGCATTCATGATGGGAGGACGGATGGCAACTGCCACCGCCAACGCCATGGAGGCTGCGGCCTCCAACTCCGCCGGTGCCATGACCGGCTTCATGGGTATGAATATGGCGGGCGGCGCCATGGGCGGCGGCTTCAATCAGGCCCAGCAGTTCTACCAGATGGGCATGCAGCAGCAGGCCCAGCAGGCTCAGCAGGCACCTGCGGCTCCCGCTGCGGGCGGCTGGAAGTGCGCCTGCGGCGCCGAGAATACCGGCAAATTCTGCGCCGAGTGCGGTGCGGCCAAGCCCGCTGCGGGCTGGACCTGCGCCTGCGGCGCCGTGAACAAGGGCAAGTTCTGCTCCGAGTGCGGCGCGAAGAAGCCCAGCGCTGCACCTCTGTACCGCTGTGACAAGTGCGGCTGGGAGCCCGAAGATCCCAAGAATCCCCCAAAATTCTGCCCCGAGTGCGGCGATCGCTTCGACGAGGGCGATATCCGCTGACGGAAGGGAGGGACAAATATGCCTGTCCTTCAGCAATACAAATGTCCCTGCTGCGACGGCGCCATTGAATTCGACAGTACGCTGCAGAAAATGAAGTGCCCCTACTGCGGCACGGAGTTTGAAATGGAGACGCTCCAAGCCTATGAACAGGAGCTCAGTCAGGAGCAGGGCGATGATATGACATGGGATACCGCTGCCGGCTCCGAGTGGAGTGAGGAGGAGCAGAGCGGCCTGCGGGTCTATGTGTGCCAGAACTGCGCCGGTGAGATCGTTACCGACGAGACCACCGCTGCGGCCAGCTGCCCCTACTGCGGCAACCCCGTGGTGATGCAGGAGCAGCTCTCCGGTTATCTGCGGCCTGACTGCGTAATCCCGTTCAAGCTGGACAAGAAAGCAGCCATGGAGGCTATGAAGCGTCATTTCAGCGGCAAGCCCCTGCTGCCCAAGGTCTTCTCCGAGCAGAGCCACATCGAGGAGGTTAAGGGCGTCTATGTGCCTGTATGGCTCTTTGACGCGGATGCCAACGCCAGCCTGCGCTGGAAGGCCACCCGAGTCCGCAGCTGGAGCAGCAGCGAATACATCTATACGGAGACGCAGCATTATTCCGTCAGCCGGGGCGGCACCATCGGCTTCCGGCAGGTACCGGTGGACGGATCCACCAAGATGGACGACGCATTGATGGAGTCCATTGAGCCTTTCGATTTTTCCGAGGCGGTGGATTTCCAGACGGCCTATCTGTCTGGCTATCTGGCGGATAAGTACGATGTCAGCTCCGAGCAGAGTGTGGATCGGGCCAACGACCGCATCCGACGCAGTACGGAGCAGGCTTTCACCTCCACAGTCATGGGCTACACGAGCTTGATCCCTGTGTCCAATCACATCCAGCTTCAGAACGGCGTGGCGAAATATGCGCTTTATCCTGTGTGGCTGCTGACCACCTCATGGAACGGCAAGCAGTACCACTTCGCCATGAACGGGCAGACGGGCAAATTCGTGGGTGATCTGCCCATGGACAAGGGAGCCTTCGTCAGGTGGCTCCTCGGCATCGCAGGCGCTGTCAGCGCGGCGTGCTTTGCCATCAGCTATCTGCTGTGGCTGCTGTGAGGAGGTGCGCGATGAAAAAAGTTTGTTCGATCCTGTTTGCGTTGATCCTGTGTCTGGTGATGGCGGTTCCCGCATTCGCCGCGGAAGCGCCCCTTCTCTACGACGGAGCCGATCTGCTGTCTTACGGGGAGGAGCAGGAAATTCTCAGAAGTCTGGAGGATTTCACGGAAAAATATCAGGTCGAGATCGCCATTGCCACGGTGAACTCCACCGAGGGCTACGTTGTCGACCGGTTTGTGGAGCTGTACTATGACGAGTACGGCTTTGGCATCGGACCCAATCGGGACGGTGTCCTGCTGCTGATCTCCATGGAGGAGCGGGACTACCGCATTCTCTCCAACGGTTTTGCGGCAGATGCCATCACCATGGACGATATCGACAGAATCAGCGCCAAAATCGTAGAGGAGCTCAGTGACGGAAACTACGCAGATGCCTTTGAGGAGTTCATCGAGCTCTGCGAGTATGAGGTCAACGGTGAGATCAACGGTTTTCCCTTTGATGCCGGCACGAGCCTGCTGGTGTCCGTCATCATCGGACTTGCGGCTGCGCTGATCGTCACAGGTATTATGGCGGCCCAGCTCCGATCCGTAAAACGCCGGACGGAGGCGGGGGAGTATACGGCCCCCGGCAGCATGAATGTGACCCATTCCAGCGACCTGTTCCTCTACCGCACTGTCAGCCGCAGACACAGGCCCCAGCAGTCCTCCGGCTCCCGCAGCGGCGGTGGCGGCGGACGCAACGTGGGCGGCGGCAAATTCTGACCGGACAGCGCCCGGCGGAAATTCATTGTCCGCAGTCATGATTCGAAAAATAGCCCCAGCTCGAAAGAGCTGGGGCTTTGTTATGGGATTTGGGAAATTACTTGTTATAAGTGCGGTACAGGAAGGTGACGACCTGTGCGCGGTTGCAGATGTTGTCCACACCGAAGGCGGTGGTGGAGATGCCGTTGGTGATGTCGTTCTCAACAGCCCATGCCACGGCGGTGGTGTAGAACTGGCCTGCCTTCACGTCGGCGAAGGAAACCTCAGCCTCGGAGTTGGGGCTGCCCATGGCGCGCCACAGGAACGTGACGACCTGAGCGCGGTTGCACTCGACCATGGGACCGAAGGTGGTCTTGGTCAGGCCGTTGGTGATCTCATTCTCCACGGCCCACAGAACGGCCTTGTAGAAGAAGTCGCCCTCCTTCACGTCGGTGAAGGGATTCTCCT
>JAFWAZ010000035.1 GCA_017507425.1 Oscillospiraceae bacterium | reverse complement strand
TGGGGGAGGTCAGGTCGTTGATAGCGACAACCTCGAAGCCCTCAGCGCCGAACATCTGGCGGAAAGCCAGACGGCCGATACGACCGAAACCGTTAATAGCAACCTTAACAGACATGGGAATTACCTCCATTTTATCGCTGCTTTTTGCAGCGTATTGTATTTGGTGCGTCCGTAGAAATCGATATTTCCCGAACGATTCCATTATATCCTATCTTTTCCCGGATGTAAAGTAGCAAGTTGCAAAATTTCCATATTTTTTCTGGTACAACATTTCAAAACTGCGAGCGCAAACGCTTGCGCAGTTGCTGTGTCCAATTATTCCGGGCGGGAAAAGGATACAAAGTGTTTCAAAACCGCTTCCCGGCCGCAGCGGACGCTGCCCATCTGGCACTCGGGCTTTCCGCCGCCCCGGCCGTTCAGGGCTGCGGTCATGGCCTTGTTGAAGCTTCGCAGATCGCCGCCCTTCCGGAGCAGGCAGTAGGCGAAGCTGCCGCCCGGATTTTCGGAGAATACCGCCGCAGTGCCGCCGCAGACCTCGGCGGTCAGGTCGGCCAGCTTCCGGACGCCCACGGAGTCCAGACCCTCCCGGAGCAGGAGCACGTCGCCCAGCCCGGAGCAGCGGGCGGCGGCGGCGCGGAAGCCCTCGGTTTCCAGCTCGCCGATGCGGCGCTTCTGCTCTTCCAGCAGCCCGTTCATCTTCCGGGCGGCGTCGCCAGTTTCCAGCAGCTTTGCGGAGAAGGCGGCGCTGACCTGCTTATTTTGCTCGTAATTGCGGCTCAGGAAGTCGAAGGCTCGCTGTCCGCAGAGCATTTCGATCCGGCTGCCGCTGCGGAAGCGGACGCAGGAGAAGAGCTTGATGAGCCCGATCTCGCCGGTGCGCTCCACATGCAGGCCGCAGCAGGCACAGGAGTCGTAGCCGGGAACGTTGACGATCCGCACGGGCCAAGGGAGCTCCCGCTTGGTGCGGTAGAAGACGCCGGGCAGCTCCTCGGGAGAGGGTGTCCAGATCTTCAGAGGGATGTTTTGGTAGATGGCCCCGTTGGCCAGCCGTTCCAGCTCCGGCAGCTCCTCCGGGGGGATGATGCCGTCGAAATCGATGGTGATGGATTCCCAGCCCATGTGGAAGCCCACATTGTGGTAGCCGTATCTGGCGTTGATGATGCCGGAGACGATGTGCTCGCCGGTGTGCTGCTGCATCAGGTCAAAGCGGTGGGCGTAATCCACGGTGCCCTCGACGGTTTCGCCGATGGGCAGGGGCTGGGGCATCCGGTGGAGCACCCGCTCCCCATCCTCGTGGACGTGAAGCACCTCGATGCCATTGATGGTGCCCTTGTCGGCGGCCTGTCCGCCGCCCTCGGGATAGAAGGCCGTCCGATCCAGCTCGATCTCGAAGCCCTGTTTACCCTCGAAGCAGTCGACGACAAGGGCGGAGAATTCTGCCAGATGGGTGTCGGCGTAGAATAGTTTGTTCGTTTTCATGGTGATTATGCACTCCTAAACAGAAGTAGCGTGGGGCACGCATGAAATGCGCGCCCTACGGGGATCAATCAGAGATCAATTCCTCGATATTTTGTGCGATGGTGCACTGGCACTGGAATTTGCAGTTGCCGTAGCAGCAGTCGCATTCGTCGAGCGTTCCGTCCTCCGTGATGACCTCCACCACCCGGGCGGAGTCGAGGACGCGGCAGTAGCCGGTCAGGTAATGTTCTGCCATCATTCGTCCACCAGAATGCAGTAGCCGTTGTGACCGAGGCACAGGCTGTCGTCTGCCACGGTCAGCATGTTTCTCGCCAGCAGGATCCGGCCCACGGGGATGGCCCAGTCGTCGGAGCCGCGGTTGACATAAACCCGAACGGTCTGGCCCTTGTAGGTGCGGGTATAGCAGATCTGGTTGTTCAGGGCGTATTGGAACCGGATGTCGCCCAGACGCAGGGCCTTGTACTTCTTTCTCAGCTGGCCCAGACGGTGGTAGTGGATCTGCAGCTCCCGCTCCTCCCGGCCCCATGGGAAGGGACGGCGGCAGAAGGGATCGCCGTAGCCCTCCATGCCCGCCTCATCGCCGTAATAGATGGAGGGGGCGCCGGGGAGGGTGAACTGGAGCACCGTGGCGGCGTGGAGCCGGTCCAGCGCTGTGACCCACTGGCTGCGGGTCAGGCGGCGGCCCGCCTTGGCGTAGCGGTCGCCCTGAAAATCGTCGATCATGGCGGTGAGGATGCGGCTGGTGTCGTGGGTGCCCAGCAGATTCATGGTGCAGGCCATGACCTGCGGGGGGTAGTTCTCCACGATGGACATGACCGTGTCCTTGAAGCCCCGGCCGTCGTCGATCTTG
>JAFWAZ010000034.1 GCA_017507425.1 Oscillospiraceae bacterium | reverse complement strand
GCCGGAATCCCGGCGGGCTTCGCGCATGCCTACGGCGAAACCGAGGGCAAACTGCCCAGATTATTGTTTTCGCTGCCGTCGGGGATGGATTTGAGGTATTCCGTTTCGCCCCGGTGGGCGATGCCGACGCCTGCGATTTGGCCTTGCTTTGCCATGACCACAGCCTGCTGCTTTTCCACGATGGAATTGTCGGAAAGTTGATAGCCGGTGATCCTGCCGCCCTCCTTGACCAGACCGACGATGCGCTTTGCGTCGGCCTTTGCCTGGGGGATCTGATCGAGGGTCTGCTTTGCGAGATTTTGTCCGTCCATGTGCATCACTCCTTTGGCGTAGCTTTTGCCGGTGTGGGGAGATTATGCGGCTTTATGGATGGAAAAAATACAATCCTTGATTCCACTGTTTCCGGGTATTCCGGAGCTGGTTGTGGTCAATATGTGATCAAAACCGCTTCCCAAATAACGGGAAGCGGTTTTGTCTGTGTGATTGCAGCTTAGAGTGCGCGCAACAGCAAGTTCTTTCTTTTCAAAAAATGCACCGCTATAAACAAAGAAGATCACTACATCTGTCAGGCATCCAGACTCCACCCGTGATCCCCGTGGTAGATCATGAGCCTTGTCTGCCCGCCGTCGATGCAGATATTTTCGCCGGTGATGAAGCCGGCCTTGTCGGAGGCCAGGAACAGAACCATATTGGCGATGTCCAGAGGATTGCCGACCCGGCCTGCGGGCTGCTGGGCGGCGTCGGGGCCGGTGTAGACGGTATAGGCGGTGTCGATCCAGCCGGGGGAGATGGAGTTGACACGGACACGTCCGGCAAAGCTCACCGCCAGGGCGTGGGTCAGGGCGGTGATGCCGCCCTTGGCGGCGGTGTAGCTCTCGGTCTGGGGCTGGCTCATGCGGTCCCGGGAGGAGGAGATGTTGATGATGCTGGCTCCGGGGGCGAAGTAGGGGGCGAACAGCTTGCTCAGGTAAAAGGGCGCTGTGACGCCCACCGCCAGCGCGTTCTGGAACTGCTCGTAGGTGCAGTTGTCGATGCCGTGCATCATCGGCGGCGCGTTGTTCACCAGCACATCCACCCGGCCATGCTTCTCGATGACTGTCTGTGCAAAATCCTCCAACACGGCCTTGTCGGCGATGTCGCCCACATAATGCCCGCCCGGTGCGGTATCGATCACGCACACATGGGCACCGTTCTTCTCAAATTCCTCGGCGATGCACTTGCCGATACCGCCCGCACCGCCGGTGATGACGATTACTTTATTTTGGAACATACCGACATTTTCCTTTCGGATGTAGGGGATGATTTTTCTCCAATCCTCGATCTGATTGGACAGGTCCGTGCTCTTCTTGCGGTTTCGGTTCAGAGTTCCCATAGCACCGCAGTGGGCGAGGGCAAAGACATGAGCGGTGTCACCATTTGCCAGGGTGACAGGGACGGGATTATGCTCGCTTTCAATGAAGTCGTTGTAATCCTTGATGGGAGCAGGGAGCTTCGCATCAAACGCGGAGAGGACTCCCTCAAAGGTGGAACGACCGAGGCAAAGAATCACCTTAGACTCGATGATGTTCGCAAGCTCATGGAAGTAACCTTTGTCATGATCTGCCCAACTGCTTTGATATTTGCCACTAAGTCCTTTGTTGCGATAACCAAGAATAAAATTAGTGAAGAATAGATCCGGGTTAGGTAGATTCAAGTCATAACCGATCTCCTGAAACAGCTGGACCAGACGATTGTCTGTTAGGCTGGAATTGTCTTTGAGATAATCGAATGGCTTATGGTTGTTTGCAAGTGTGATTTTCTCCATGACATTCAGTGAGCTTTCATCCCACGGGCTGCCCCAATCCTGACCGACCAGCATGATCTTCGCGTCCAGATTTCCCCGCCCCTGCCAGTAGGTCCATAGATTGATTTCCTCGCATTCATCGCACCAGTACAGGCGCAGTTTCTGCCCGTCATCAGCCGGATCATAGGGCGGATAGCTTTCTTTGACACGCTCAATTAGATCGAGATATCGTTTCTTTTTATCATTCATTCGGGACTCTCCTAACGTTTTGAATCGATCAGCAGCATCTGCTCCAGTTTTTCGGCTGCAATGCTGAGCGGGGCGTCTTTTCGTTTCACAAGGCAGATGATGCGCTCCGGCGGCTGCTCAGGCAGATCCAGGATTTTAATTTCTCCGCTTTCTGCCGCTTC
>JAFWAZ010000033.1 GCA_017507425.1 Oscillospiraceae bacterium | reverse complement strand
TGATGGCCACGATCAGGGGCACCTCGGCAGCCTTGGCGTGGTTGATGGACTCGATGGTCTGGGGCATGATGCCGTCGTCAGCGGCGACGACCAGAATGGCGATATCGGTGGACTTGGCGCCGCGGGCACGCATGGAAGTAAAGGCAGCGTGGCCGGGGGTATCGAGGAAGGTGATCATCTGACCGTCCACATCCACGGTGTAGGCGCCGATGTGCTGGGTGATGCCACCGGCCTCACCGGCGGTAACGGAGGTCTTGCGGATGGCGTCCAGCGTGGAGGTCTTGCCGTGGTCGACGTGGCCCATGACCACGACGACGGGAGCGCGGGTCTCCAGTTCCTCGGCGGTATCCACATGGTCGTCGATGATCCGCTCCTCGATGGTGATGGTGATCTCCTTCTCCACCTTGCAGCCCAGCTCGGTGGCCACAAACTCGGCGGTGTCAAAATCGATGACCTGATTGATACCGGCCATGACGCCGTTGCGCATCAGGGTCTTGATGACCTCGGCAGCGGTCTTCTTCATGCGGGAGGCCAGCTCGCCGACGGTGATCTCGTCGGGGATCTTAACGGTGACGGGAGCCTTGCGGGCCACCTCCATCTGCAGGCGGCGCATCTTCTCCTCCTGCTCGTTGCGGGACTTATTGCCCTTGCGATTGTTCTGCTGCTTCTGCTGCTTGGCACCCTTGCCGCCGCCGATGCGCTGCTTGCCGCCCTGGAAGTTCTGGGCACGCTCGGAGATCAGGTTGTCCACGTCGGCAAAACGGCCGGAGTTGACCTGAACGGCAGAGGTGTCCACCACGCGGCGCTCGCGCTTGCGCTCGGGCTCGGGCTGCTTGGCAGGAGCGGTGCTCTGCTGGGCGGGCTTATTCTGGTTGTTGTTCCGGTTCTGACCGGCGGGCGCGGAACCGGGACGGTTCTGGCCGGGGCGGTCATTGCGGTTGTTATTATTATTGTTGTGGGCGGGTCTGTCGCCCTGACGGTTCTGGTTCTGGGGAGCCGCGGCCTTGGGCTGTTCCTTGGGCTGCTCCTTGGGCTTTACCGCGAACACCTGCTCCAGAGAGTCGATCTGATGGGCATGGGTCATGCGGTCGAAGACCACATTCAGCTCATCGTCGGTCAGCACCTGGGTGTTGTTCTTGGGCTTTTCAAAATACTTGCCTACGATCTCGGAGATCTCCTTGGCATTGGTTCCGAAATCGGAAGCCACCTCGCGCAGACGATACTTCTGAAAACTCATATACGCACCTCCATAAATCAATCCTTTTTGGTTCCGGGAGCCCTGCGGGTCTTGCCCATGCGGACGTTGCGCTGGTGGGCCTTGGCCTCATCCTGACGCTGCTTGACCTTCTTGGCCTTTGCGTCGAGATTTTCCAGCACCTCCCGGTATTGCTCCTGCCCGTCCAGCGCCTTGACAAAAGCAAGGGCCAGCGCAGGATCGGTGAACGCCGCCATGGCAAGGCTGGAGCGGCCGATGGCCTCGCCCAGCTCATCCTTGCTGAACGGCACCCGGACGCACTGCTGGTCGGTACCGGCAGCGTAGCTCTTGGCCCGGCGCCAGGTGTGGGGAGAGGCGTCGGCTGCAACCACGATCAGTCTTGCGTGACCAGCACGCGCCGCTGCACCGCAGGGCTCCTCGCCCAGCTCGATGCGCCCGCCTCTGCGGGCAAGGCCCATGTAATTGAGTGCCTTATGCATCCTTACCTTCCTCCATTTCCTGCTCCAGCCGAGCATAAATTTCCTCGGGAATGGCAACCTCCAGACTCCGCTCCAATGCCTTGGAACGGATGGCCTTTTTCAGGCATGCCATCTCGGGGCAGATGTATGCGCCCCGTCCGGGGGCCTTGCCCCGGAAATCCAGACTGACCGCACCCTCAGGGCTGCGGACCACCCGGATCAGCTCCCGTTTTTCTTTTCGTTCCCGGCAGCCCATACACTGCCGCTGGGGAATTTTCTTTTGCTGCATTTTCGGACTACCTCCTTGTTATAGATTGGAGATTTGAGAGTGGAGAGTGGAGATCATTTCCCATCTTCACTCTTCACTCTTCAATCTTCAATCTTCTCAGGCTCCGCCTGAGAAGCGGGCTTGATGTCGATCTTGTAGCTGGTCAGGCGGGCGGCCAGACGGGCGTTCTGGCCCTCCTTGCCGATGGCGAGAGACAGCTGGTCATCGGGAACGATGACGCGGCAGGCCTTCTGACCGGGCACCAGCGTGACGGAGATGACGTCGGCGGGGCTCAGAGCTGCCTTGACGTACTCGCAGGGATCCTCGCTCCAGACCACGATGTCGATCTTCTCGCCGTGGAGCTCCTCCACGACTGCACCCACACGGCCGCCCCGGGGGCCGACACAGGCGCCCACGGGATCGACGCCCTCAGCGGTGGCACGGACGGCCATCTTGGAGCGGGAGCCGGCCTCACGGGCGATGTTGCGGACCTCCACCTCGCCGGAGGCGATTTCGGGAGTCTCCAGCTCGAACAGACGGCGGACCAGATTGGGATGGGTGCGGGAGACCTGCACCATGGGGCCGCGCTGGGCATTGCGAACCTCCAGCACGTAGACGCGGACGAGATCACCGGGCTCGTACTTCTCGCCGGGGATCTGCTCGGAAACCCGGAGCACGGCGTCGTGCTGCTCATTGCCCTGACCGATGCGGACAAAGTAGTCGCCGGAGGGATCCAGACGCAGGATGGTGCCGGTCAGCAGCTCCTGTGCCTTGGAGGAGTAGCTCTCGTACATGGCGCCGCGCTCTGCCTCGCGGATGCCCTGAATGATGACCTGCTTGGCGGTCTGGGCAGCGATGCGGCCGAACTTGGCAATATCAACAGGGATGGCAACGGTGTCGCCCACCTGAACATTGGGATTGTAGTTGCGTGCGGTGTCAATGTGGATCTCGAGGGCGATGTCCTCCAGCTCCTCCACGACGGTCTTGATCTGATGCATGGTCAGACCTTCTTCGGTGACGCCCACGACCACGTTCTCAGCGGGAACATCCCGATGATCCTCACGGTCCTTCTTGTAGGCGTTGGTCAGAGCCTGCTTCAGCCGGTCGACCATGTATTCCACGGGGATGCCCTTGAGCTTTTCCAGCTCCCGGAAGCTCTCAAAAACCTCCTTGCCCACGTTGATCTCGGGGACAGCCTTGGTCTTCTTGGCTCTGGTAGTCTTAGCCATTTTTGGTTCCTCCTGTATTAGAATTCCACGCGAAGCCGCACCAGCGCGACCTCGGATTTTTCAAATGTGATGGTTTCCTTGCCGCACTCGGCGGTGACGCGGCCCTCTTCGTAGCCCCGCAGAATGCCGGGGATCTCCTTCAGACCGTTGCGGGGACGGTAGAGCTTGACCATGATGGGGCTGCCCATGAAGCGCTCGAAATCGGAGGGGCGCTTCAGGCTCCGCTCCAGACCGGCGGAGCAGACCTCGAAATGGTAGCTCTCGGGGATGGGATCTTTTTCATCCAGAATGGGGTCGACGGCACGGGAGATGGCCTCGCAGTCGGAGATGTCCACACCGCCGTCCTTGTCGATGTACAGGCGCAGAAAATAGTCGCTGCCCTCCCGGACGTACTCCACGTCCCAAAGGGTGCAGCCCTTCTCCTCCACCACGGGCCGGGCAAACCCGGCGACGATTTCGGTGATCTTCATAAAATGTCCTTTCTCATGCAGAAAGAGAGGAGCTGTCCGCCCCTCTCTTTCGTAAAGTATACGCTAGATTACCTGTATTATAGCATCCCTGTTTTGGTTTTGCAAGTGGAATTTCAGGAAAAATCCCATCTTTTTTTATACATTTCCCCGTCATTCTTTACAAATCCGCCGAGTCGTACTTGGCGTCCCACTCGATGTCGAAGACCTTGCTTCCTTTCATCATGGGACAGCCCCGGAACAAATCCTCCGCCAGCTCCCGCAGAACGGCTTCGCACTCCAGCTCCTCCCTCCACGTTTCCGGGAGGGCCTCCTCCCCTCGGGCAGCGCCCAGAAGCGCACCGGTCACAGCCGCGCCCGCCGGCGACCAGCCTGCCGCCTGCGCAATCGCCGCTTCGACGTTCTTCGGCGCCGTGATGCAGCAGTACAGGGCGCCGCAGAGCACCTGCGCCGCCGTCCCGCCGCCGATCTGCCTCAGGGCCTCCTCCCGGCCCGGCTTGCGCCAGCGGGCGAGGGTGCGCATTTTCTTCAGCTGCGTACAAATTTCCTGAACCTGATGGTACTCCCGCCCGAAGCGCCGCCGGAGCATGGCTCCCGCCTCGCCGGAGAGCTTTGCAAAATCCGATTCTCCGTCCCAGACGATGCGGCTGACGATGTGGGCCATGGCCGCGCCGCTCAGGAACGCCCCCGGGTCGCCGTGGGTCAGAGCCGCCGCCTCGGCGCCCAGCCGCTGGATCTCCTTTCGGGGCAGCCGCTCCGGATCAAAAAACAGTCCCACAGATGCAGCAGCCATCAAAGCTCCCGGGCCGGTCAGGGCGCTGGCATGATCCTCCATGGTGCCCAAGGCTCTGCCCAGCAGCACATCCAGCACCTCCGGCTCCGGGCAGCGCCGGTAGTCCATCCGGTCGGAGCGGCTGATCCAGCAGCGGATGGGGGCGCTTCTGACCGTCTGCCGGTCCGCCCATTCCTGCAGCGCCATGGCGATGTAGCCCACCGGCGGCGCCATGGCGCCGGTCATCTGCCCCCAGGTCAGACCCAGCAGCAGACCGTTGCAGCCGTAGGCCGCCATCTGGGTATAGCCGGAAGCGGGCAGAAAGCCGTTGAGCCGCCCGGGCCCATGGCCCAGACCGTCACCCGCTGCCAATCCCAGCAGGCAGCCCGTATATGCCGACAGCCGACGTTCCATGGCTGCACCTCCCAAATTCAAACTGGCTACCATTATAAATGGTAAAAAGCGAAAACACAAGTCTTGACAGCCCATTCTTCACAGAATGTGTATTGCCTTTTTCGGGAAAAAATGCTATCATTATCTATAATGTACGTTTCCATCCCCGCTTTTCCCAGGAGGCCTCCCCATGCGTAAATTTTTACAGGAGTTCTTTGACTTCTTCCGAAAGGGCGATATGATCCTGCTGGCCCTTTGCATCCTGACCACCGTGTTCGGTCTGGTCATCATTTCCAGCGTCACCAACCACATCGGTGCCACCCGCTTTGTCATCATCCAGCTCGTCGCTGCGCTGATTGGCATTTTCCTGTACGCCGTCATCTCCTCCATCGATCTCGATGCCATCATGGAGTATCGGCTGTTTCTGGTGATCTTCAACTGTCTGTTCCTGATGATGCTGGTCCCCTTCGGCGTCGACCACGGCACCGGCAACAAAAGCTGGCTGGACATCCCCGGTCTGCCTTTTGAAATTCAGGTCGCAGAAATTCTGAAGACCACCTATATCCTCATCATGGCCTCGGTCATGGCATCCCACCAGAATCGACTGAGCAATTGGAAATCCGTCATGCACATGGTCTTCCATCTGGGCCTGCTGATCGGTCTGAACATGGTGCTCAGCAAGGATTTGGGCGTTTCCCTGATTTTCGTGTTCATTTTCATCGGCATGACCTTTGCCGGCGGCGTGGGCAAGGGCTGGTTCATCGCCACCATCTCCGCCATCGCAGTGTGCGCGCCCTTCCTGTGGCCTCTGCTGGCTGAGCACCAGCAGAACCGCTTTCTGGTGCTGTTCAGGCCGGATATCGACCCCACCGCCACCGGCATCCGCTGGCACTCCAATCAGGCCCTGCTCAGCCTCACCGGCGGCGGCCTGACGGGACAGGGCCTGTACAACGGCCGCCGAACTGCCTCCGGCTCCCTGTTCGCCCAGCGCACCGACTACATTTTCTCCGCCATCGGCGAGGAACTGGGCTTTATCGGCTGCATGGCCGTCATCATTCTGGAGTTCGCCATCATCGCCCGGATCATCTATGTGGGCATCCGGACGCCGGACTTCGCCCGCCGTGTGGTCTGCTTCGGCGCCGCAGCGGCCCTGATCTTTCAGGTGACCATCAACATCGGCATGAATCTGGGCGTCATGCCCGTCATCGGCCTGACCCTGCCCTTCATCAGCTATGGCGGCTCCTCGATCCTGTCCCTGTACGCCATGCTGGGCCTTGTCTCCGGCGTCTGCGCCCGCCCCTCTCCGGGCAAGCAGGGCATGTACGTCCAGCCCCCAAGATAACCACGCAAAAGCCGCATCACGCGGCTTTTGTTTTTCCTGATTCCATCCCACACCATTTTATGAGGTACATCTATGAACAAAGCTGCCATCTGGCATGAGGCCACCGGGCGCTACTGCTTCTGCCTGTCCCCCGGGCGCTTTCTTTTCCGACTTCAGACCGGTGCCGATCCCATCAAGGCCGTACTCCTGCACACCCGTGACAAATACCTGCCCCTGACCGTCCGGGATACCCGCCGGGCCACTCCCATGGTCAAAGTCGCCTCCGACGGCCTGCGGGACTATTATGAAGCAGAGCTGGAGTTCCACGTGGTCTGTCTGCGCTACTATTTTGAAATCGTGGACGAGCACGGCGTCAGCTGGTTCTATTCCAACGACTGCTTCAGAAAACATCCCCCCACGGACATCGAGCGCTATTTCGACTGTCCCCAGAATCTGCGGGAGGAGGAGCGGTTCGTGACCCCCGAATGGGCCAGAAACAAAGTCATCTATCAAATCTTCCCCTCCCGGTTCGCCACCACCGAGCATGTGCCGGACGCGGTCTGGTATCAGGCCCCCATCGGCCCGATGGCAGATCTCAAGGGCAATCTCCCCGGCATCACCCAACATCTGGAGCATATCCGCGACCTCGGAGCCGAGGTGGTGTACATGACACCCATCTTCTACTCCCACTCCTCCCACAAGTATGATACCATCGACTACTACCGCATCGACCCCTCCTTCGGCACGGAGGCCGACCTGATCGCGCTGGTGGACAGGGCCCATGGGCTGGGCCTGCGGGTCATCCTCGACGGTGTCTTCAACCACACGGCTCCGGACTTCTTCGCTTTCCGGGATCTGAAGGAAAAAGAGGCATCTTCGGATTATGTAAACTGGTACTATCCCGAATCCTTCCCGCTGAAAACGTTCCCGGGCAAGCCCAACTACAAAACCTTCAGCTATTTCTGTGGTATGCCCAAGGTCAACCTCCGCTGTGCCGAAGCGGCGGAATACTTCACCAATGTGGCGCTGTACTGGCTCCGCCGAACGGGGGCCGACGGCTGGCGTCTGGATGTGGCGGATGAGATCTCCCACGGTTTCTGGAAGCAATTCCGAAGGGCCGTGAAATCCGAATTTCCCGAGGCCCTGATCGTGGGCGAGGTCTGGCACCACGCCCCGGACTTTCTGCAGGGTGACGAATGGGACTCGGTGATGAACTACCCATTCTACCGGGCCGTTCTCGACTTCGCCGTGGAGGGCGTAGCCACTGCCTCCGAATTCCTCGGTGCCCTCGGCTTCCAGCGGGGCAACACCCATACTGCCGCATATCCCCTGCTTTGGAATCTTCTGGGCAGCCACGACACGCCGAGACTTCTGCATCTGTGCAATGGCGACCGGGCCCGCCACCGGCTGGCCGCCGCCATCGCGCTGCTGAGCCCCGGCATGCCCATGATCTACTACGGCGACGAGGTGGGCATGACCGGCGCCAAGGATCCCGACTGCCGCCGGGGCATGGTCTGGGACGAATCCCGCTGGGACCGGGCCACCTACGACTGGTACCGCGCCCTCCTGCGGGTCCGAAAGGCGCTTCCCGCCATTACCGAAGGCACGCTCCTCCGTCAGGACGCATGGGATGACCTCTCCCTCATCCGCATCACCCGGGAAAAAGACGGCAGGCGCGCCACCGTTATCTTCCATGCCGCCGACGGCACCGTCCATCTTCCGGAACTTGCCGGCAAGAGAGATCTGCTCACCGGCAAAGTGTTTGACGGCACCCTGAGCGGCTTCACCGCCATGGTTCTCGAATAAAAACGTAATTTCCACACAAACTACCTCCGAAATCTCATTTTTCGGAGGTAGTTTCATGTTTACCCATCGAAGGCTGCTCTGTGCCCTCCTCTGCGCCGCCGCATTGGCGGCCTCCATTTCCGCCGCGGAAACCCACGCCGGTGACGTGCTGTGCTTCTCCCCGTCGGATTTCGGCGAAGCAATCACCGGCGTGTGCATCACCGCCGTCCCGGAGGAGGGGTCCCTCCTCCTCGGCAGCCGCCGCATCCGCCCCGGCGACGTGCTGACCGCCGCCCAATTGTCCGGCCTCACCTTCCGCTCCCATGAATCCGAGGCCGATGCGCAGGCAACGCTCCGCTATCTGCCCATCCATGACGGCGGCGTTTCCGGGGAATCGGAGCTGACCATCGCCGTCTTCGGCCGGAAAAACCTGCCCCCCACCGCCGAGGATTCCAAAATGGAGACCTACAAGAATCTCCCCAACGAGGGTCTTCTCCAAGCCGCAGATCCCGAGGGCGGCGCCCTGACCTTCACCCTGACCCGGGCGCCGAAGCGGGGCGAGGTGATCCTCCGGGACGACGGCAGTTTCCTCTACACCCCCGCAAAAAACAAGGTGGGCACCGACTCCTTCGCCTACACCGCCGCCGACAACGCAGGCAACGTCTCCCCCGAGGCCACCGTCACCGTCGACATCCTCAAGCCCAGTGACGACCGCCGCTACACCGACACCGCCGCCGACTGCCGCTTCGAGGCCGAATGGCTGCGCAATACCGGCATTTTCTCCGGCGAAACCGTCAACGGGCAGTTCTGCTTCTCCCCCGACGAATCCGTCAGCCGGGGCCAGTTCCTAGCCATGCTGATGCAGGTGCTGGAGCTGCCCGTGGACCGGAGCGTCGAGGAGACTGCCTTCCTCGATGATAGTCCCCAGTGGCTGCGGCCCTATCTTTCCGCAGCCCTGCGCAGCGGCATCATCACGGGCTATCCCGCCGGCGGCGGAGTGGAATTCCGCCCGGAGCAGGCCGTCACCGCATCGGAAGCCGCCCTCATGGTACACCGGGCGCTGGACTTCGCCCTGCCGGCAGCCTCCATCGACCTGCCGGAGGAAGCCATTCCCCTGACCCGCGCCGACGCGGCAAAGGCCCTGTACCAGATCAGCCTCCTGCGCCGGGAAAACGGCGGATTGTTCGGTCTGTTCCGGTAACACGATACGGCTGTAGGGCGGGGTCATGACCCCGCCGACCGCCCCAGACAACTGCCCGGCCGGTTCGGAAGCATCATCTTCTGATTCAGCATAGCGGTAATCCAAGCTGGTCGGGAGGGTCATGACCCTCCCCTGCTGCTCTGGTATTTCACTTTGTGCTGTTGACATTTTCATCTGAAAGTGGTATCTTTCTTTTCAGAAAAAACGACAAAGGAGCAATTATTCCATGAGCTTTACTTACCGCGGCCTGAAGGCCAAGAACGAACGCTATCTGGTCACCGACAAGGATGTGGACCAGCAGATCGAGCGTCTGCAGCAGCAGAATCCCCGCATTGCCATCATCACCGACCGCCCCACCGCCCTCGGCGACGAGGTGGTTCTGGATTACGCCGGCTACTGTGACGGTGTCCAGTTCCCCGGCGGCACCGCTGAGAACCAGACTCTGGTTCTGGGCAGCGGCAGCTTCATCCCCGGCTTTGAAGAGCAGCTGGTCGACAAGGTCTGCGAGGAAAAGGTCATCGTCAAGGTCACCTTCCCCCAGCAGTACCACGCCGAGGAGCTGGCCGGCAAGGACGCCGAGTTCCACTGCACCATCCACCAGATCCGCGACAAGACCGCCTACGAGCTGGACGACACCTTCGCCAAGGACATCGGCGGCTGCGACACCTTTGAGGAGTTCCGGGTCAAGCTCACCGAGTCCATGCAGGCCTACACCGACGAGCGCGGCGAGATGGATCTGCAGGACCGTCTGCTGCGCATGGCCGCCGAGACGCTGGAGTTCGAGCCCACCGAGGCCCAGATCAACGCCGAGCTGGACGAGCAGATGAACAACATGGAGGCCCAGCTGGCCCAGCAGGGTCTGAATCTGGAGATGTACTGCCAGTTCATGCAGACCACCAAGGAGGCCCTCCGGGAGGAGAACCGGGGCAACGCCGTGGCCTCCGTCAAGGTTCAGGCCGCCATCGAGCAGATCGTCGCCATCGAGGGTCTGGTCCCCTCCGAGGCAGAGATGGGTGAGGCCATGGCCATCATCGCCCGCCAGAACCGCATGACCGTGGAGCAGCTGAAGCCCTATGTGGATGCCGAGTTCACCGCCGCCGTGGAGCGCAGCGTCCTGACCAGCAAGGTCATGAAGCTCATCCGCGACGCCGCCGTCATCGAGTAAAACACGCTGCACCGCCCGTTCTTCGCAGCAATTGATATAGAGATGGAGTTCTGTCAACGGCAGAACTCCATTTTTCTGTTTCGATCACCGCAACACGGTTCCGCAGCATGGCCATTGCACACCGGTTTTTTTACTTTCAATGCGAACCTTTTGTATCGGTATATTTGGATTTATTTGGAATTTCCGTCAAGTCCCTCCGTGTTATTGCTGAGATTTCATGGCATTATTCACCAGTTTTGGCCTAAATGACGAAAAAGAACAAAATGGTGCGGAATCTATTGACTTCCCCCCGCAACGGTGCTACAATTCGAATAGTACCGATAAAACATTATCGATATATGGTGCTGGGCGTCACTTGAGTATTAAGTGCGGCACCATCCATACTTTTACCTACCGCGGGTAATCAAGGCCCCGGAGGCACTTATAAGGAGGAAAACACACAATGGCAATCAATTTTGTTGATGGCAAGTACGTGAATCCCGAGAACGGCCGCGTGACTCTGGATCCCACCATGTACGCCGACTGGCAGATCGCCGAGGAAGCAGAGAAGACTCTGCCCCCCGTCGACTTCTTCCGCCAGAAGCTCGGCCTGCTGGAGGATGAGATCATCCCCTACGGCAAGACCCCCAAGATCGACTTCATCAAGGTCATGAACCGTCTGAAGGACAAGCCCGACGGCAAGTTCATCGAGGTCACCGCTGTTACCCCCACCCCCTTCGGCGAGGGTA
>JAFWAZ010000032.1 GCA_017507425.1 Oscillospiraceae bacterium | reverse complement strand
TGAACTACTCCAAGTTCATGAACGGCGTCAAGAAGGCCGGCATCGAGATGAACCGCAAGAGCCTGTCCGAGATGGCTATTCAGGATTCCGCCGCTTTCGCCGCTCTGGTGGAGAAGGCCAAGGCTGCCCTGTAATTTCGGGATTATACTGCACAATGAAGCCCGCAACCGTCACGGTTGCGGGCTTTTTGTCTCATTCGATAAATTCCCTTGATTATTGCACGGTTTCATTGTACAATGTCGTTATATGTCCGGGCTGTGCCGGACGGAATTTGAAGGAGTTGGTTTTCTTTGGACCCGGCGAGTTTGTTATTGTATGTGTTTTTCCTGCTGTGTTCCGGATACTTTGCCTGTATGGAGACGGCCTATACGGCGGTGAGCAAGGTTCGGCTGCGGACGCTGGCGGACAAGGGCAACAAGCGTGCCCAGAAGGCCCTGTGGATCTGCGACCGGTTTGACAAGACCCTGACCACCATTCTGGTGGGCAACAACATTTTCCATGCTGCCTGCGCGTCGCTGTCGGCGCTGCTGGTGCTGCGGCAGTTCGGCGAGGGCTATGTGGCGGCGGGCACCGTGGTCACCACGGTGATCGTGTATCTCTTTGCGGAGATGCTGCCCAAAAGTCTGGCCAAGGCCCGGTCGGAGGAGATCGCCCTGCTGTGTTCCGGAAGCATGGTGTGGCTCGTGAAGCTCCTGACCCCGATCTCGGCGATTTTTTCCGGCATCGCCAACGCGCTTGCCAAGGTATTCTCCGACGGAGAGGAAAGCACCGTCACCGAGGAGGATCTGATCTCCATTATCGACACACTGGAGGATGAGGGCGTTCTGGAGCCGGAGCAGATGGAGCTGGTGAACTCCGCCATGGAGTTCCGGGACAAGCTGGCCAAGGATATCATGATCCCCATTGAATTCGTGGAGGCGGTGCCCAGCACCATGCCCACGGCGGAGCTGGTGAAGTTGGCGACCACCCTGTCCTACTCCCGTCTTCCCGTGTACGAGGGCAGCCGTGACAACATCGTGGGCATTCTGCCGGTGAACCTGTTCCTGAGCGGGCAGGTGTCGGGGAAGCCCGTTCCCCTGCGCAAGCTTCTGATGAAGCCCTACGTTTTCGACAGCAATACGGAGATCTCCACGCTGCTCCAGCGGATGCGGCTGAACAAGCTGCACATGGTCTTTGTGGTGGATGAAAACCGGAAAAAGGTGGGTATCATCACCATGGAGGATCTGCTGGAGGAGCTGGTGGGCGACATTCAGGACGAGTCCGATCTGGGCGAAGGCCTGGATCTGATGTAAGGAGGGCGCGGTATGGAATATTTTCTGATCGTGCTGTGCCTGATGGGTTCGGCCTTTTTCTCCGGTACGGAGATCGCATACACCTCCCTGAGCAAGCTGAAGATCAAAAAGGAGCGGGAAAATCCCACCAGAACCCAAAGGCTGGTCCACTATATCTACGACCACTACGAGCAGGCCCTGAGCACCCTGCTGATCGGCAACAATCTGGTGAACATCGGCGCCACGTCCATTGCCACGGTGCTGGCGGTGAAGCTGGCGGACAGTCTGGGCGGGAAAATCTCCGATGACGGCGCTTCCACCATCGTCACGGTGGTGATGACGGTGCTGATCCTGATCATCGGCGAGATCACTCCCAAGATGATCGCCCGGCGGTGCTCGGACGCCATCTCCCGTCTGGCGGCCTACCCGCTGATGATCCTGATGGTGGTGCTGTTTCCCGCCGTTATGGTGACCAGCTGGATCGTGAAGCTCTTCAGCCTGCTCTGGCGGCGGAAGGACGGCCAGACCGTCACCATCACCGAGGAGGAGTTTGAGAACATCCTCGACACCGCCGAGGACGAGGGCGTCATCGACGAGAGTGAGACGGAGCTGCTGCAGTCGGCGCTGGAATTTACGGATCTGGACGCGGGCGACATTCTCACCCCCCGGATCGACGTGGTGGGCTTCGAGCTGAATGACAGTATGGAGACGGTCCTCGGGATCATCAACGACACCCAGTTTTCCCGGTATCCCGTGTATGAGCGCACCATTGACCATGTGGTGGGCATTCTCTACGTCAAGCACCTGCTCAAGGAGCTGGCGGAGGGGCGCCAGACGGAGTTGCAGGATCTGATGCTGGAGCCTGTGTTCATTCCCAAATCCATGAAACTCAACGCCATCATGGACGAGTTCCGGGTGCGGCGCACCCACATGGCTGTGGTGGCCGACGAATACGGCGGCATCACCGGCATCGTCACCATGGAGGACGTGCTGGAGCAGCTGGTGGGCGAGATCTGGGACGAGAACGACGACATCGTCAACGACTGGCAGGATCTGGGCAAGGATCGCTACGAATGCGCCGGCGACCTGAATCTGAGTGAGTTCTTCGGACATCTGGATCTGGACGATGAAGAGGTGGACACGGACTGTGCCACCGTCGGCGGCTGGGCCACCGAGAACATCGGCGCCATGCCCGTGCCCTTCGATGCCTTCGACTACAAGAACTTCACCATCCTCGTCAAAGAGGTGGAGGACAACCGGATTGAGCGGCTGATCGTGCTGGAGCACCACTTTACAAGTGAAGAATGAGGAAAGGCCCGCTGCGAAAGCAGCGGGCTTCAGTGCGTCCATCTTCTTTCTTGCAATCTGCCGCAGGATGCCCTATAATGGAACCAAATTCGATTTAGGGGGTACCGCTATGGCCTTGATTCAGTTTACCTATGTTTCCTCTGCGCTGCTGCGTTCGGTTCCCGTGCAGGTGATCCTGCCCGTGGACAAGCTTGACCCCGAGGGGAATTATCTCCCCCTGAAAAAGTACAAGACCTTGTATCTGCTCCACGGCATACTGGGCAGCCATGTGGACTGGGTTTCCGGTACCCGTATCCAGCGCTGGGCCGAGGAGCGGGATCTGGCGGTGGTCATGCCCAGCGGCGAGAACAGCTTCTACATCGACCGTCCCGGCTTCCACACGGATTACGGCCGCTTCATCGGCGAGGAGCTGGTGCAGATCACCCGGCGGATGTTCCCCCTGTCCGAGAAAAGAGAAGATACCTTCATCGGCGGACTGAGCATGGGCGGCTTCGGTGCCATGCGCAACGGCCTGAAGTACCGTGAAACCTTCAGCCGGATCATCTCCCTGTCGCCGGCGCTGCATCTGTTCGAGGGCGGCCCTGATCTCTTCGCGGGCTTTCTGGGCAAGGGCCTGGAGCAGTGGGAGGAGATCGTGAATTCCGACCTGAATCCCCGGTGGCTGCTGGGGAAGCTGGGGGAGGAGAAGCCCGGCGTGTATCTGGCCTGCGGCGACAAGGATGACCTGCTGCCCGGCTCCCGGCTGTACCGCAGGCTCCTGACGGAGGCAGGGGTGGAGCTGCATTATGTGGAGGATGCCGGAGGCCACGAGTGGGACTACTGGGATCGGCATATCCGTCTTGCGCTGGACTGGCTTCCTCTGGATCAGCGCAGCGGGGGACTGAACAGCGGCAATATCAAGGGAGAATAATCGGAAAGGCTCTGCTGCAGCAATGCGGCAGAGCCTTTTTGTGCGAAAAACCGGCCGCCCGAAGGCGGCCGGTGCGGGGGTTAAGGGTTGGGATTACTCAGCGGCGGGGAAAATGGCCAGACCGCTGATGTCGATGCCGGTGCCGAGGATGTCCACAGCCTCGACATTTCCGTCCATATCCATGGTGTAGATATTGTGGCCGGCGTCGGTCAGGTAGAACAGCTCGGTGGATGCGTCGTAGCTGAAGTCGGTAGCACCGTCGACCAGGCTCACCTCGAAGCCCTCCAGAACGACCTGACGGTCGTCGAGGTACTTGTCAGAGTACTTCATCATCTTGGGAGCGGAGGTGTAGTAGTCGTTGCCGACGGTGTAGAGAGCACCGTCAACGCAGGTGATGCCGGTCAGGGTGCAGTAGTCGCTGTCCATGACCTGATTGGTGTAGCGGTTGAAGTTGTTGGGATCCAGCTTGTCGATCTGGAACTGGAAGATGTAGAAGCCTGCGGTGGCATAGATCAGGTTGTTGTCAGGATCGTAGGCCAGACCGGAGGGAACGCTGAACAGCTCCAGCTGACCCATGGGCACGCTCTGCTGGGTCAGAAGGTCGAAGCGGTACAGGAAGTAGGCAAAGCCCTGATCGGTGATGTAGTAGATGCAGCCGTCACCTGCGGTCATGGCCTTGATGGAGCCGCTGATCTCGAGAGATGCAACGACCTCGGCGGTCTGTGCAGGCAGAGCGGGGTTGAACTTGATCAGGGAGTTCGTCTTGGTGGAAACGGTGTAGGCAACGCTCTGCTCACCGGTCAGCTCCACAACGGTGATGGCGCACTGGTTGGTGACGCCGGTCTCGTTGCTGGTGACGGTGATGGTGACCTTGCCGGGGGCAACGCCGGTGACCAGACCGGACTGATCCACAGTGGCGATGGACTCATCGGAGGAGGACCAGGTCAGGCTGGTGTCCGCAGCGTTGCTGGGACGGGCAGTGGCGGTCAGCTGGGCGGTATCACCCACGGCCACACGGCCGGAGGTCTTGTTGAGGATGACACCGTTGACGGGAGCCACGGGAATCTCCTCGGCCTCGGGGATGAAGGCCAGCAGACCCAGATACACATCGCCGTACTTGGTGGTGGAACCGGCGCTCTGCAGATTCAGGCTGATGCCGTCCAGGTAGGTGGCAGCAGGCTGGGCATCATCCAGATCCACCATGTACATACCGAAGGAACGGGACAGGCTGTTGTCGTCGGAGGTGGCGTACATGTACAGACGGTTGGTGCCGAAGTCGTAGGTCATCTGGGTGTTGTACTGGGCGTTGCCGTAGTAGGTGGTACCGGTATGGATGCCCGCATTCACGGTGGTGAAGGGGGTCAGAGCGCCGGATGCCTTGTCCACGGTGTAGACGGTGGAGGCGGTGGCGTAGATGTCATGGCTGCCGCCGGCGGCGTACAGGGTGCCCTCTGCGTCGCAGGCCAGAGCATAGACGGGAGTGCTGAAGTCCAGCTCAGCCACGGTGGTCAGCTGGCCGTTGTCCAGATTGATGGTGACCAGTGCGCCGGGATGGGTCTCAGCGGCCCAGGTGTCATAGCTGTAGTCGCTGGGCAGGGTCAGACCGTACATGGTGCCGGTGGTGTAGTCCATGGCCATGGCGGTGACCTGATACTTGGTGTAGTCCAGATTGGCGTTGCCCAGGATCTTGAAGTCGCTGGGGACTTCGGCGTTGATGCGCATGAACTGGCCCTTGTCGTTGAAGGCGTAGAAGCTGCCGTCGTAGTAGGTGCCGGCGCGCAGGGAGTAGATGGCGATCATGCTCTCACCGACCAGCGTGTTGCGCAGATCGTAGTCCTTGCCGTGGAGCCAGAAGTCATAGTAGGAGGTGCCGCTCTCGTCGGAGTTCAGGAAGGCAACGAAGTCGCCTGCGGACTCCACGACGGTGACCTCGATGGAATCGGTGAAGGGGCCGCCGAAGGTCGCCTCATCGCGGTTGGTGATGGAGACGGTGACGGTGGCGGTGCCCTCGCTGATGCAGGTCACGATGCCGTTGTGGTCAACGGTGAGGATGTCCTCATCGGAGGAGGTCCAGGTTCTGGTGGTGACGGTGGGACGGGCGGGAACGGTGACTGCGGACAGGGGGATCGTGGAGCCCTGCAGACCGGTGACAGCGTCGTCACCCACGATGGAGATGGACTCGACGGGGATGGTCTGGGTCTCAGGCTCGTTCTCGGGGATGGAGAACATGACGGTCTGCTGGGTGCCCTGCTTGCTGGAGACATCGCCCAGATCCATCACAGTGGCCCAGCCCCACTCGCTCTCGGGCATGATGACCATGCACAGAGGAGACTCGCCCTGACCGTCGCAGGGATTGTAGTAGATGACGTCGGTGTTGTAGTCGTACATCAGTGCCTCGTAGAAGGCGGTGTAGGGGCTGCCGTTGCCCTGATGGATCATCCGGGTGGTCAACGTGTCGGGATCCATGACGTACAGATTTGCCACGGCATCGGAAACCACGATGGTGCCGTCACGGGTGACGCACAGACCGGGGATGTAGGAGCCGGCTGCCAGTTCGCCGTTGGGCTGACCCAGCATATCCACAGCGCCGGTCTCCAGATCGATGATGCCCAGACCGCCGACATACATGTTCTCCACGCAGTACATACGGCCGGTGTTGTAGTCGAAGCCCAGAGCGGTGATCTCCAGATTCTCGGCAAAGCCGATCAGCTCGGGCTCGCCGATGACGGTCTCGGCGGGA
>JAFWAZ010000031.1 GCA_017507425.1 Oscillospiraceae bacterium | reverse complement strand
TTCACGGCCCGTCACCAGGCAACTATCGTCGGCGTAAGTGAGCTTAACTTCTGTGTTCGGGATGGGAACAGGTGGACCCTCACCACAATCAATACCAACTGCGTTTGGCGGTTAACCAATCGACTTCTGTATGATACCACCCGTTCCCCATTTTGTCAAGCTTTATTTTTTCTTTTTTGCTGTTTTTTCCGTGATGAATATGACCGCTCCGCAGACCCACATACCGATGCCCATCCAGAAAAATCCCAGATTCTCGTCCTTGATCTCCTGCACGGCTTCCTGCCAGCCGAGGATGGGCACGCCCTCCCGGTAGATGCCCAGAACGTATTCCTCCTGCGGGTGGAGCAGAAGCTCCAGCTCCGTTCCGGCCGGCAGCTCTCCCAGCTTTTCAGCCAGCGCCTGATCGCCGTTGGCGGCGTGGAGCTCATACCACGCCCCCTCCCCGTCCTGCAGACGGATACGGTCATAGTCCCCCGCCACGGCCACAGACTGCGCAAAGCGGATCGTCACAGCGTTCATTTCCTCCCGCTCCACCGGCTCGATGCCGGTGCCGATGCCGGTGAACACGAAGCCCAGCACCAGACACAGGATCAGGCCCGCCCAGACGGGCAGATTCTTCCCACGGGGATATGTACTCATTTATTTGCTCCTTTCAGCACCTTCAAAAAGTCCCTTCCGTACCAGCCGGCCTTCATTTCACCCACGCCGGACACACGCTTGAGCTCCGTCATATTCTTCGGATGCTTTTTCGCCATGTCCGTGAGGGTGGCGTTGGAGAAGATCATGAAGGGTGGCACGCCGTGCTCTCTGGCCAGCGCGCTCCGGCACTCCCTCAGGAGATCAAAGAGCTCCCTCTCATTTTCATTCATGCCGTCCTCGCCGATGGGCAGGAGTTTTTCCTCCTTGAGCACCAGAATCTCCACGGTTTCTCCCAGATGCAGGACATTTCCGGCCTTTTCCGTCAGCCGCAAAGTCTGATGCTCCAGCTCGGTGGTCAGGTATCCCCCGTCCTCCAGCCGGTCGATCATCAGACGGATATCCGTGCGGCCCACGGTCTTCATCAGGCCGTAGGTGCTGATCTCGTTGAGCTTCAGCTCCAGCACCTTTTTCTCCCTGCTCCCCTGCAGCACCCGCGCCACCGTGGGCTTGCCCACATAATAGCCAAGATGATCCCTGATCCGGCGCACACAGGACAGGATCATCTGGGCCTCCTTGGTGATGTCCTTCTTCTCATATTCCTTGGCACAGCTGCCACAGGCACCGCAGTTCTCGGGATGCTTCTGTCCGAAGTATTCCAGAATCCAGCCCCGGAGGCAGGCACGGGTCTTGCAGTAGGTGACCATGGCCTCCAAGCGCTCGTAGTCCTGCTTTTTGATCTGCTCCCGCTGCTGAGGTGTCAGATCCTCGTTGTCGGAGCCGTTCTCGATGAAGAACCGGCAGGTTTGAACATCCTTGGGGCCGTAGAGCAGGATGCAGTCGGCATTGCTGCCGTCCCGTCCGGCCCGGCCCGCCTCCTGATAGTAGGCCTCCAGACTTTTCGGCATATTGTAATGGATGACAAAATTGACGTTACTCTTGTCTATACCCATGCCGAAGGCGTTGGTGGCCACCATAATTGTCTTCTCGTCGTAGAGGAAGGCGTCCTGATTGGCCGTCCGCTCGCGCTCCTCCAGTCCCGCATGGTAGCGGGTGGCGGCATAGCCCCGGTCGCAGAGATACTGGCAGATCTGCTCCACGCTCTTTCTCGTGGCACAGTAAACGATGCCGCTTTTGCGCTTTCGCTTTTCCAGCAGCTTCAGAAGCTCCGCCTCCTTCCCCTCCGGGTGCAGCACCTCGAAGTAGAGGTTCGGCCGGTCAAAGCCCGTCACCACCTCCACGGGGGCATTCAGGCCGAGGATCCGCTTCACGTCGTCGCGCACCTTCGCCGTGGCCGTGGCCGTAAAAGCGGCGATCACGGGCCGCCGGGGCAAAAGGCGTATAAACTCCACGATCCGCAGATAGCTGGGCCGGAAATCCTGCCCCCACTGGGAAATGCAGTGGGCCTCGTCCACGGCCACCATGGAAATATTCATCCGCATCACCGCGTCCAGAAAGCCCTCGCTCTCCAGCCGCTCCGGGGCCACATAGACGATTTTATACTTCCCCTGAATCAGATTCCGGTACACCGCCCGCAGCTGCGGAAGGGTCAGCGAGCTGTTCACATAGGCCCCGGGGATGCCCGCAGCCTTGAGCGCCATGACCTGATCGTGCATCAGGGAGATCAGCGGGGAGATGACAAGGGTAACCCCCGGCAGCATCAGCCCGGGAAGCTGGTAGCAGATGGATTTTCCGCCGCCGGTGGGCATGATGCCGAAGACGTCCCGTCCTGCAAGAATGCCGTCCACCAGCTCCTCCTGTCCCGGACGAAACTGCCCGTAGCCGAAGTAGTGCTGCAGCAATGCAGTTTTATCCATGTTCTCCCACTCCCCCCTGTCGATTGATTCTTTGTAGGGAACGGCCTATGTGCCGTTCCAAATAGGGTGCACCGAAATCGGGGAACGGCACGCAGGCCGTTCCCTACAATCGGAAACCACGACATGATATCATGGTTTTGTTATTTATGCAACAGCTTCGCCCACTCGGCTTCCTTGAAGCCCACCAGAACGGTGTCCTCGGTGACCAGAATGGGCCGCTTCACCAGCATGCCGTCGGAGGCCAGCAGGGCGATCTGCTCCTCCCGGGTCATACCGGGGAGCTTGTCCTTCAGGCCCAGATTCTTGTACACGAGGCCGCTGGTATTGAAGAATTTCTTCAGGGACAGACCGCTGCGCTCCTGCCACGCGGCAAGCTCCTCCGCGGAGGGGTTCTCCTCCTTGATGTGCCGGGCGGTAAATGCAATTCCGTGCTCCTGCAGCCAGCTTTTCGCCTTTTTACAGGTGGAGCAAGGGGGATATTCAACAAATAACATAGGGTTACCTCCAAATTCAGATTTTTAACATTCTATCATATTTGTCCTCAGGATACAACCATTGTGCTGCACCGCATGTGTTTTACCCGTTTCTCGTTTCGCGGCAGCCGTGAGAGCCTGTCCCCGGCGCCACGCTGCAAAGAGGGCGGTCCGTAAGGACCGCCCTTGCGGAGTTGGGATTACCGATGATAGGTGCGGTAGAGGAAGGTGACCACCTGTGCGCGGTTGCAGATCTTGTCCACGCCGAATTCGGTGGCAGAGATGCCGTTGGTGATTTCGTTCTCCACTGCCCATGCCACAGCGTCGGTGTAGAACTGACCAGCCTTGACGTCGGTGAAGCTGATTGCAGCACCGGAGTCCGGCTTACCCATGGCACGCCACAGGAACGTGACCACCTGTGCGCGGTTGCACTTGACGGTGGGACCGAAGTGGGTGGTGTCCATGCCGTTGGTGATCTCGTTCTCCACGGCCCACAGCACAGCCTTATAGTAGAAATCAGACTCCTTCACATCCACGAAGGGATTGTGCGTGCTGGCGGGCTCAGGCTCACCGGCTGCGCGCCACAGGAACGTGACCACCACGGCGCGCATGCACTCGCCGTTGGGATCAAATCGGGTCTCGGAGACGCCGGTGGTGATGCCCTTCTCCACGGCCCACAGCACGGGGTCGATGTAGAAGCTGTCCTCAGGCACGTCCACGAAGGGATTCACACGGGCGGCCTCGGTGACGGTAATGCTGTAGATGGTGTTGCCGATCAGCACAGAGGTCTGACCGACGCCCACGCCGGTAAAGGTGATCTCAGAGGTACCCGCCACAGGAACCTCCTCCACCGTATAGATCAGCCACTGGCTGCCGGCGTCGTTGGGCGCGGAGCTGTGCTGCCAGCCGGCTGCACAGGTGCCCTTGCCGCCGAAATCGTTCAGGTAGGCGCCGTTCTGGCTGATGGTCCACGTATTGCCGTTTCGGATGATCTGCAGAATGGTTTCCCCATTGGAAAGGCCTGCGGTGTTGCTGCCGACGGTCAGGTATCTGCCGTCTGCATCCTGAACGGTATAGCCGCCGCTGACCGCCCTGACCGTCCAGATTCCGGCCTCGGGCACATTGTCCTTGGTGCCGGACAGACTCAGGCCGTTTCCGCCGTCGGCAGAGGCGGTTCCGTTGGTCATGGGCTTTCCGGCTCTGGTGTTGACGATGATATACGTGCCGTCCGCGATGGCGGTGACGGCTTCGCCTGCCGCCATGGCCGTTTCGGTGACGGTGCCGGTGATCTCGACCGTGGCGACAGCGGTGTCCAGCTCAGAGGTATCGGCGCCCACGTAGTAGCCATCCTTGTCCTCGAAGCTGGCCGTTTCGCCCACGGTCAGATTGACCTCCTGACGGACAACCTCTTTCACGCCCGCCAGAACATCCTCAATGGCAATGACGCTGTAGCGGATGGTCGCCGCTGCGGGGGAGCTGGCCCAGCTGTCCTCCCAGAACAGGGCCAGATCGCCGGATTCCTCGCCGTCGGTCAGAACCGTCAGGCAGGAGTAGGCGTAGTATTCCGCGGAGCCCGGGGTGATGTCACAGTCGGCAACCAGCTCCATGGTGCCGTTCTTGTTGACGTAGAAGCCGTAGATATGGCCGTCGGAGCGGCTGCCCAAGGTGGCAGGTGTGGCCACGAAGATCATCTCTCTGCCGTTGATCTTCCCGGGGTACTTGACGGCGCTGAGCATACAGCCGTTGCCGCCGTTCTTGACCGCTGCGGTGCTGACGCTGGTGTTGGCTTCGTCGCGGACGTATTCGTCGCCGTCCCAGAGGTAGTCGGTATAGCACAGGATGCTCGAGCCGCTGCGGTAGAAGACGCGGACGGTGCCGTCCTCGAGAACCACTGCAGAAGCCTCGGAGCTCCACACATCGGTGGTCGCATCCTCACTGCGGTGCCACCGGCCGTCCTTGCCTGCCCAAAGCAGGCTGGTCTTCTGGCTGGAGGCGCTGCCGGAGTAGCTGTAGGCGGTGAAGACCATGTTGCCGTGGACGGCGTCATAGGTGCCGCTGCCGGGGCCGATCAGATATGCAGACTCGGAGGCGGTCTTGGCCACGATCAGCTCGGGGGCGGACCAGTTCAGGCCGTCGGTGGACTTGGTCAGATACAGGTAGTTGGTGGGATAGACCTGATAGGGAGAGTCCGCCATGAACAGGTGGGTATCCACGGTTCCGTCGGCGGAGCGGATGTTCAGCATGGCGTCGACGGTGTAGCCGTCAACGGCGCTGTCATCGGATTCTCTGCGGACGGTATAGGTGCCGTCGGCGTTGGGATCCAGATAGAAGTCATAGGAACGGGAGGTGGCCATGGAGATGTATGCCGACTTCTCATTGCCGTTGCCGTGCTTGTAGGTGTCCCCTGCCAGATCCCGGAGCATCAGCTTGCCGTCGGCATTGAAGCCGCCGCTGCCCGCCTGAGATGCATAGCCGTTGGCCATGGTGGAAACGCCCGCAGGGAACAGGTCTGCGATCATGTAGACCGTCTCGCCGTCGGTGGCGATGGCCGGGTCGATGAACGTGGTGGACCAGGGATTGTAAATATCCCCGTTGTCGCCCAGATAGTTGGCATAGGTGTAAGTCCAGGTTTTGCCGTTGTCCTTGGAGGCGCTGATGATGGTATCCAGTCCGCCGCAGTCTGCCCATGTATTCCAGCGGGCGTCGGCCATGGCCACCACGGTACCGTCAGAGAGGGTCACGATGCCGGGGATCCGGTAGCAGTAGGCGCTGCCGTTGTCAAAGCGCTCGGGGAAGGGCTGGCCGTTGGCGGTGGTGCCGTCGGTGGGCTTTTCCTTGGTGGAAACGGTAACCCAGTCGGCCGTCAGGGTGACGGACTCCGTGACCACATAGGAGGAGGTGATCTTGGAGCCGTTCAGATACCAGCCAAAGAAGGTGTAGCCGGGCCGCATGGGCACGGGCAGCTCGCCGATGGGATCGCCGGTAACAGCAGTCAGGATTTCATTTTCAGGCGCGCCGTCATAATTGTAATTCAGGGTGATCCGGGTGCTGGCAGATGCCACAACGCGGATGTGGATGACATGGTTTCCGGCATAAACGGTGCCGCTGCCCTCTGCAAGGCCCGTGACGGTCAGCTCCGTGACTGTACCTGCAATCTTGCAGATGTGCTGGTACTTGTTGGAAGCGGTCTTGCAGGGCTTCATGGCGTAGTATCCGCCGGAGTTGGCCTTTGCAACGATCAGGTACTTGCCGCCGCTGACGATCTGGTCGGCATTGGTGATCTTCACGTAGCCGGGAACCTCGGAGCTGGCGGTTTCATTTCCGTCTGCCGGACGGTAAATAAAAATGTTATGGCCGGAGTGGCCGCCGTCGGCGGAGCACTGATCCCAGTACAGCTTGCTGTCGTCGTTGTCCCAGAAGTGCAGGTAGCCCTCATTCATCTGATGGAACCTGAAGGCGCCGTTGGTGCCGGGCTCCAGCGTGATCCGGGACTGGTGGGTGCGGTTGGGATAGCCCGCATTGCCCGCGCCTGCGTGGGGATCCACATAGACGGTAGTGCCGTCCACATCAGCATGGATCAGGTACGTGCCGTCAGACTGTCTGTCGAAGGTGTATTCGCAGTCCGCCAGCGCAGTGTAGCCTGCGGAGAAGGTATTGTCCAGCGCGCTCATTGCCATGACCTTGGTTTTGGCGGTGACCTCGGCGATGCCCGCCACATCCTCGGTGTTGGGTGTGACCTCGCCGTCCACCACGACGGTCTGGGTACGGCCCACAATGACCTCCACGTCCACCGTCTTGGGCACGCCGAACGTAACCCAGACATTGGAGTCGGCCAGCTTGGCCTCAGCGGTAAAGGTGACATCCTCGGGCAGGTTCTTCATGGTCAGCGTCTGGCCAGCCCTGCCCTCGGCGCTGTAGACATTGCCCTTGGAATCGGCGGCCATGAGCCTGACCAGATACAGGCTCTGCCCATAGGCGGAGGCAAGCTCGGCGGTATCCATGGCAGCCGTGCCATCCGCGAAGGTCACGGGAGGAACTATCTCGCTGACCGTTTCGGTGGAATAATCGTAGGACAGATTGGCAAGATAGCCGTCGCGCATCAGTCCGGCGGCCTCGAGGAAGCGGTGCAGCATCCATGTCTGTCCCTCGGTGGTGGGATGCAGATAGTCGCCGGAGTTGAACAGCACGGATCTCATATGGGGCGCTGCCGCAAAGAGCGCACCCATGGAATCGTACTGCTCCACAAGGATCACATCGTCATATTCACCGGCGACCTCACCCATCCAGTCGGCGTAGTCGCCGATGTTGGCTCTGCTGCCGTCCTTGGTGGGAACGGGGGTACGCAGGATGACCTTGGCGCCCTTGGCCTTGATGGCGGCGATGATGGTACGCAGGTTCTCCTTGTACTTGGTCTCGCCCACGTTGATGTGAGCGGCGCTGTCGTTGGTGCCGATCATGATGGAGACCACGTCGGGCTGATAGCGGTTCAGCCGGGCATGGAGCTCCGCGATGGTGTCGTTGGTGTCGGCGCTGGAGACGGCGGTGTTGATGACGGTGTCATCTGTCCGACCCAGATCGTCCTTCAGGAATTTTTCAAAGAGCTGGCTGATGGAGTCGTGGCCGAAGGTGTAGCTGGCGCCGTGGGTGATGGAGTCGCCCATGAACAGCCAGGTCAGGGGCTCGTCACCGTCCGCCAGATCGGCGATGGCCTGCTGATTGGCGTTCCGTTCGGGCTCATATACGCTGCCCGCTCCCCCGCCCACGGTGCCGGCCATGATGGGCATACGGACACTCAGATCCGCAGCGGTGAGGGTCAGGATGTAGTCCTCTCCGGCGGGCAGATTTTCCACGGTGATGTCGGGACCCTTGGCATTGACGGTCAGGGTGTAGCTGTCCAGCGCCAGCTCCACCGTCCAGTCCCGATCCTCCAGACCGGAGACGGTCAAAGCATCGTTTTCAGAGGTAATTGCGGGAACCGCATCGGAATAGGATGCGGGTGCGGCCGCGGGAGTCAGCGTCGGCAGATTCTGGTAGCCGTCACTGCTGCCGTAGACCGCAGCGCTCAGCTGTCTGCCCATTTCATCGTGGCCCCTGCCGGACAGGGAGCCGTCTGCATGGAAACAATCGGCCCCAAAGGCGGCGCTGTTGTGATCCACCAGAACCACATTGCCCCGGATGCTGCCGGTGAGTCCGTCCATGACCTCCCGGACGGCGGCTGCGTACAGCTCATCGTTTTCGGAGGAGTCATCGGGATACGGGGTCTGGATCATGGCAAAGCCGGAGCCATTGCGAAGGTTCACGGCCTTGCGGATATAGGCCAGCAGATCCGTCTTGAAGGCTTCGACGCCATCGGCGCCTGCTCCGTAGTCCTCGGCGCCCACCAGATACACGGCAGCGCGGGGATCCAGCTCCTCTGCCCGCCGGTCAAAGGCGGCCAGCGATTCCGCCAGATTCTGACCGGCCTTGCCCACGTTGACGGTGTAGCGCTGGCGGCTGTTCCAGCCGGTGGAGATGGCGGCCATCTTCTTGCCGCGGACATACTCCTCAAACTGGTAGACATAATTCCGGACGCTGCCGATCCGGGTGAAGCTGCCGGCGGTGGTGCTGCCGCCGTCGAACATCCACGTATTGCTGTTATTCTCATCCCCCACATACTCCACCATCATGCCAATGTTGGCGCCCAGAGGCAGAACGGCCTCTTCGTCGTGGTCCAGATTTGCGCCGGTCAGCGTCCTCAGCTCGGCATCGGTCAAAACCTCAGACAGGATCAGAATGTAGTTGACGGTGCCGCGGAAGCTCTGGGCACTGCTGCCGCCTGCGTAGTAGACGCCGGCATTTGCCGCGGTCAGCATACCGAATCTGGTCTCATCCAGATCCACAGCAGTGGGCCCGGCACCGTTGGAGGACAGGGCCCAGTGGCCGTTGGAATCATCGTAGACGAAGCCGGCAGTGTTGTCCGCACCGGCAGTCATATTGGCATCCGTGGGATTGCCCATGAAGCCGCCGCCCAGCTCATGGCGGAACTTGGTTCCATTGGCGCCCACATAGCAGCCGCTGTCCGTGCCCAGAACAGCCTGCACGCCGGAGACGTCATTGAAATATGCCTTGTATACGATGGTTCCGCTCTCCAGATCATTCAGCTCAGCGGCCTTGGCGCCCTCGGCGAGGACGACCTTGTTGGAGCCATCAAAGGGAATGGAATCATTGCCCTCATAGAAGAGGACGGCGATCTCCTTCAGGGCACCCATGCCGGTCACCGAACCCTGAACGCCCGCGGTATGGGCATCGCCATCAGTCAGACGGTAGAAATACCGGGTGCCCAGACCGGCGTCGGCATCCAGATAGGTCCCTGTGGCGGAGGTTCCTATGGCAGTCCAGCTCTCGTTGTCTTCCGAGCGCTCCACGGTGTAAGTCACGCCGTTTTCCGCACTCCACGACAGGCGGTTGGTCATATAGCGCGCCGTGACAGTCAGATCGGTCTGAATTCTCGGCTCTGCCGCCAGAGCGGACACGGGCATCATGCAGATGACCATGACAACGGCAAGCAGCAGACACAGGAAACGCATGCAGTCCTTTTTCATTTGTTCAGCTTCCTTTCCATTATGTTTTCCGGTGGTTTTTCTTCCCTATCAAGATACCATATTTCGAAACAAACTCCAAGCATTTTGTTGGTGACTTTGTCACAAAAGCCGCATCTTGTGAACTTTTCCAAATTTCATCTGTTATTTTGGAAACTATCACAAATGGCTGCAGCAAAGGCCTCTGAAAAAGCCTCGCAGAGTTTGCCGCGTCAGCGGCAAATAAAATCAAAATCATGTTCTGTCGGGGCGTGTACCTGACAGAACATACTGCTCAGACTGCAAGTGTGCGAGTTGTGCGCCCTTGGCGCACAAGGAGTGCGCGCAGCAGACTGCAAAAACTGGCGGAAAAGGCCGGAGGCCTTTTCCGCCAAGCTAAGCAAAAGCCGCTGATGTGTCCATCAGCGGCCTTGTCAATTATGGGCAGCTCAGCACACCCTCCGCCCAGAGACAGCCCCCGCAGGCGGGATGGGTGTTGCCGATGCAGTCCTCCCGATTTTCTGAAAACAGCTCACAGTGGCCGCAGTAGATGCAGGAGGCAAAGTCAAAACTGTCGAACTTTCGGCGGAAGGACTTGTATTCCGGACTGTCCCAGATCTCCGCGATCCCCCGTTCCCAGATCTATCCGAAGGAACAGTGGGTGATCTTCCGCCGGATATCATGGAGCCACGTATAGCCGTTGGTCAGCAGCTCCACCTCCGCTCCCGTTTCGGCGGCCATGCGCACCATCTCACAGATGTCCCGGTGGAACAGCGGTTCTCCCATGCCGCCGAAGAAGACGGTCTCCACGCTTTTCGGCATGGTATCGAGCACATGCTTGCAGTCTTCCAAACTCAGGTCGCAGATGGGCTCATCAAACCACGTATGCCGGAAGCACATTTTACAGTTCAGATTGCACTTGGTGGTGGGTTCGATGTAGAGCTTGCGGAGCATGGCGCACCTCCTCAGATGCCGTAAAAGTCGAGAAATTGCTTTGTTTCGGGCTGCGTCGGATGGTTGAGCACATGATCCGCCGTACCTGCCTCCAGAAGCTTTCCCTTGTGGAAATACCAGACAGAATCGGCAATGCGCCGGGCCTGCTGGAGGCTGTGGGTAACGAGGATCAGGGCACAGTTTGAACCCGTCACATAGCGCCGGATCAGCTTCTCGGAAAGAAGCGTGGTTTCCATATCCATGGGTGCAGTGGGCTCATCCAGAAGCACCAGCTCATAGTTTCGCATCATGAGCCGTGCCAGAGCCATCCGGGCCGTCTCGCCGCCGGAGAGCTTATCCGCCCGCTTGTCTGCCAGCGCAGTCAGCTGCATGGCTTCCATCAGCTCCGCCGCCCGCGTCTTGTCGGAGCCGTTCAGCAGGAGGTTCTTCCGCAGGCTCATGCGGAAGGCGTAGTTTTTCTGGGGCATATAGCCGATGCCCGCCATGGGCTTCCATGGTCTGTCGGCTTGCAGCGTGCCCGCCAGAATTTTGGCAAAGGTGGACTTACCACTGCCGTTAGCACCGATGATCGCGTAGATTTTGCCGGACTGCACCTCCATACCGGGGAAGTCCAGCACCGTCCGGCCCTCGTAGGTTTTGGAAAAGGCGGGAATCTTCATCGGCTCAGCCTCCTTTGCAGCAGGGAGATCACGATATTGACCGCCAGAGAGACGGTCAGCAGGATCAGCCCCAGCGCGATGCCCAGAGAGAAATTGCCCCGGTTGGTGTGCTGCATGATGGCAGTGGTCATCACATTGGTCTTCCATGCAATGGCGCCGCCCACCATGGACACGGCGCCCACCTCGGCGATAGACCGGGCAAAGGCCAGCAGATACGCCGAAATGATGGGGTATACACATTCGTTGCACAGGAGCAGGAAGGTCTTGAAGACACCGAACCCCAATCCCCTCGCCGTCTCCCGGATGACGGGGGCAACTCCCGCCACATAGGTCTCCATATTCCCCACCACGATGGGGGTGATCAGCACCACCTGCGCCATCACCATGATCTCCACGGTAAACAGCAGCTTCAGATGCCGGAAGGGACCAACGCCGGAAAAGAGCATATAAAACAGCAGTCCGCAGACCACCGGCGGCATTCCCATCAGCGTCCGGTTTGCCACCAGCAGGACGCTTCTGCCGGGAAAGCGGCAGGCACCCAGCCAGATTCCGATGGGCAGACCGATCAGCAGGGCAATCACGGAGCTTTGCAGGCTCATTCTCGCCGTTACGGACAAAATATTCATCAGCTCCGCATTCTGCGACAGGATCAGCTCCACTGCTTTCATCAGGGCGGAATTCACGGCTTCACCTCCAAAACAACTTGATCCCGTGGGATTTCTCCCACGGGATCTATTTTACCTTATGTCAGGCCGGAAATCAACCCATGACGCCGTCGTTGGCGACGAAGGTCAGGAAGGTGGCCTTGTCGGTCAGGATGTAGCCGCCCATCTCCTCGGCCATGACCAGACATGCACCCATGCCGGTGTTGGCAGAGACGTACCACTCGGTGTAGCCGGCGAAGGAGTCGGCCTCAGCGGTGATGCCCAGCTCCTCGGGCCACAGGGAGATCTCCTTGGTGTGGGTGCCGGACTTGTCACCGCGGGAGATGAAGGTGTACTTGCCCTCAGCGATGGCTGCAAAGGCATCATTGACGGTAGCTGCGGCAGCAACACCGGCGGGGTCAGCGGAGGGACCGCACAGGACGTAGTAGTTGTACAGGAAGCTGGTGCGCTCGGCCTCGAAGCCCTCGACCACGCGGGCGAAGCCGTCAGCGATGAATGCCTCCTCCTGGCTCTTGGAGTGGACCAGAATCAGGTCGGCGTTGCCCATCTTGGCGTTGGCGATGGACTTGCCGGTGCCGGCGGAGTAGACCTCCACGGTGTAGCCGTACTCTGCCTCGAAGATGGGCAGCAGCTTGGCCAGCAGGCCGGAGTCATTGACGGAGGTGGTGGTGGACAGGCGGATGGTCTTGGTCTCCTCGGTGGCAGCGGCGATCTCGCCGGTGTAGACGGGAGCGTCCTCCTTGACGTAGAACAGGTTGGAACCGTACTCCTCCACGCCAAAGGCGCCGGCCACATCCAGAGCAGCCTGAGAAACCAGCCACTGATACAGGGCGTCGGCACCGGCGGTGTTCAGAGCCACATCGGCAACGGCATTGCCGTCAGCGTCCACAAAGGGAGCCTCGGCGTTGACCGCCAGAACAGAGTAGGTGTTGAGCATCTTGTCGTCGGCTTCCTTCAGGATGCAGGTATCGACGACCAGCTGGGGCTCGGTCTCCACGGGAGCGGTGGTCTCGGGGACGGACTCGGCGGGAGCCGTAGTCTCAGGGGGGGCGACAGTGGTTTCAGGGGCGGGGGCGCCGCAGGCAGCCAGTGCGAGCACCATGGACAGCGCCAGCAGCAGGGACATCAGTTTTTTCATGATTTTTCCTCCAAAAATAAAAAATCGACGAACCGCTTCCATGCAAATCAGGCGCAGTCCCCTGCGCCGAAGCTGCTTTGGAAAGAGGCTCGTCCACCGCTTTGCAAAACTATGGAGCCGCACCCGACCGGGAGGCGGTCATCATTTCAAGCGGTATCATATCACAGATTCCGGAATAATTCAATCGTTTCATCTATCTTTTTTTCGGCATTTGCGCTATGATAGAGGCTAGGTGATTTTCATGACCAAAGAAGAAACCTGGGGCGTGGCCATTGACCGGGCCCGGCGCTTTTTCCGGGAACAGCCGGATGTGCAGGAGGACAATGCCAATACTTACCGCTTTGGCGACTGTACCGTGAACCTGACGGAGCTGAAACCCAAGGGCATGGGCATCTGGGCTGCCAAGCGCTGCCGTGTCCGCTTTGACGGCGGGGACGCCGACACCGAAGCCATTTATCACCGCTTTTTCATTCAATTTCTCTCCACAGGAGGTTAAGCTATGTCCAAACCCATTCCTTCCATGGATCAGTGGCTGAGAGAAGCCAAGGCCCATGAGTCCGCGCCGAAGATCGGCATGTATCTGACCCACAACGGCATTGTCCGCCAGTCTGCCAAGGCCAAGGTGCGCCATGGCGAGGACGCACCGGACGTCACCGGCATGGTCTTCTCCTACGATCAGGAGAAGGTGGACGCCGTTCTTGCCGACGCCCGGAACCTCGACGGCATTTACTACATCCGTGTCTGGCTCAACGAGGGGCAGCTGCAGGTGGGCGACGACATCATGTATGTCCTCATCGGCGGAGATATCCGCCCCAGAGTGGTGGACGCCCTGAACTACATCGTCGGCCGCATCAAGAACGAATGCGTGGTGGAAAGGGAGCTGAACTGACATGACCCTCTGGGAAAAATGCGTGGAGTTCCACGGCCACCACTGCGGCGGTCTGCGGATCGGCTATGCCGCCGCGGAATATGCCATGAAGCTGCTGGATATCGGCTTTTCCGACAATGAGGATGTGGTCTGCATTTCGGAAAATGACGCCTGCGGTGTCGATGCCGTGCAGGTGATGCTGGGCTGCTCCATCGGCAAGGGCAATCTCCTCTTCCATATGACCGGCAAGCAGGCGTTTTCTTTCTACCACCGCCCCACGGGCCGCTCTGTCCGGCTGGTGCTCAGGCCCAAGCCGCTGAACATGACCCCCGAGGAGTCCAAGGGCTACTACTTCGACCGCACCTGCGAGGAGCTGTTCGAGGTAAAGGAAGCCCGTATCCCCCTGCCCACTCCTGCAAAAATCTTCGACAGCTACAACTGCGAATGCTGCGGTGAGAAAACCGGCGCCAACTGGATCCGGCTCGCAGGAGGAAAAAAGCTGTGCCTCGACTGCTATGAGGGGTATGACCGGTTTCGGGTGTAAAGGATGAGTTAGATAAACTTGAATTTAGGTTATCGGCTTTGGTAAGCAAAGCACGAGATATAGGGATATATCCGAAATAACGGACTAATTCCAATATATACTGGCATCGTAAAGGTGGTGCCAGTTATGTCTAAGAAAAAAGCCCTGAGTTTCAGCCAGTTTATCCGGCGTTTCCCTAACGAGGAAGCTTGCTTCGATTATCTCTACAAAGTTAAGTGGCCCAATGGGTTTGTTTGCCCTGTATGCGGTCACCAGCATTGCTATGCTATCCGTGGGTATGGCCGCTTCCAGTGCGCAAATTGTCGTCACCAGACCTCTCTG
>JAFWAZ010000030.1 GCA_017507425.1 Oscillospiraceae bacterium | reverse complement strand
GTAATGGATTCCAGATTGGTCCGCAGCTGGGTGAACTTCACACCTGCGGAGTCCAGCATCCGCTTGGAGGCCAGGGTGGACATGGAGTCGGCGTACTTGTCGGACAGGTAGTACACTTCCTTCACACCGCTCTGGATGATGGCCTTGGCGCACTCGTTGCAGGGGAATAGGGCCACATACAGCTTGCTGCCCCGTAGGTCGCGGCCGTTGGCATTGAGGACGGCATTCAGCTCCGCGTGGACAACGTAAGGATACTTGGTATCCTGGCCCACCCGGTCCCAGGGATATTCGTCGTCAGAGCAGCCCTTGGGCATGCCGTTGTAGCCGGTGGAGATGATGATGTTGTCCTGGGACACGATGCAGGCACCCACCTGGGTGTTGGGATCCTTGCTCCGCTTCGCCGCCAGCATGGCGATGCCCATAAAATATTCGTCCCAGCTGATGTAATCCGCACGTTTCATAATGATAGCCTCCCTGATATGTTAGCGGCCTCGGCCCCCGCTCTGGGGGGGCTGGCACCGCCGTAAGGCGGTGACTGGGGGAGTGTACTTCCGATGGGCCACTCCCTCCGTCAGCTCTGCGAGCTGCCACCTCCCTCAAAGAGGGAGGCAAGGGAACGCAATGTTTTTCTTTCATTATACATAAAACGCAGGATGATCACAAGTGCCATCCTGCGTTTTTTTGTATTTAATCAAAGAAGTCCTTCAGATTGTCGATGAATTTCTTCCGCTTGGGGCTGACCTCCATGGTGCCCTCCAGCTGGCGCAGCAGTTCCTTCTGCTCCTTGGTCAGCTTGGTGGGGGTCTCCACCACAACGGTGAAGCGGTGGTCGCCACGGCGGCGGGGGTTGCCGACCTCGGGGATGCCCTTGTCCCGGAGGATGAATTCCCGTCCGGTCTGGGTTCCCTCGGGGATGTCGTATTTCACCTTGCCGTCGATAGTGGGCACCTCGATCTGGGCACCCAGGGCGGCCTGGGCGAAGGAGATGGGCACCTCGCACAGCACGTCATAGTCCTCTCTGGTGAAGATGGCATGGCGCTTGATGTAGATTTCCACCAGCAGGTCGCCGTTGATGCCGCCGTTGGAGCCTACGCTGCCCTCACCCCGGACACGGACGCTCTGTCCGGCATCCACACCGGCGGGGATCTTCACCTTGACCCGGTTGGTCTTGCGGACCTTGCCCTTGCCCTTACAGGTGTTGCAGGGATTCTTCACCATCTTGCCCCGGCCGTTACAGGTGGGGCAGGTGGCGGTGGACTGCATCTGCATACCCATGAAATTCTGGACGGTGCGCACCTGGCCCCGGCCGCCGCACTGGGTACAGGTCTCGATGACGCCGTCGGCGGAGCCGCTGCCGTTACACACGGCGCAGTTCTCGATCCGGGGGGTGGCCACTTCCTTCTCGCAGCCGAAGGCGGCCTCCTCGAAGGTCAGCTCCAGCCGGGACATGATGTTCTCACCCCGGCGGGGGGCATTCTGGGCGTTGGCGCTTCTGCGGCTGCCGCCGCCGAAGAACTCACCGAAAATGTCACCGAAATCACCGAAGTCGCCGAATCCGCTGAAGCCGCCGGCACCGTAGGGGCCGTTGCCGCCTGCGCCGTAGCTGGGATCTACACCGGCGAAGCCGAACTGGTCGTAGCGCTGGCGCTTGGAGTCATCGGACAGCACCTCGTAAGCCTCGCCGCATTCCTTAAATTTGGCCTCTGCTTCGGCATCACCGGGATTCCGGTCGGGGTGGTACTTCATGGCGGCCTTGCGGTAGGCCTTCTTTATTTCCTCGGCGCTGGCATCCTT
>JAFWAZ010000029.1 GCA_017507425.1 Oscillospiraceae bacterium | reverse complement strand
GCAGCCATCTCGTCCCAGATCTTCATGCCGTCCAGCTTCTTCTTGGACAGCTGCACGGTGCCCTCCTGATCGTTGACGCGAACAACGAAGACCTCGATCTCGTCGCCGACGTTCAGGATGTCCTCGGGCTTGACGGAAGGATCGGCGGAAACCTCGTCGTAGGGGATGTAGCCGGCGTGCTTGGTGCCCAGATCGACGGAGACGTCCTTGTTGGTGATACCGGTGACGATGCCGGTAACCTTATCGCCTGTATTCAAAGTCTTGATGGACTGTTCCAGCAGCGCCTCGAAGCTCTCCTCCATAACAGTCTCAACATTGGTAATTTCATTCATAGTCTTGTTGACCTCCTTTATAATCCACGCCGGCGTTGAAGCACCGGCCGTGATTCCAACAGCAGTGACACCGCAAAAATCCTCGGCTTTCAACTCGTCAGCATTGTCCACCAAGAAAACCTTTTCGCAGTGCTCCCGACAGATCATGGCGAGACGGCCTGTGTTGGAACTCTTTGCGTCTCCTACTACGACCATGGCCTGACATTCAGCGCTAAGCTTCGCCGCCTCATTCTGCCGGAATTCAGTTGCTTTGCATATTGTATCAAAGATTTTCAAATTAGTAAATAGTTTTTTTGCAGTTTCCCCACAAATTTTCCACAAAAATTCTGTAGAAGTTGTCTGACAGACCATGCAAATGGGGGTGTCCGGGGTGACCTCGCCGGATTTTGCCCAGCTTTCCAGCTCCTCCGGGGTTTCGAAGATCCGGCAATCCGAGCACCAGCCGGCAATGGCGGTGACCTCCGGATGGGTGCGGGTGCCGATGATGACGGGAAGGAGTCCCTCCTGCTCTGCCCGCTCCACAATGCCGTGGATGCGCTTGACGAAGGGACAGGTGGCGTCGATGATCTCCACGCCCATCTTTTCCAGCCGCTGCTGGACAGCCCGGGAAACGCCGTGGGAGCGGATGATGACAGTGCTGCCCGGCTCCGCGTCCTCAGGCTCTTTGATGACACTGACGCCCATCTGTTCAAACCGGCCCACCTGATGGCGGTTGTGGATGATGGGGCCGAGGGTGCTGACCTTTTTGCCGCTCCTGGCGGCCTCCTCCACAAGCTCCACCGCCCGGCTGACGCCGAAGCAGAAGCCCGCGTTCTTTGCGATCGTTACACTCATAGCCTGCACTTCTCCCGGACGATGGCGCCCATGTGGGCGATGACCTCCTCGACGGTCATCGCGGAGGAATCCACCAGAATGTGGCTCTTGGTCTGCTTCAGGGGCGCCACGGCACGGGTCATGTCCGCATGATCCCGGTCATTGACCTCCTTGAGCACCTTTTCATAGCTGTCCTTGCTGCCCTTGGCCTTCAGCTCGTCGAACCGGCGCTGGGCCCGGACCTCGGGAGAGGCGGTCAGGAAGAACTTCACATCCGCCTTGGGCAGCACCACGGAGCCGATGTCCCGGCCATCCATGATGACGTTGTGCTTTCTGGCCACGTCCCGCTGCATATCCAGCAGCGTGTCGCGCACCAGCTTATGGGCAGACACGGCAGAGGCGATCTTGGAGATCTCGGGGGTGCGGATGTCCTCGGAAACGTCGATCTCGTTGAGGAACATATGCTGGGCGCCGTCCTCATCCCACTCAATCTCGATGACGCACTCATCGATGTACTTGGTGATGCCGTCGATGTCCTTGGGGGGAATGCCGATCAGGTTAAAAAAGTAGCCCAGCGTGCGGTAGATGGCACCGGTGTCCACATAATGGAAGCCCAGCTCCTTGGCAAGGGCCTTAGCGATGGTGCTCTTGCCCGCACCGGCGGGGCCGTCAATGGCGATGGAATAGTGTTTAGCCATGATATTCTCTCCTTTAATTTCCGCTCTGACGCATTTTGGTCAGCGCGGCAGTTTCCAGTTCCACGACCTCGGTTACGGTCAGGTTCAGTTTCCGGCCCACCTCTGCGGCGGTCTGGGGTGCCTTGCCGTCGAGGCCGTAGCGCATGGTGACGACCTTCTGCTCCAGCTCGGAAATGCCGGACATGAGGCTGTCCACCCGCTCCCGGGTCTGGTAGTAGGCAGTGTCCTCCACGGCCTGACTGTCCTCGGGAGTTTCCTCCTCCGGCTCCTTGGTCTCGTGGGCCTTGCCCACCATCCGGGCGTTTTCAAGCAGCTTCCGGACGGATTCCACCTCGGAAACGGTCATATGCATCCGCTCGGCGATTTCCTCCAAAATGGGATTGCGTCCCAGCTCGCTCAGCAGCTGCTCGTCCACCATCCGGTAGTCCTCCACGGCCTGACGCATCTTCTGGCCCAAGCCCATGGCCCGGGCCTGCCGGATGACCGCCTTTGCCATGGCTCCGGCAATGCAATAATCCCGACACTGTTCGAAAGAGCCGCCTTGGAAATTCAGAATCACATCCCAAAGGCCCAGACTGCCCTCCTGAATGAGATCCATCATCAGCACACCCCGGCCGGTATGTGCAGCTGCCAGCTCCACGACCTTGCTCAAGCTGAGGTTCACCAGCCGTTCCCGGACGTCTTTGCCCTCCAGCAGCTCCAGCGCCAAGACCTCGATATCACCGGCGGCAGGGACACCGGCCAGCTCCTCGAGATACAGCCGCAGAGGATCGTTCTCCTCCAGACCGGTCAGCAGCTTGCCCTCCCGAACCAGCTGCTCCTCTTCCCGGAGTCTGCGGGCGGACTCGCCGGAACCGAAATGCCGGGGCAGATCGGTCAGGTCGATGGTAACTGCCTGCTCATCCAGATATTCAAAAATCTCCTCCAGCGCCTCATCAGAGAGGGCATCGGTGTGGGTCAGAAGCTCCGCACCGGAAAGGGTCTGACCAAAGGTCAGCGCTCCCAAAACCGACTCCGGAGCGCTTTCCGTTCCAAAGTCAAAGTATTCGTCATAATTCATTCCAAAAAATCCTCCAATCCCATATCGGCACCGATTTTTTGCAGCTTGTCCATAGCCTGCCGCTCGATCTGTCGCACTCGCTCCTTGGAGATGCCAAGGGTTCGGCCGATGTCCTCGAGGCTGTGGCAGGTTCCGTCTTCCATGCCGAAATGGAGCCGCAGGATCCTCCGCTGGCGCTCGTTCAGCTCCAGCAGAAGCTCGTCCATGACGGTCTTCAGCTCCCGTCGGATCAGCTCCTCCTGCACATCGGAATCCCCGGCCGCGGGGAGCAGCTCCAGAACGCTGCCCTCCTCTCCCGCCGGCGCATCCAGCGAGCACAGCTCCGGAGTCAAAGCCAGCAGCTCCCGGGCCTGTTCGGGACTGAGCTCCGCTGCAGAGGCGATCTCCTCAATGGTCGGCTCCCGATCCAGCTCCTGCCGCAGCCGCTGGGACTCCTGCCGGAGCCGCCGCATCCGGGCCGCGGTATAGGCGGGCACCCGGATCTGGGCGGACTGCTCCGCAAGATACAGCCGGATCCGCTGTCGGATCCATTTGGTTGCGTAGGTAGAAAACTGAAAGCCGAGGGTGTAGTCAAATTTCTTCGCCGCCACGATCAGACCGATGGAGCCCTCCTGAATCAGGTCGGGCATGGCTGCGCCCCGGCCCGCATATTCCCGGGCCACGGACACCACCAGCCGCAGATTGCAGCTGACCATGGCCTTGATGGCATCGGCATCCCCTGCAGCGCAGAGCCGGGCCAATTCCCGCTCCCGCTCTGCCGTCAGGATCGGGTACCGGCGGATTTCCGTCAAGTATTGGCGCAGATCCTCTTCTCCCGCCCGTGAAAGGGCATCGGGCATTGTTTTTGTCATCCGTGATATCCTCCGCTCTCTTTTTTGCGGTTTCGCAGGGCCAGCAGGTCTTCGTCGCTGGACACGCTGCGCTTGCGGTGCCGGGAGCGGATCAGCTCCACACAGTCCCGGAAGGCCTGCTCGTTGACGGGTCCGGACTGATTCTGGGCGATCATGGCGATGTGACTCGCCTCGTCACCGCTCAGCTCCTCCAAGCCCGCCACGCTGACGCCAAGGCCCTCGGCCCGACGTGCAAGCATCTGGGTATAGACCTTGGCAAAAAGGGGCACGGAGAACGCCTCCGCGGTAAGCCCTGCGGTCTGATCCAGCAGATTGGGGTCTTTCATGGCCATGGCGATCAGCCCCTCCTCCGCCCGGGCGGACTTCACGTCGTCGTAGCGGATGGTGCGGGCCTTGGGCTGGAGATTCCGGGCCGGAGCGAGGTCGATCTTCTCCTGCGCCTTCTTCTCCCGGCGCTGGCGGTTTTTCCACGCCTTGTTGATCTCCATGGACATGGCCTCGTAGCTGATCTTTCCCTCCTCCGCCACCCGGTGGCCGTAGACCTCCCGCTGGACGGAGCTGCCGAGGGTGGAGATCAGCTCGGCGGATTCGTGTATGTAGGCGATGCGCTGTTCATCCTCCCGGATGTCATATTTTCTGCGGATGGCGTTCAGCTGATACTCCACCCGGTTGCTGGCGTCCTCCAGAAGCACCTTGAACTTGTCCGCGCCGAATTTCTTCAGAAATTCGTCGGGATCCTTGGCGTCCCGCATTTTCAGGACTTTCACCTGCAGGCCCGCTTTTTCGAGGATGGGGATGGCCCGCCGGGTGGCCCGCTGACCGGCTTCGTCGCCGTCGTAGATCAGCACCACCTGATCGGTGTAGCGAGTCAGCAGCGCCGCGTGCTCCTCGGTCAGCGACGTGCCCAGGGACGCCACCGCACAGTCAAAGCCGTACTGGTGCAGCGCCACGGCGTCCATGTAGCCCTCCACGAGAATGAGGTATCCAAGCTTGGATTTCTTCGCCAGATTCAGGGCAAAGAGGTTCTTTCGCTTGTTGAAAATCAGAGTCTCGGGGGAATTCAGATATTTCGCCGCGTTGGGATCGTTGTTGTTCATGATCCGACCGCCGAAGCCGATGATGTTGCCCCGGACGTCGATGATGGGGAACATGAGCCGATCCCGGAAGCGGTCATAGATATTGCCGTTTTTCTGGGACTTGGTCACCAGGCCGGAGTCGATGAGCTCCTGCTCAGTGTAGCCCTTGGCCTTCATGGCCTTGACGAGGGAGTCCCATGTGTTGGGGGCATAGCCCACGCCAAAGGTGGTCAGGGTGGACTTGGGCATGCCGCGCTCCCGGGCGTAGCGGAGCGCTTCCGCCCCCTCGGGTGCGTAGAGCTTGGCGTAGAAGAACCTTGCGGCCTCCTTGCTCAGGGCCCACAGGCGCTCCTGCGCCTTATAACGTGACTGATACTGCTCATCCTCGGGCACCTGCATGCCCACCCGCTTGGCCAGCGCCCGGACGGCGTCGGGGTAGCTCAGCCCCTCAATTTCCATCTGAAAATTGATGACGCCGCCGCCCTTGTGACAGCCGAAGCAGTAATAGATGCCCTTGTCCGGCGAAACGGAGAACGAGGCGGTCTTTTCACCGTGGAACGGGCACAGGCCGAACAGATTGCCGCCCGACCGCTTCAGGGAGACATAGTGCCCCACCACATCTTCAATTGGATTGCGAGCCACCAGCTCGTCAATAAAGGATGGTGGAAATGCCATGGTTGTCTGCTCCCTTCCAAGGTATTCGTAGGGGCGCACCTGCGTGTGCGCCCGGGCGACCGCAGGTCGCCCCTACAGTTAATTGTCAGAGTTACCCGCCTTGAAATTATAGATGGGTTTAATCACCCGTTCAATTTCTGCCGTGGGTCCGATGTTGTCGACGATATCCGCCATGGACTTGTAGGCCATGGGGCATTCGTCCAGCGTGGCGGCGCCCACGGAGGTGGTGTAGATGCCCTGCATCTGCTTTTTGAACTCGTTGACGGTGAAGGACTGCTTGGCTTGGCTTCTGCTCATGAGCCGTCCGGCGCCGTGGGGCGCGGAGCAGTTCCAGTCCTCGTTGCCGCGGCCGATGCAGATGAGGCTTCCGTCGCGCATGTTGATGGGGATCAGCAGCCGCTCCCCTGCCTTGGCAGACACCGCGCCCTTGCGCAGGATGCCCGCCTCCAGATCGATATAGTTGTGGACGGTGGTGAACCGGTCCGCGGCCTTCAGTCCCATACCCTTGAGGATGGTGTCCATCATGGCCCTGCGGTTCAGGTCTGCATAGCGCTGGGCGATGGCCATGTCGTGCAGATAGTCGTCCACCAGCTGCCCCTCCAAATAGGCAAGGGGCTTGGGGATGTTCACGGGACGTGCTTTCAGCTCCTGCAGAACTGCTTCGATCTCCGTTTCCCGTCCCTGCCGTTTCAGCTCGGCAATGTCCGCATCGATCTCCGCCTTCCGGGAGTTCAGCTGCCTGAAGCCCGCCTCCTGATAGTAATTGGCGATCTCCAGACCCAGCCGGCGGCTGCCGGAGTGGATAACGAGGTAGAGTCTTCCCTCCCCGTCGGTGTTTGCTTCTATAAAATGGTTGCCGCCGCCAAGGGTGCCGATGCTCTTCTCGGCCCGGAGCAGATCCACATGCTTGGCGCAGCGCAGCTGCTCCAGATCGATCTCCTTGGCATAGCGATGGGGCTTGTTCCGGATGGCAAAGCCGGAGGGGATCTCCGCGCGAATGAGCTTGTCCAGCTTCTGGAGCTCCATGTGCTTCTCCTTGAGGAGCACCGTCTCCATGCCGCATCCGATATCCACACCCACCAGATTGGGACAGATCTTATCCCCGACGGTCATGGTGGTGCCCACGGTGCAGCCCGCGCCTGCGTGGATGTCCGGCATCATACGAATCCGGCTCCCGGCGGCGTAGGGCTGATTCAGGAGGCTGATGACCTGCGAGATCGATTCCTGGTCAACAATGTCGGTAAAGACCTTCGCCTGTGCGTACTTTCCTGTTAATTCGATCATAGCTCCTATATTGGTCGGCGGAATCCGTGATTCCGCAATAATTTATTTTATCACATTATCCCCGAACATTCCACCCTGACGGAATAAAAAGTTCGGAATATTTGTCGACTGCGTATTTGTCGGTCATGCCTGCGATATAGTCGCAGACAGTGCGCTCCATGCCGCCGAAGCTGAGCTGGGGCAGAAAATCCGCCGGGAGCGCTTCCGGGTGCTTCATGTAATATTCAAACAGCCTCTGAAGCATGGCCCGGGCCTTTTTCTCCTCACTTTTGGCGATGGGGCTGCGGTAGACACGGTCGAACATGAAATCCCGGAGGGCATGGTGAGCCCGATGGATCTGATCAGACATCTGCACCTGCCCCGTCCGGCGGGCGGTTTCGACGATATCGCAGACCACCGTATTGATGCGCTCCTTGTGCAGGTATCCCAGAATTTCCCGCAAGTCCTTGGGAATGTCGGAATTGGTCAGGATCCCCGCCCGGATGGCGTCGTCGATGTCGTGGTTGACATAGGCGATCTGGTCGGCATGGCGGACGATCCGAGCCTCCAGCGTTTCGGGCTGCTTCGCTCCCGTGTGGGTCAGGATGCCCATGCGAACCTCGTAGCTGAGGTTCAGGCCCTCCCCGTTCTTCTCCAACACATCCACCACCCGTAGGCTCTGCTCATTGTGGCAGAATTGGGTGCCCAAGCATTCGCTCAGCGCCGCCTCTCCGGCATGTCCAAAGGGCGTGTGTCCCAGATCGTGGCCCATGGCGATGGCCTCGGTCAGATCCTCGTTGAGCCGCAGGGCCCGGGCGACGGTCCTGCCGATCCGGGCCACCTCGATGGTGTGGGTCATACGGGTGCGGTAGTGATCTCCCTCGGGCTTGAGGAAAACCTGCGTCTTGTGCATGAGCCGCCGGAAGGATTTCGAATGGATGATCCGATCCACATCCCGCTGGTAGCAGGTGCGCACCTCCTCCTCCCCCCGCTCCTCGGGGACGGGACGGCCCTTCGAACAGTCCGAAAAGGCCGCCATCGGGTCAAGCCTACGGTGCTCCTCTTGTTCCAGTAACGCACGAATCGACATAATACTCCCCTCCATCCGCTGGAAATGCAGAATTTAGAATGCAGAATGCAGAGATTTGCCTCATTCAACATTCAGCATTTTACTCGACTGGGAATGCCCGATATTCTTTTCCTGTCTCCATGCCCTCCACGTTGGCAGCGGACATATCGATGAGCTTCGCAAGGAAAGGCTCCGCCTGAGCCTCGGGAACCAGAATTTCCAGTTCCACCTCGGCGCCGAACTGGGTATCCCGGATGATGCCGCCCCATGCGGCCACCTCCAGCTTCACCCGCTCGTAGAAATTATAGGGGCAGGGCACATACAGCACCGACCAGACCCGCTTCATGGATTTCCCCGCCGCATCCACGGCGATCTTAGCGCCCTTGGTGTAGGCCCGGACCAGTCCGCCGGCCCCCAGCAGGATGCCGCCGAAATATCTTGTCACCACGCACACGCAGTTATACAGCCCCTCCCGCTGCAGCACCTGCAGCATGGGCATGCCTGCGGTGCCGCCGGGCTCGCCGTCGTCGGAAAAGCGGACGGCGCCGTCGCGGATGATGTAGGCCCAGCAGTTGTGGGTGGCATCGTAGTGCTGCTTTTTCATCTGCTGGATGCGTTCCAGTGCCGCCTCCTCCGTCTCGACAGGCCAAAGTCTGCCGATGAAGTGGGATTTTTTCTCGTAAAATTCATCCTCACCAAAGTCGGTGGGCACCAGATATTCTTCCATGCTTACAGCTCCTCGATGATATAATCTCTCAGTCTTCCGTACAAAATCTCGTCCACCACGGCCTCGATCTCGATGCCGTCGGCGGAATAGTCCACGGACTTCACCGCCGCACCGGAGTGCAGTGTCTCCACCATGCCGCCCATGGAGTAGGGCAGGCACACGAGAACATGGTGCAGTCCCTTGTCCAGTGCCTTCTCGATGGCTTTCAGAAGTCCATCCATATTATCGCCTGTTTTGGCGGAAATTGCAACCACATCTTCGCCGATGGGGATGTCCGTGGGCTCCACCAAGTCCGCCTTGTTGTAGGCGGAAATGACGGGGGTGCCCTCCTTGGAAAGCTGACGGATCAGCTTCTCCACCACCGCGATGTGCTCCTCCCGGTTGGGATCGGCGGCATCGATGACGTGCAGCAGCACATCGGCATACTCCAGCTCCTCCAGCGTGGCCCGGAAAGCGTCCACCAGATGGTGAGGCAGCTTCGCGATGAAGCCGACGGTATCGGAGAGGATCACGTCCAGATTGTCGGAAACCGTCAGCTGCCGGGAGGTGGTATCCAGCGTGTCAAAGAGCCGGTTGTTGGCGGGAATGCCCGCGCCGGTGAGCTGGTTCAGCAGCGTGGACTTGCCCGCGTTGGTGTAGCCCACGATGGCCACCACCGGCACAGAATTCTTCATCCGGCGCTCCCTCTGGACGGCACGGACCTGACGCACCTGCTTCAGCTCCTGCTCCAGCCGGTTGATGCGCTCGCGGATGTGGCGGCGGTCACTTTCCAGCTTCGTTTCGCCGGGACCCCGGGTGCCGATGCCGCCGCCCTGACGGGACAGGCTGGTGCCCATGCCGGAAAGCCGGGGCAGCAGATACTTATACTGGGCCAGCTCCACCTGCAGTCTGCCCTCTCTGGTCTTGGCCCGCTGGGCGAAGATGTCGAGGATCAGGGCGCTTCGGTCGAGAACGGTGACGCCCAGAATATCCTCCAGCGCCCGGATCTGGCCCGCGGAGAGCTCGTTGTCAAAAATGGCCATGGTGGAGGCGGTAGCCTCGATCAGAAGCCGCACCTCCTCGGCCTTGCCCTCGCCGATGAAGGAGTGGGCATCGGGGGTTTGGCGATTCTGGAGCACCTTGGCGGTACAGAAGCCGCCGGCGGTTTCCAGCAGAGCCTCCAGCTCCTCCAGCGTCTCCTCGGTGGCCGTTTCCTGCAGCTTAAAGCAGTCGGCGTTCAGGCCCACCAGCACCGCCCGCTCTACAATGTGTTCTTCAAAATTTCGTTCCATAATTACCTCTCAAAGAAAATGACGTTTCGATAATGGAACGTAGGGGCGCACCTATGTGTGCGCCCGGGCGGACACGCAGGTCCGCCCCTACAAACGTCATACATCGACAAAAAATACAAAAAGCCCGCACTACGTCATCGCAGTGCGGGCTTTGCGTGCTTACTTCAGGCCAAAACGCTTGTTGAAACGATCAACACGTCCACCGGTGTCAACCAGCTTCTGCTTGCCGGTATAGAAAGGGTGGCACTTGGAG
>JAFWAZ010000028.1 GCA_017507425.1 Oscillospiraceae bacterium | reverse complement strand
TCCGCCTATATCCCCACCAACGTCATCTCCATCACCGACGGCCAGATCTTCCTGGAGACCGAGCTGTTCAACGCCGGCATCATGCCCGCCGTCAACCCCGGCATCTCCGTCTCCCGCGTCGGCGGCTCCGCCCAGATCAAGGCCATGAAGAAGGTCTCCGGCTCCCTGAAGCTCCTCTACTCCCAGTACCGCGAGCTGCAGTCCTTCGCCCAGTTCGGCTCCGATCTGGACGCGGATACCAAGGCCCGTCTCGCCCTCGGTGAGCGCATCGTGGCCGTCCTGAAGCAGCGCAACAACGCCCCCGTCGATGTCGCCCATCAGGTGTGCATCATCTACGCCGTCACCAACGGCTACCTGAACACTGTCAGCGTGGCGGACATCCCCGAGTTCGAGAAGCAGCTGTTCGAGTACATGGACAACCGGAGCTATGAGGCTCTGACTGCCATCCGTACCACCGGCAAGCTGGAACCCGACACCGAGAACGCCATCAAGGCCGCTCTGACCGAGCTGGTTTCCAAGTTCGTTTCTGCCAACTGATAAAATCAGCATCGGAAGGAGTGTGACCCATGGCTGGTGTTTCCACCAAAGATATCAAAAACCGGATCCGAAGCATGGAGTCCACCAAGCAGATCACCAAGGCGATGGAAATGGTCGCAGCCTCCAAGCTGCGTCAGGCCCAGAACCGGCTCACTGCTTCCCGTCCCTACTTCCGGATCCTCTCCAATACCGTCCGTGACATTGTGGCGACCAACCGCGAGTTCACCTCGCCCTACCTGTGCAAGCGGGAGGGCAGCAAGGCGCTCTTCGTGGTCATCGCCGGCGACCGCGGCCTTGCCGGCGGCTACAACAGCAACTTGCTGAAGCTGGCCGTCGCCCAGATGGAGGGCAAGGACGCATCTGTCCTCCCCATCGGCAAGAAGGCCGTGGACTACTTCCGCTCCAAGGGCTATTCCCTGCTGGCCGAGAGCTATGCCGAGGCAGCCGACGTGGACGTCGGCGACTGCTTCAGCATCGCAAAGCTGCTGAGCAAGGGCTACCTCGCCGGTCAGTTTGACGAGATCCACCTTGTCTACACCAATTTCGTCTCCGTCCTGTCCCAGACCGCGGCGTCCCGTCAGCTGCTGCCCCTGATCCAAGAGGAGCAGGAGCAGCCCGAGAGCCGCATGATCACCCTCTATGAGCCCGATCCCGAGGCGGTTTTCGCCGCCATTGTGCCCGAGTATCTGGGCGGCATCGTCTACGGAGCCCTGTGCGAGAGCCGCTGCGCCGAGCAGGCCGCCCGCCGCACGGCCATGGACTCTGCCACCTCCAATGCCGAGGACATGATCGCAGACCTGAGCCTGAAGTACAACCGGGCCCGTCAGGCTGCCATCACCCAGGAGATCACCGAAATCGTCGCAGGCGCGGAAGCCTGATTGGGGTATATCCCCCGTAAGTTTTATTTTCATCGAAGGAGTTGACCCCAATGGCCAAAAATATCGGTACCGTAACTCAGGTTATCGGCCCCGTTCTGGACATCCGCTTCGCGGACAATCACCTCCCCGCCCTGCTCAACGCCATCGAAGTCCCCATGGGTGACAAGACCGTCATTGCCGAGGTTGCACAGCACATCGGCGACAATGTGGTCCGCTGTGTCGCCATGGGCGCCACCGACGGCCTGCAGCGCGGTGCAGAAGCCATCGACACCGGCGCAGCCATCTCCGTCCCCGTGGGCGAAGACTGCCTCGGCCGCGTGTTTAACCTGCTGGGCGATCCCATCGACGGCGGCGAGAAGGTCAATGCCGCTGAGCGCTGGCCCATCCACCGTCCCGCCCCCGCCTACGACGAGCAGAAGCCCGCTACCGAGATTCTCGAGACGGGCATCAAGGTCATCGACCTGATCTGCCCCTACGCCAAGGGCGGTAAGATCGGCCTCTTCGGCGGCGCAGGCGTCGGCAAGACCGTTCTGATTCAGGAGCTCATCAACAACGTCGCCAAGCAGCACGGCGGCATCTCCGTCTTCACCGGCGTCGGCGAGCGTACCCGTGAGGGCAACGACCTGTACCGGGAAATGACCGAGTCCGGCGTCATCAAGAAGACCGCCATGGTCTACGGTCAGATGAACGAGCCCCCCGGAGCCCGTATGCGTGTCGGCCTGTCCGGCCTGACCATGGCAGAGTACTTCCGTGATGTGAAGCATCAGGACGTGCTGCTGTTCATCGACAACATCTTCCGTTTCACCCAGGCCGGTTC
>JAFWAZ010000027.1 GCA_017507425.1 Oscillospiraceae bacterium | reverse complement strand
TCTGTTGAAAGCAGTTCGATTCCAGCATGTCCAGTTCCGGCAAAAAAGCGGCTGCAAAATAGACTCCCCTCTGTATACGGAAAATATCGCATTGGTGAAAGCACGCAACCCCACACTTTCTGTGAATACATCGGTTTTTCTATCGACGAAAGCCATCTTCCATGGTATAGTGGTCGAAATTATCCATGGGAGGGGGGTTGTACCATGTCTGAACAATCTAAGAAGATACCTTGTTGTACGGGTCTGCTGGCCCATGTGTGAGTAAGCAGAGGAGAACTACGCGCAGAAACAAACAAAAAAACCAAATATAGTCATAGTTTTGCTGTAAATTTAGGTTTTTATAGAAAAAGAATCCCGGATATTACTCCGGGATTCTTTTTTATTCGATTCCGGATCTTCCTGTGCCCCGGAGGGGGCACAGGAAGGGATCCTCATTTGGTCAGATAACGCATCAGAATGGTTGCGATCTGGGCGCGGTTGGCTTTGCCGGCAGGGGTCAGGGTGACGGTTCCATCGAGCTGGATCATACCGTTGATCAGTCCTTCGCCAATGGCCCAGGCCATGGCGTCACGGGCATAGCCGCTGACGGAGTCTGCATCGGGGTAATCCTCCAGCGTTGCTGCGGGCTGAGGCTCGCCTGCATAGCGATACAGTATGGCAGCAAACTGTTCACGGGTGATGCTTTCACCGGGGGCGAAGGCAGTTGCGGAAACGCCCTTGACGATATTGTTCTCATAGGCCCAAACAATGGCCTCGTAGAACCAGTCATCCTCAGCAACATCCATGAAGGGCTCCGTCATGCCTGCAACGCTGGGCGAACCGGCGATGCGGTAGAGCATCAGAACCAGCTGTGCACGGTTTGTGTTTGCGTAGGGTGCCAGCAGCTTTTCACTGATACCCTTCATGATACCCTTTTCCACGCAGTAGTGGAGACCGTCGTGGTACCACTCAGAAAGCACCACATCCTCAAATCGCATGAGGATACAGCTGTCATCCCGGGGGCATTCTCCGTAGGTAGGCATGAGCTCGCCGCAGATGTCACACTTATGGTCGTGGTCTTCGTCCGTGCAGTCGCTGAGCCTGGCTCCGCAGACATCACATCTGTGGTCGCAGTTTTCGTCAGCGCATTCACTGAGCACCACGCCGCAGATGTCACACAGATGGTCGTCATTCCCATCGGAGCATTCGCTGATGATCACACCGCAGAGGTCGCACTTGTGGTCATGGTCGGAATCCGTGCACTGGCTGACAAGGCCGCCGCAGTGGTCACAGATGTGATCGCCGTCCTCGTCGTCGCAATCGGTGAGCTTGGCTCCGCAGTGATCACACATATGATCCCTGTCTCCGTCACCGCATTCGCTCAGAACCTTGCCGCAGATGTCACAGAGGTGATCTCTGGGCTCCAGATCGCTGCACAGGGACAGCTCCCTGCCGCAGATATCGCAGAAATGGTCATGGTTTCCATCCGAGCATTCACCGACGGTTTCGCCGCAGTAATCGCAGATGTGGCTGCCCTCGGCGGGGGCATGGACACCCATCTGGCCGCCGCAGATGTCGCAGGCGTGATCTCTGTCCTGATCCGCACAGACGCTCCAGACAGCACCGCAGATGTCACACAGGTGGTCGCCGTCGGTGTCGCTGCACTCGCTCAGGGGCAGAGCGCAGACATCGCAGCGGTGATCGCAGTTGGAATCCTCATGGAGGAAGGTTTCTCCGCCGCAGATGTCACAGACATCGTCGTGGTCGGCGTCGACGCAGTCGCTGACCGTTTCGCCGCAGACATCGCATCTATGGTCATCTCCATCGGTGCAGTCGGTAAGCTTTTCGCTGCAAATGTCGCAGCAGTGATCGTTGTCGCCGTCGGCGCAGATGCTGCTTTCGCTGCCGCAGATGTCACAGATGTGATCCTGATCCTCGTCCACACAATCGGTCAGAGCGTAGCCGCAGCGATCGCAGAAATGGTCGCAGTTTTCGTCATCACATTCGTGCATGTCCTTGCCGCAGATGTCACAGAGGTGATCGGCGGGCGTTTCATCCACGCACTGGGTCAGGACCTTGCCGCAGACATCGCATCGGTGATCGCTGTTTTCGTCGGTGCAGTCGGATACGGCCCCGCCGCAGATGTCACAGAAGTGATCCTGATCTGCATCGGTGCATTCGCTCAGCATTCCTCCGCAGAGGTCACAGCTGTGATCGTGGTTTTCGTCGGCGCATTCACTGAGAAGCTTGCCGCAGTTTTCCGCATCGCAGATATGGTCGCTGTTTTCATCGCTGTGCCAGTTGAGCTCCATGCCGCAGACATCACACACATGGTTATCATCGGCATCGGCACAGACGCTCAGGATCGTGCCGCAGATGTCGCATGCGTGGTTCCCGTCGTCATCGATACACTCGTGGGTGTTCAGCTCCTTTCCGCAGATGTCGCACAGATCGTCGGAATCTTCATCTGTGCATTCGGACAGAACCTTGCCGCAGATATCACATTTGTGATCCTGAGGAGCGGTGTCGGCGCAGTCGCTGATGGGTGCATTGCAAATATCACAGTTGTGATCCCGATCCGCATCTGCGCAGTCGCTCAGGCGTTCGGAACAGATGTCACAGAGGTGATCGGAATCTCCGTCTGCGCAGTCAGAGAGCGTTCTGCCGCAGATGTCGCAGTTGTGGTCACAGTCGTCATCCGCACAGTCAGAAAGGTGCTTCTTACAGACATCGCAGAAGTGGTTGTTGTTTTCGTCAGCACATTCGCTGATGGTCTCGCCGCACCAGTCACAGACATGGTCAGTATCCTCGTCAGCGCAGACAGTCAGGGTCTCACCGCACCAGTCGCAGATATGATCCTTGGGTTCGGCATCGACGCACTCGGTTATCCGCTTCCCGCACCAGTCACAGAAGTGATCCCGGTCCTCATCGGCACACGCACTCATACGATAACCGCACTTGTCGCAGAAATGGTTCTTGTCGAAGTCGTAGTGTGCCTCCACCTCAGTTCTTTCTCCACAGGAGCATTCGTACCAGTGGCTGGCTTCGTCATACTTTGCTTCGGGATAGTAGTGGGTGAATTCCACGCTGACAGTGTAGTGGGTCATTTCCTCGGCGGTGAAGCTCAGGGCGAGGGAGTTCTCATCCGCAACAGCCACGCCGTTGATGTACCAATTTGCAACTTCATGGTTCTCGTCGGGTGCTGCTGTGACCGTGACAGCAGTTCCGCCGGAAACGTAGCCGATCTGCGAAATGCTGCCGTGTACGCTGCCCACCACCTCGGCGGCAACGTAGGCATCGGGACACAGGTTGATAAACGCTTCTGCATTGTCGGTCTCGCCGTCGGCATAGGTATAGGTTGCGATGACCTTCAGCCGGCCGCCTGTGCCGTACTCCCTGGGGGATACGGTCAGAACACCGTTTTCGTCAATGGAGGTGCCGCGCATCTGAGCACCCCACAGGCTCCAGTCAACGTCAGCCGTGGTCGTGCCGCTGTACATAGTCACCAACGCATCGAAATCATAGCTTCCGTTCCCACCGTCGGCCGTGATGGGATAGACCCGGTAGCTGCCGTCCTCCGCGGCGGTCAGATCATCAGAGGCAATGTCGATGGCGGCCACCGCATCGGTAATGGTGATCGTCATCTCAGCGGTCTCCAGGTCGTACCGTTCACCGTTGTCGTTATTACCGGCCAGGAGCAAAATGGTCACGGTCTTACCGACCCGTTCGGCGGCCTCATAGACGTAGGTATCGCTGGCACCCTGCTGGGCCATGTCGCCGTCAACAAACCAGGTGAATAGATTCAGATTGACGTCTCCGTAGGGTTCTGCCTTCAGGGTGATGGTCTTGCCTGTGGGAACCTCCGCCTCTTTGGGGTTAATGTTCACACCGGCATCGGGTTCTTCCATGGAAACGGTGATTTCCTGATTGCTCGTGATGTTGCTGATGGTGTAAACTCTCACACCGTCTTCATCCTGATAGCGGTAGGGATAATTGTCCGTTTCGTCGGCACTGTAGAACATCTGACCATTGACCAGCACATATGCGTACTGGTCTTCGCCGCCGGAAAGGGTGAAGGCAAAGTCGCCGCCGCTGATAACGTTGGTCAGGCAGCCTTCCTGAGATGTCAGGGTCACATCGTAGTAGCGCAGGGTGGGCCAGGAAACGGTGTGGTAGGTGCTGCCGGAGAAAATGGGCGTGAAGGTGTAGTCTGCCGTCAGCGTCGGGAACTGATACTTCAGACTGGTGGCCTTGGTCTCCCAGGAGTTGTCCGCATCCGCGGAAGCAACATTCCAGTAGGTGACAGTATAACCGGTGCCGGGGGTGACCTGGATGGTCAGAGGATCATTTTCGTGGCATGTGACCACATTGCCGCTCTGTCCCGCGCCATCAGGAAGCGTCACGGTGTAGGTGCCCTTATCGGAGATGTCTGCCAGAGTGACCTTGTGGACGGGCTTTTCGGTCAGGTTCAGGGTGAAGGTAGTGTTCTCGCCCAGTTCCGCCACGGTATAGGTTTCTGCAGTCATGACGGTTCCGTTGACATCCCAGCCGTCAAAGACATAGTAGCCGGGATAGCTGACCGCAACGGAGACCTTGCTGCCGCCGGGGATATCGGCCACGGTGTAAGAGTTATCGTCTCCGGGGCAGTCGTAGACACGCTCTGTGCCGTCGATGGTCAGGGTGACCTTGGCGTCTTCGCAGAAGGCGTAGGTGGTTTCGATGTTGAAGTCCAGGGTCACGCTGAAGCTGTTCCGGATGGTATAGCCGGTAACTGAGGTATCCTCGTTCAGGATCAGGGTGTAAGTGCCCTTGTCGTAGTCGGCAACGCCCTGGCTGCCGGTGGAGACAAAGTTGTACTCCTCATCCAGCTCGAAGCCCTCCCGTGCCTGGATCACGACCTCAGTGTCGCCGGGGACGCTGTCGCCGGAAGCGACCGTGATCTTCTCCAGCTGGGCGGTGGTATCGCCGGTGGTGCTGCCCCAGTACCAGGCAGTCAGGCCATCTGCGCCGTGCTTGTCGGTATAGGTCAGGGTGTAGCCGTCCCGCTCAAAGACCGCATAGAGGGAGCAGCTCGTCTTGGGCATCAGCAGCTCAAAGGTGCTGCGCATCTTGCCGTCGTCCTCGGCGTAGTAGGCAGTGCCGTTGCCCAGCTCGGTGTATCGCCATTCCTTGAAGTGGTAGCCCTCTATAGCCTGGGCGGTGAAGGTCATGTAGGTATTGGGGACCACGATGCTGCCGCTGGTCAGACTCCTGTCGGAGCAGGTCAGGGTGCCGCCCTCGGTGGCACCCGCCACCTCGAAGACCAGGGTGTCGGGCTTGAAGACGAACTGAACCTCAACGGTGGTATCCTGATTCTGCACCACAAGGGCGAAGCTGGTGTCCGTCCTGCCCTGGGCCACGCCGTCCACATACCAGTCGTAAATCTGGTAGCCTTCGTCAGGCACGGCGGTGAACAGGACGCGGGAGCCAACCGTCTGTGCCATGGTGATGCCCCGATCCTCCCGTGTGTAGGCATAGTCGGGGGAAACCATATACAGGGTTCCCACATCCTTCCCCTCAAAGGGGCGGACGCCAAAGGTAACAGGCTTGTTGCCGCCGATGACGGACAGGGAGCCGGGCAGGAAGCGGACACGGTAGTTGTCCAGGCCTGCTGCTGCGCTGATGGTGTAGTAGCCGCAGACATCCAGCGGGGAGTCCATGTGGTAGGCAGTGCCAGCGGTATTCGTATAACCGGGCGTTACGGAGGCAGCAGCGATCGTTCCGGTGATGTTACCGTCCGCATCGCTGTCGCAGGCAGCCCAACTGCCGGAGGCAACAGGCAGCTCACCGAAGGTGATGTCGCCCATGGTCTGAGCTGCGTCCTGCTTCTTCACCACAGTGGGCAGCTGCAGGGTAATAGGTCTGGGGGTAACGGTGATGGCCGAAATCACCTTTTCCCCCGAATCCGTAACAAATACCAGATCGTACTCGCCTGCATAGGTCTCATCTGCGATGATGTACTTGCCGGTATCCGCCCCCTTTTCGAGATCGGAGAACGGATAGAAGGGTGTGATCACAGGTGTGACCTTTGAGACCTCCAGGATACCGTCATCCGTCGCCGTGAAGAGCATATAATTGTAGATCCGCACCACTTCACCCGTAATGAGCGTCTTGTCCGTGGTGCTGTAATGATAGGCATACTTCGTCCCCTTTGTAACCATGCCCATCGGGCTGACGGGCGTGCAGCCTTCCACCGGCTCGCCCTCAGGCTTGCTTTCGGTGGTGAAGTTCTGCTTGACCTCCTTGCCCAGCAGATAGACCTCTTTTGCATCCACAGGCTCGACCTGGGTCATGCCGCCCTGCTTGGTGATTTTCTGGAAGGTGGCCTCAGTGCCGTCGCCGTAGGTAACGGTGTCCAGAGCTTCCACCGCATAGCTGCTTTCTATCTCTGCCAGGTAATGGAACTGACAGGTGCTGCTCTTGAACACATAGGAGCCGGAGTAGGTCACATAGACCCGGTACTGTCCCGCGGGCAGCGCGTTCTCGGAAATGACCGACGCCACACCGGAAGCATCCAGCGGCACATTGACAGGATATCTGTTGCCGTTGGCGGTATTGACGAAATTGAAGGTCACATAGCCGTCGGGAACAGCAGCACTGTCAGTATGGGGATTGCCCACCTTGGCATAGAGCTTGACATTGCCGGCAAGATCCATGGCATAGGCCTCCACGATGGTGGAGGTGCGCTTGGACTGTTTCACAGTCACGGAGTCGGTATAGGTGGAGATGGCGGTGTTGTCAGCCTTGGTCAGCACATTGATCCGGCAGCGGTACTCGCCCTCCACGCTCTTGCCGGAGGATTCAAAGGCCAGCGTTCTGCCGGTCTCGTTGATCTGATCCTCCCAGGCTCCGTCCACCTTCTTCTGCCACTGGTACTGGACGGTGGAGTAGTAATCGTAAGTATCCTCGCCATCCGGGCCGGTGACGGTGGCAGTCAGATAGGCGTTCCGGTCGGGATAGACCAGCAGCTCGCCGTTATGGGTCCCATCGGACTCGGTGACGCAGGTGACGGGATTGCCAACAGCAGCCTTGGTTCGGGCAGTCACCAGGCCGGAGGGCGCAGACAGAGGCGGAACCTCTGCCAGCCGCTCCACCTGGATGGCATACTGATACTCAGAGTAAGGTGCCAGGTTGGTGTCCTCGAAATAGAACTCCTTGTAGGGAAGGCCTTTTTTATCGTACTTCAGGGTATAGGGGGTCTCGCCTGCTTCGAACTCGGCAACCTTCTCCAGGCCGCCGCCCACAGGGAAATCGAAGTACTTATAAATGATGAACTTGCTGTAACTGTCGTCGTAAGTCCAGGTCAGCACGTTCTTGTCGGAGGTCGTCCGTTCCACATCCTGCTGGAAGTCGCCGGGCAGTCTGGGAGGCGCGGAGACGGAGTCGACGATGTAGCTGACAATGGGAACCGTATCTTCGCCGACCTGGAGGGCGTAGCTGAACAGGGCCCAGTCATAATAATAGCCGTAATCCCGGAACTCCAGCGGCATATTGGCGACGGTGCCGGAGATGGTGGTGCCGGTGATCTCGTAATCCACCCAGCCGCCGGAGGGGTTGACGGAGAAGCTGAGACCGGCCATGAGTTCAATACCACCCAAGGCATTCTTATAGCCGAAGCCCGTCTGGGTGTCCAGAGCAGCGCCCAAGTTGTAGCTCTCGGATTCCTCCTGGGTGACGGTGATCTCCTGGGTGATGGAGCCGTTGCCGAAGCTGACGCCGGCAGGCTCATCATTCCATTTTGCGATCACATCGTAACCCTCGGCCGATGACGGATAGGAAGCGGGATCACCGGGGGTGGAGGTCAGGACCTCGCCCCGGATGGCGGGCAGGTTTGTATAATCGCCGCGGATGGACTCGTAATAGTCCAGGGTCAGCACCTGATGCACCGCCTGGAAGGGACGGAAAACGATCTGGCTGTCCGTTTTGTAGCCGCCCTTGCCGTCAGGAATGGAGACGATATACTCATAATGCTCCGTAGGGATGGAGAAAAATGCCACCGCGTCCTCGTCCTGGCTGGTCTCGAAGGTCAGGGTATACTCCGTGAACTCCGCAGACTCCTGAACCCATTCCATGGTGAACAATGTCGCCACTTCCAGCTCATTGTAGTCGCTGCCCTGAGAGACATAGGCACCGCCCTCCACATCCATCTGAACCGTTGTACCGTGGCCACCGCCCTCGATCCTGGACCAGGAGGTGGTATTCTGCCATGCATAGTCACTGATGATATCCACATCCTCGAAGTAAGGAGCCGCCGCAACGACTGCCATGAGCTTGGGATCCGAGTAGCTCAGCCAGTGTCTTCCGGTGTACTCGATGAGGGTGGTATCCAGATCGGTATCCGCAGCCGTGATGCTGAAGCCGAGGGGTTCGGGGGACGTTTCATATTCCGGATGTTCGGGGATCACGCCGACCTCGTGCGAAGGAGTAGTACCGACGATCTCGGCATCCCTGGCGGCTGCGATCAGGGTACCGTCAACGGTGCCCTGAAGGCCGGACATGCCGAAGTAATGGGACCGTGAATACTCCTTATACGAGTGGACGATCCCGCCGGGCTTCACAACTTCTTTTTCATTCCAGCCCACCTTGCTGGAAAACGTATGATAGCTGACACAGAGCTGGTCATAGCCGCTGCCGTTGATATCCGCCGCCACTGCGCCGTATTCCGCATAGAACTGTCGGCCGCCCAGCCATTGGCTGTCCAGGGTGTTGGTTCCGTCGTAGCTGTCGTCATCCAGAGACATCTTCAGACTCAGCGCGCCCTCCGTGTACTCGTACAGGCAGCTGTCCAGATACAGCATGCCATAGTCATAGCCCTCCAGGCGAACCACCGCTGCATTGGTTCGCAGCGCACTCATGGAATAGTATGAGCTGTCGAAGCCGTTGTTGCTGACCCAGGTGGCCATTCCGGCACCATCGGCCTGCGTGGTACCGTCCACCACCTTGATATTGCCGCTGTACAGGGATACGAAGTCCTCTGCCCCATCATAGGTGTAGATGATGATGCTGCGGGTACTGCCGGTCAACTGCCCAATTTCATCCAGGGGTTCACCGGTGATGACCAGCTCTTTATAACCGTCCAGATCGATGTCGCCTGCGGTCAGGCTGATGCGGCCCATCTCGCCCAGGGAACCGGGCATCAGATTCAGTGCCGTGGTGGTCTGCAGGGCATTGCTCCTGTCACCCCAGAGGATCACGGCACCGCCGCCTTCGGCGGTGACAGGCCATCCGCCGATCAGCGGGCGTTGGATTTCAGCCTGGCTGTAGGAGATGCCAAGATCGTCGACGCCGTCCCGGTTGAGATCCGAGGCCAGCAGGGAGACCATGTTCACGGTATCCGTGGAGGATGCCAGGGCATGGGACCAGATAACGCTCCAGTTGTTGAGATCCCGCCAGTCGTCAGGCTCGGAGCTGTCGTCGCGCATCCACTTGTACACATCCACCCGGACGCTGCCGCTGCTGGGAATAAAGACCGCAATTTCATCATAGCCGTCTCCGTCAAAGTCACCGGCGGCAGTTTCCAGCAGCTTCTGGTACTGAAGGGTCAGCACCTGACCTTCAAAGGTATAATCGTATGGGTCCTGATACGACGGAGACGGGATGCGGTGCGCCATCTCCCGGTAATCGCCGAAGGTGTCATTGGAACCGTCGTACATCCGCATGGACAGGGTCTGGTGCTCCAGGGCTTCGTTCAGGTACTCAAAACCCACATAGACCACTTCACCCTCCAGGCCGTCGCCGTCAAAGTCGCCGGCGGCACTGGTGAACATATCAAAGCCGATTACGTCAGACTCGCTGCCATGGACCACATCGGAAATGCCCAGGGTGTTGTTGTTGTGGCCTGCCCGGTTGATGGTGCTGCCCGTGATCACCATTTCAAAGATTTGGTTGCCCGGCAGCTTATCCCTGCCATAGGGGTTGTCTGCGGTTTCCGCATCGTAGCCCTCCGGCAGCACACTGGTGTCAAAGCCCAGAGCGGAGAACACGTCCGCCGTCTGGCCCTCCAGTCCGCCATCCAGATTGGACGCGGCATGGATCTGTTTTGCCGGCAAATAGCTCAAAATCATCGCCATAGCCAGCATGAGACTCAACATCCGATGCAGGATACTCTTTTTTCTCATATGATTGCCTCCTCTGAAAGTTTGGGGCAAACCGGATGCAGCTCCGCCGTTGCCCATATTTACAAGTGCCATTTTATTGCAGGAAATGCAAAAAAACAATTGGCCTTGCATGAGATGTATCAAATCCCGCACGAAATGTATCCGCATCAGATTGACAGTACCGCTGATTCCCGCTATGATTTACAGTAAAGAAGTGTATGAGGTGGTGGATCCCATTGAAAGAACGGATACAACGGTACTTCCTCTGGGTCACGGCACTGATTCTGGCGATGTTCTGTGGCTGTTTTTTACTGATGTATGTAAGTCCCATGAAGGATGTTTCCCTGGATCTGTCCGTCAGATCGCCGGACAGTCTGGATTATGACCCGGAGCAGTATGACAGCAAGGGCTGGAGCGTCTACACCCGTCAGGGCGATGCCGCAGCGGAGCTGATCCCCAATGGCTATGGCGGATATACCGGGCTGGAGCTGGGGCAGACCTTCTACTTTTCCCGCATCATGGACGAGGAGCTGGATGATCCCACCCTGCAGCTGGATGCGAACGAAAACCGTTATGCCGTGTGGCTGGATGATGCTCTGATCTACACCGACTGCCCGGAGCTCGACAACCGCATCGGTCATCTGCACCTGCCAATGAATGAGTGGCTGCGGGATAATCCCATTACCATCAGCCTGCCTGCGGATTATTACGGAAAAACCCTGACCATCGCCCAGTCCTTCCCGGAATGGACGGAGACCGGCTCCGTGACCGCATGGCCGGCTTCCGTCCGGCTTTACTGCGGCTTCGCCTATGAAAGCAGCCTGATTTCCGAAACTGCAAAGACCATGCTGCTTGCAGTGCCGGCCTTTTTGCTGACGCTGACGCTTCTTGCAGGATTTGCCATCAGGCGGGACTGGGGGATCCTGTGTCTTTCCTTGGTGGCATTTCACTGGATGACACAGCGGCTGGTCGGAACCAGCTTCTATTTCCGATATTTTATTTCCACTACCAATATGTGGCAGGCAGCACTCCCTATGATCTCCACTTTGGGACTGCTGTGCTATCTGACCCTGCGGGGCGGAACCCGAAGGAAGCTCCTTTGGGTCCCCGTGATCGGATATGCCCTCTGTGTGGGATGCGATCTCATTTCGCTGGCAGTGTTTCCTAAGTTCACCTCCATTTTCTCTTTCATGGTTTTCCTGACCAATGGTCTGCCCTCCTGGCTTGCCTTGAGCGGCCTTGTCACCGTGCTGGTGATGGGATCCCTTTGGTGGAGGAAGGAAAACATGTTCTACCGATTTTTTATTCCGCTGGCCTTTCTCGGAATCGCCATAAGCTGGACGGTTCAGATCTTCTTCGTAAACAGAGGCTTTGTCTTGGAACAGATCGCAGCAGGCTTGGCAGGAGGCGATATATCCTATGTTTATTCCCATACCCAGTCCGGCATCACCATTGCCGCGCTCTTAACTGCTGCTGCGGAAATGATCCGAACGGAGCTGAACCGTCATGTAGAGAAGCGTCTGGTGGAACAGCGGCGGGAGCTGACCATGGCCGGCTACGAAAACCTGCGCCGCCAGCATGAAGAAGTGATGATGCTCCGCCACGATATGCTCCGGCATCTGAATATCCTGCACGATATGGGCGGCGACGAAAGACGGACGGCCTATCTCACCGAACTGATCGGCCAGAATCAGAGAATTCGCCCCATCGTGGAAAGCGGAAACGAAATGCTGGATATCATCCTGAACGGTAAGCTGGGTACTGCCGTGGATGCCGGTATCCGGGTGGACATCCAAAGATCGGAAGCTCCCCCGACACTGCCCCTTTCGGATCCCGATCTGTGCGCGCTGGTCATGAACATCGTCGACAACGCCGTCAAAGCAGCCAAAACTGCGGACACACCCTATATCCGAATGAATATCCATGAAAAGGACGGTTATCTGGTCATCTCCTGCGAAAACAGCACCGGAACGCCCTATGTGGAGTCTCCTGAAAAATATGAGGCCGTGCCAAAGCACGGCCTGGGATTGAAGATCATTCGTAATATCACAGAACGCAGTGAAGGTACCATGCTGATCGAACATGATCCTGACCGTGTCACAGTCAGGGTCGTCCTGCCCTTGACATAAGAAAAACAGGAGCCGAGATGAAACGGCTCCTGTTTTTCATTTAGACAGATATTCCACAAACTGCCGGTTGACCTCACTGTAACGGGGGCGGCTGATCGGTACCACAGCCCCAGATTTCATCTCGAACGCATACTGGCGAATCCTTCTGGTATGGGCAGCGTTGACAATATAGGCCCGGTGGCACCGAATAAACCCGACCTTGGGAAGCATCGCTTCCACTTCCGCAAATTTCAGTTTCGTATCCACGATTTCATCGGAAAGGACAAATCGAGTCCCGCGGTCAAAGGCTTCTGCAAATTGTATATTTTGGAAAGAAACTCTGTACTGTCCCTGTGCGGTAGGCAGCAGGATCTCTTTCTGGTTTATCCACTTGTCATAGCAGTGCATCAGTGCTTCCCCAAGCTCATCCCGATCCAGAGGTTTGAGAAGGTAGCGTGATGCATTCACCCGGTATCCTTTGCGTGCCAGCTCCTGATTGGAGGAGATAAAGACGACAGCCGTATGATCCTCCCGTTTCCGCAGCTCGGCAGCAAGGGATATGCCATCCATTTCCTCCATCATCACATCCAACAGGAGAAGATTGTAATTTCTGCTGCAGCGGATCGCATCCAGAAGTTTTTTCCCGTCAGGGAAAAGCTCAATGCTGTGAGGAATGCTTTCACAGCTCAAAATCGCATCAGCTTCCTCCATGATCCGAATGCGCTCTTGCTCAGCATCGTCCACAACGGCAATTCTCAGCTCGTTTCCAACGGACATGATATTCCCTCCTCTCCTGCACGATGAAAACAATGAAAGGATTATATCACCATGCTTTGAAAAAATCTACACAGGCTCAGAGATTTTTTATGATAGCCCCACCAAATACGCTTCCACATTCCGATAAGTGATCCCATTCTCAACCACCATATCCTCGCCCCGGTACAGCACATACTTGCCGGTAATCGGACCGAAGCGGTGGCGGGTCAGCTCGCATTTCTGCTCGTCGATCAGGTGGCGGTACTGTTGGGGGACGGCCTCGGTACTGTACTTGTTCTCGTAGATCTCGCAGGAGCCGGCGGTGGCATCGAACACCACCATGTCGAACTCGCCGATGGCGAATTGCAGGACGAAGACTTCCTTCTTCGGGTTAGCCAGCTTGGTTTCCAGCAGGACGATGTCCTCCATCATCCGGCCCTTGATCTCGCTGAGAATGCGCTCTGTAACGAAATTGCGTTCCTCCAGGGACAGGTCACTGAAGGTTTCATCCAGCAGCAGGCTCTGGATCAGGGCGGATCTGATCACCCTTGTAAATGGTCATGCCGCCGATCTTTTCCACCCACTTATCGTCCTTATTGGTTTCGCCGTTGGATTCGTTGCAGATGAGGAAGGTTCCGCCGGGTTTCGCGCCCGATATACTTCCCGGAAGCAATCCACCAGACCGGGCCAGAAATAAATGGTCTCAAAGGCTGTGACCAGGTCAAAGTTATTTTCATCAAAGGGCAGCTCAGCGACACTGGCCTGCAGCACCTGGCAGCGGCCTTCTTTGATGGCTTTTGCATTGACCTTCCGGGACTTCTCCACGCTGACCTCGGAATAGTCGATACCCTTTACGCATCCTTGCGGACACTTTTCAAGCAGTTTTTTGATATTGGCACCACCGCCGCAGCCTGCGTCCAGAATAGTCCCATCTGTCGGGATTGTGATATACTTAAATCCCCAGTCCGCCATAGCGCCGTGACCGGAATTCATCATGGCAACCATGATCTTGCCGCCAAAGCCAACAGGCTTGCGGGTATTTTCAAAAAATGACATCTTATTTCCTCCCTGCCAGAAGTGTGGAACCAGCCAGCATCATCAATTTTGACTCGCCAGGACTCATAAACATTCCGTTCGTTGTCTTGATAAGGCGAACATCCTCATAGCCCTCGGCCTTCAGCTCAGCCACGAATTTCTCCATATCGCCGTAACGGGAAGGCTCCATCAGATCGTGAATGGCAAAAGTACCACCCTTTTTCAGTACCCGAAGGGTTTCTCTCAGCAAGGCTTGCTTGTTTTTACCTGTGATGTTGTGGTACACATAGTTGCTGGTGACAGCATCAAAGCTCTCATCCGGGAAGTCCAGCTTGCAGGCATCGCCCTTTTGGAAGCTGACATTGCGGATGCCCTCGGCTTCTGCATTTTTCTCACACAGTTCTTTGTTGATCGAAGCATACTCAGCAGCCCAGCGCACCAACGCTTAACAGTACGGAGATCGGTTTATTCTTTACAATGCCCGCAGCATCTGCCAATCCGGCAGTTGCCGCGCCGAAGCCGTAGATCATACCATTGGGTACCCAGTTTTTGTAATCTGCTTTCATACAGATTCCCCCATCCAGTTAGCAATGTCTAACTTCAAATCATTGAATCACCGGAAATATTGCAAGTCAATCCACCCGGGACAAAAAATCACTTGACAAAACAGGATCTTTTCGGTACTATACACAAAGGTTAGTTGCCGCTAACGCCCTGCGAGGGTGTTGGCGGCCATCTAAACCCCTATCGGTTAGCGGTAACTAACGCATCAAGGAGTATATACGATTATGATGATCAACAAACGACTGATTGGTACAGTCAAAGAAAGTAAAAAGTACATTGCCGGGAATGTGATCTGTCAGTGGGTCTCTCTGGCAGCCAACATCGCCATGATGGGTGCCATTGCCCGGATGCTGCAAAGTCTGTTTGAAGGAGATATCGGCGATGGACAGATCGCGCTGACCGCTGTGATTGCAGCAGTTGCCGTGGTGATCCGCTTTGTATGTGCAACGCTGTCCAGCCGTATGGGATATTTATCCTCCAAAGCTGTTAAGAAGACGCTGCGGGAAATGATCTACCGGAAGCTTCTGCGGCTGGGCAGTTCCTACAAGGAGCAGGCCAACACATCCGAAGTGGTACAGGTAGCCGTGGAGGGTGTTGACCAGCTGGAGACCTATTTTGGTGCGTACCTGCCTCAGTTTTTCTATGCCATGCTGGCACCCCTGACCCTGTTCGGGGTGCTGAGCTTTGTGAATTTCCCCTCCGCCATCGTCCTGCTGGTCTGTGTGCCGCTGATTCCCGTGACGATCATTCTGGTTCAGCGGTGGGCAAAGAAGCTGCTGGCCAAATACTGGGGTCAGTACACCGCGCTGGGCGATACCTTCCTGGAAAACCTGCAGGGTCTGACCACCACGAAGATCTATCAGGCGGACGAATTCAAGCACAGGGAAATGAATGAGCAGAGCGAGCATTTCCGGCGCATCACCATGAAGGTGCTGACCATGCAGCTCAACTCTATTACCATCATGGATCTCATCGCCTACGGCGGTGCGGCGCTGGGTGTGATTCTGGCGACGACCCAGTTCCGCTCTGGCCATGTGGACTTGGCAGGCTGCATTCTCATCATTTTGCTGGCGGCGGATTTCTTCCTGCCCATGCGGATGCTGGGAAGCTTCTTCCATATCGCCATGAACGGCATGGCGGCAAGCGACAAGATCTTCCGGCTGCTCGATCTGCCGGAACCCGAGCAGAAAACCCAAACTGTCCCGGCGGATTGCTCCATCGAATGCAAGGGCTTGCGCTTCTCCTATGACGCAGACCGGGAGATCCTCCACGGCGTGGAGATGGCATTCCCAAAAGGCAGCTTTACCGCCATCGTCGGCGAATCCGGCTGCGGCAAATCCACCATCGCCGCCATTCTGATGGGCAGAAACAAAGGCTATTCCGGTTCCATCACCGTTGGCGGAGTTCCCCTCTCCGAAATCGGCGAAGGCAGCCTCATGGAGAATTTCACTTATATCAGCCATCAGAGTTATCTCTTTAAGGGTACCGTCCGGGACAATCTGCTGATGGCCCGGCCCAATGCCGGTGAGGACACCCTCTGGAAGGTACTTGAGCAGGTGAATCTGGCAGATTTCCTCAGAACCGAAAAGGGACTGGATACGGTATTGAATGAAAAGGCCGGCAACCTGTCCGGCGGTCAGTGCCAGCGATTGGCTCTGGCCAGAGCGCTGCTTCACGACAGTCCGGTTTACATCTTCGACGAAGCCACCTCCAACATTGATATTGAGAGTGAAAATGATATTATGGCTCAGATTCATGCGCTGGCCGAAACCAAGACCGTGATCCTGATCTCCCACCGCCTTGCCAATGTGGCAGGTGCGGACAACATCTATGTGGTGGATAGGGGCAATATCGTCGAATCCGGCAGTCACAGTCAGCTTCTGGCGGCGAACCGCGCTTACGCCAAGCTGTGGAACGCCCAACAGGAACTGGAGAATTACACCAAAGGAGGTGCGGCAGAATGAAAAGAAGCGGATTTCAAATTATGGCCCGGCTCATTGGCCTTGTAAAGCCACTCGCGGGCTTCATGATTCTCGCCATCACCATGGGCCTCATCGGTCACCTCTGCGCTGCCTTTATCACAGTGTGCGGCGGATATGCGATTCTGAATGTGCTGAACGCACAACCTACAACCATTCTCTTTTCGGCAGTGCTGATCTTCGCCCTGGTGCGGGGCTTCCTGCGCTACGCAGAACAGGCCTGCAACCACTTCATCGCCTTCAAACTGCTGGCGCTGATCCGGGACAAGGTTTTCGGCGCGCTCCGCAGGCTCTGCCCCGCCAAACTGGAGGGCAAGGACAAGGGCAACCTGATCTCTATCATTACTTCCGACATTGAACTGCTGGAAGTGTTCTACGCCCACACCATTTCTCCCGTTGCTATTGCGTTCCTGTTCTGCATGATCATGGTCTGCTTCATCGGCAGTTACCATGTGGCGCTGGGCGCTCTGGCTCTGGCAGCTTATTTCACCGTCGGTGTCATCATTCCCATCGTGACCTCCAAACTCAGCGGGGATGACGGCATCCATTTCCGCACCAAATCCGGCGCGCTTAGTTCTTTTGTGCTGGACAGTCTAAGAGGTCTATCCGAAACCCTGCAATACGGTCAGGGCGAAAAGCGGATGGCAGATATGAACACCCAGACCGACAATCTCTCTCAAGATGAGGAGCGGATGAAGCGCACCGCAGGCCGGAACACCGCCGTGACCAACACGGTGATCCTTGTGTTTGACCTTGCTATGCTGTTCCTGTCTGCCGAGCTTGTCGGATTCGAGGGATGCCTGATCGCAACACTGGCGCTGATGAGTTCCTTTGGCCCGGTGGTTGCTCTGGCTGCACTGGGCAGCACACTACAGAACACCTTTGCTGCAGGCAACCGGGTGCT
>JAFWAZ010000026.1 GCA_017507425.1 Oscillospiraceae bacterium | reverse complement strand
CGGTAGGTCAGGTTGGTGCCCAGAACGGCGGTCAGGATGCCCTCCTCCACCATCTTGTCAAACTTGGCAAAACCGCTGGTGAACAGGGGATAGGTGGCGTTGGCGATGATGTGCTTGGCGCCGCGCTTCTTCAGCTCGTAGGCGACTTCCAGCATGCTCTCGCCGGAGGCGATGATATCATCGGCGATGAAGACGGTCTTGCCTTCCACGCTCTCGCCCAGATACTCGTGGGCAACGATGGGGTTGCGGCCATCGACCACGCGGGTGTAGTCGCGGCGCTTGTAGAACATACCCAGATTGCAGCCCAGAACGCTGGAGAAGTACATGTTGCGGGAGATGGCGCCCTCGTCGGGGGAGATGACCATGAAATGGTCCTTGTCAAACTGCAGCTCGGGCATATGCTTCAGCAGAGTCTTCAGAACCTGATAGGTGGGCATGACGTTGTCGAAGCTCATCAGGGGGACGGCGTTCATCAGCCGGGGATCGTGGGCATCGAAGGTGATGATGTTGGCAACACCCATGCTCTGCAGCTCCTGCAGGGCCACGGCGCAGTCCAGAGACTCGCGGACAACGCGGCGGTGCTGACGGCCGCCGTACAGAGAGGGCATGATGACGCTCATGCGGTGGCTGCGGCCGGCGACGGCCTGGATCAGACGCTTCAGGTTGGCGAAGTGGTCGTCGGGGGACATGTGGTTGTCGTGGCCGAAGAGCTTGTAGGTCACGGAATAGTTGCCGGGATCGCAGACAAAGAAAATATCGTCACCGCGGACGGACTGCCTGACGAGGCCCTTTGCGTCGCCGCTCTGGAAACGGGGGCAGGCGCAATCAACAATAAAGGTATCCTGCTCGATACCAACTTCCTTGGCCCATGCCACCAGATGGCTGTCGATGAGCTTGGTCAGCTCCTCGGCGCCGGGGCAGGCGATCAGTGCGGGATGGGCGACCTGAGTATCAGGAGCAAAAAAATCGGCGGGGGTGACGGTTTTCGTGGACATGATATAAAATTCCTCCATTGATGTGACGCTGATGTTTATAAACACGAACAAATATAAATATAGCGCGAAGGGATGTATGCAAAGCTATTATAGCACAGTTTTCCGGAACTTCCAACTAATTTTTCACGGTTCGACTTTTTCTGCGCTTTGCCGACGAAACACGGTTTTTCTGGGAGTCGAATGGGCAATTTGACCAGTTTCTGTTGCGGAATCAGCCTGAAAATGTATTCTTTCCGATTCGGGGGAGGGAGATTCATTGCCCCCATTCGGGAAATGCCTCAAATATCTTTGCCGTACCCTTCCAGGGGAAGCTGATGCGGCAGGAGAAGAGGGCGGGGGCTTTTGCGCTGTCCCGGGAGCCGTACTTGTGGTCGCCCACAAGGGGGAAGCCCCGGGAGGAGAACTGGACGCGGATCTGGTGGCTGCGGCCTGTATGGAGCCGGATGTGCACCAAGCTGGGGTCGGAATCGGTGAGCCGGGTGAATTCCAGACTGGCCTTTTTTACGCCTTTTCGCTCCTTTTTTACGGCGAAGACCTTGTTTTTGCGGCTGTCCTTGAACAGAAAATCCTCCCAGACCCCGCTTTCCGGCGGCGTGCCGTGGACGAGGGCACGGTATTCTTTCTCGAGCTGCCCCTCCTGCACCAGCTTCGAAAGCTGGGCGGCGGCGGTTTTTGTCCGGGCATAGACCATGACGCCGCCCACATTCAGATCCAGCCGGTGGATGGGATAGACCTCGCCGCCTAAGAGTTCGGAAATGGCCGCGGGGACGGCGTGCTCCGAGTCCATGCCCACGGGCTTGACGATGACCGCCAAGTCGCGGTCGGAATAGATGATGTGCATAAAATAACCCTCCTGCCTTTGTGCAATTCATGGGTTGACAATTCCTGCAGTGGAGTTTACAATGCAAACTGACAAGCGGTTTACATTGTAAATAATAATCTGGACTGCGAGGACTCCAATATGGAAAAAGTGAAATATTTGATGGGCCGGGTGCTGCGTATGGATTATCAGAGGCTGTTCGAAACCCTTGAAGCCCTCCATCATAAGACCGGAAAAAGCAGATTCCGGCTTCTGGGCGATATGATAATCTGCGGCCTGCGTTACGGTGCAGGCTACATGGATTATTTGCTTTTTGAATTCTACGACCTGACCCCAGCCCAGCGCGCTACCTATGTGACCCGCGGCGTCAATAATCGGATCGTCAGGCTGTGCAATGATCCGGCATGGTATCACTGCGTCGAGGACAAGACCGAGTTCAATCGGCTGTTCAGCCGGTTCGTCCGCCGGGGCTGGCTGGATCTGGGGAAATGCAGCTACGAAGAATTCGTATCGTTCATGGCCCGGCGGGAGACGGTGATTTCCAAGCCTGCTTCGGCCACCTGCGGAAAGGGGATCGAGAAGCTGCACAAGGCGGATTTCGGCTCTCTGAGGGAGCTGTATGACCATCTGAAAGCGAGCGGTTCGGGACTGATTGAGGACGCCATCATCCAGCATCCCGATGTGGCGAAGCTCTATCCCGGCTCCGTGAACACCTACCGCATTGTGACCGTAAGCCGCAATGGCAGCTCCGGTGTGGTCTGTGCTTTCATCCGCATCGGCAGCGGCGGCCGGTTCGTGGATAACATCAACTCCGGTGGTATGGCGGCCCCTGTGGATGTGGACACCGGAATCGTTGCATATGCTGCCTGTGACAAGGATGGCGGGTGTTACGAGGTGCATCCCGTCACCGGTGCTCCGATTCCCGGCTGTCGACTGCCTTTTTGGCAGGAGTCCGTCGAAATGTGTCTTGAAGCGGCGAAGGTGGTGCCTCAGCTTGGCTATATGGGCTGGGATGTGGCGGTCAGCGCCGACGGCCCCCAGCTCATTGAGGGCAACCATTTCCCCGGCCACGATATTCTGCAGATGCCGCACCATGTCCCGGACAAGGTCGGCATGCTGCCCCGGTTCCGGGAGTTTCTCCCGGAGCTGTAACCAAATCAGGCAGGACAGTATGCTGTCCTGCCTTTTATCATACCATTGCGCGGTGAAAAAGTCCAAATAATCTTTCGTTGCGCTTGCAACTTACCGAATTCCGATGTATAATATCGAAAAAACAAACGGAGGTACAAAATGACAACCAAAGATTACCAAAGCAAGCGGCCTCTGATGATTTTTCTCCACTATTTCCGGAATCATTGGAAGCTGTTTCTGCTGGACATCACCTGTGCGGTGCTGATCGCCGGCATCGATCTGGCCTTCCCGCTGATCACCCGTACGGCCCTGTACGACTGGCTGCCCCAGCAGCAGTACCGCTTTTTCTTCACCATTATGATCGTGGTGGCGGCCTGCTACGGACTGCGGGCCTTTCTGCAGTTCATCGTGGCCTACTTCGGACACACCTTCGGCATCCGGGTGGAGGCGGACATCCGGGCCGACCTCTTTAAGCACATGCAGGAGCTGAGCTTCGACTACTACGACCGCAACCGGACGGGCCAGATGATGTCCCGGCTGACCACGGACCTCTTCGAGCTGACGGAGCTGGCCCACCACGGCCCCGAGGATCTGCTGACCTCCTGCGTCACCATCATCGGCGCACTGATCGTGCTGTTTACCATCCAGTGGCGGCTTGCCATCATCGTGGCGCTGACCATCCCCCTGTTCCTGTGCGTCATCATGACCATGCGCCGGAGCATGGGCAAGGCCTCCCGGGAGTCCAAGCAAAAGACTGCCCACATCAACACCGAGATCGAGTCCAGCCTCTCCGGCATCCGCACGGCCAAGGCCTTCGCCAACGAGGACGTGGAGAACGCCCGATTCACCGCCGCAAACACCCTGTTCAAGACCGCCAAGCGGGAATTCCACAAGGCCATGGGCCGGTTCCACTCCACTATGGAGCTGTTCCTGAGCTCACTGAATGTCATCGTCATCGGCTTCGGCGGCTGGCTGATCATGGAGGGAAAGCTGGAGTACATCGACCTGCTGACCTTCTCCCTGTACATCGCCACCTTTGTCAACCCCATGCGCAAGCTGGCGTCCTTCTCTGAGATGTTCGCCAACGGCTTCGCGGGCCTGAACCGGTTCGTGGACATCATGCGCACCGAGCCCACCCTGCAGGATAAGCCCGATGCAGTGGAGCTGAAGAATGTCCGCGGCGCCATCGACGTGGAGGAGGTATCCTTTGCCTACGACGGGGATCTGGATGTGCTCAAGGGCGTGAGCCTGCACATTGAGCCCGGCGAGACCGTCGCCATTGTCGGCCCCTCCGGCGGCGGCAAGACCACCCTCTGCCAGCTGATCCCCCGGTTCTATGAGGTCTCCGAGGGCTCCATCAAGCTCGACGGCCACGATGTCCGGGACGTGACCCAGCGCACCATCCATCAGAACATCGGCATCGTCCAGCAGGACGTGTTCCTCTTTGCCGACACCATCCTCGAAAACATCCGCTACGGCAGGCCCGGCGCCACCATGGAGGAGGTCATCGAGGCGGCGAAAAAGGCGGAGATCTACGACGACATCCTCGCCATGCCTGATGGCTTCAACACCTACGTGGGAGAGCGGGGCACGCTCCTGTCCGGCGGACAGAAGCAGCGGGTGTCCATCGCGAGAATTTTCCTGAAAAATCCCCCCATCCTGATTCTGGATGAAGCAACCTCGGCCCTCGACTCCGTGACGGAGGCCAAGATCCAGAAGGCCTTCGATGCGCTGGCCAAGGGCAGAACCACCCTGATCATCGCCCACCGGCTCTCTACCATCCGGGCGGCGGGACGGATCATCTCCATCGCCGACGGCGTCATCACCGAATCCGGCTCCCACGAGGAGCTGATGGCAAAGGGCGGCATGTACGCCCAGCTCTACAAGACCCAGACGGATATTGCGCGCAATATGTAAAAATGTCCCCCGTTTCCTCGGAAACGGGGGATTATTGCGTTTACGGACGATGGGCGAGCATCTGAGCCACTTCCTCCGCCGTGCACCGCCTGTCGGCGTCGCCCACACGGCGGTAGCTGTGGCGATGGGGATCTTTTGCCAGATGGACGGGGCGGTGCTCCGGCGGGGCCTTGGGGACGAAGATGGCGATGATGCACTTTCCCTCGTCCCGGATGACCTGCACGTCTTCGGGCTTCAGCAGATTCACGCTGACATATTCGGGATTGCGGAGGATGGACCAGAATTCCTCCAGCAGCCAATCGGGATCCTGAAGCTCCAGAATCCGCAGGGAGCGGTCGGGATTTTCGCCGACGCCCAGCAGGATCACGCCGCCCTCTGCATTGGCAAAGGCAGAGTAGCTCTCCCACAGACTCTCGGGCAGACCGCCCAGAGCCTCCTTGGCCTCCACATAGCCGCTCTCCCGGTACTTCTCCAGTTCTGTCCAGATATCCATGGGGCATCCCTCCTACTATATATATAGTATAACACGTTTTTTGGTAATTTCAAATCCTGTTTCCGGGCGAACAGAATAGTGATCGTTCCATACATAAATAACGACAGTTTTCTTTGGCTTTTTGGGGGGATGGATTGTGTTATTTCACTTTTCTTCTGGGGTCTACTTGACTTTTGACAGAGGGTTGAGTATAATTTTACGCGTATGGATATGTAATTTGGGGCCGTAGACTGACCGGATGGAAAGCCTGCGGAGACAGAGGAAAATCTGGAGCAAATAATACCAAAAAATATCCAAAAAAACCAGTAAATACTCACAATATTGTGAAAAATGGAGGTTTGAAAATGAAAGAAACGACGAAGCGTATTCTCTCGCTCGTTCTGGCTTTCGTGATGGTTCTGGGTCTGGTGCCCATGCTGTCCCTGAACGCCAGCGCCACGGGGGAAGTGAGCGAGCCTGCTGCCACCGGCAGCGACGCTCCTGACGATGTGGTCACCGATGAGTCCGCTGAGGATTCCGGTGAAAGTGACCTCTTGGCTTCTGAAGAGATCCCTTCCGAGGATGATCTCATCGAGGTCTACGCCGATGCCCCCCAGACTGCTGCGGGCAAGGGCGAGGGCACGACCATTACCAAGAAGACCATCTACAAGCTGGTTTCCAGCCTGACTGCCGGCGAGAAATACCTGATTGTGAACTCCAACAGTGTTGGCAGCAACAACCGTTATGCGCTGGCAGCCTCCGCCACCGGTGTCGCAGTCACCGTTAAGCAGGCCGATACCATCAGCGATGCCGTGTACATCGAGGACAAGGGCACTGCGCTGGAGTGGACGGCTTCCACGGGCTGGAAGTTCGCTTCCGGCGACTATAAGCTGGGCTACAGCAACAACAGCCTGAGCTTCAGCGAGTCTGATAACTGGAGCTACAGCAGCGATAACAACAGACTCTCCACGCGAAGCGGTAACAGAAATTACTATCTCCGCTATAACAACAACAGCTGGTCCGTGAGCGACGGTAATAGCAATAGAAATGTTTACTTCTACCAGAAGACCGAAGTGGCAATCGTGACCCCCGCTGAGGTTGACGGCATCTACTCCATCGCCGGCAATCCTGACAGAGTGAAGGTGGCCGTCACTGAGGCTGGCGGCTCTGCCACGCTGGGCAGCGTTCTGACCTTTACCCCTGATAACGGAGGAAAGGCTTCCACCACCGATACCTCCACTGTTGCCACCTATAAGGTCTACGATGATCCCGACGGCATCATCTCCGAGATCAGCGGCAACACCGTGAGCTTTACCGGCGTCTACGGCGAGGCTCTGGTTATGGTGAGCTACGAGGTTGAGGGTGCCGGTCTGGTCACCAACTACATCACCGTGGTTGCCGATGAAACGAATTACATCACCCCCGAGGACGGCACCAACGACTTCCCCGAGTATCCCAACGAGGGCGCCATCCGCTTCGACAAGAACGCCACCGCCGTGGGCAATTTCTCCCAGTCCGGTATGGCCAAGGTCGAGCTGTCCATGACCGGCGTGCCCTACTCTGTGGACAATAACATGGACGTCATTATCATGATGGACATGTCCACCTCTATGGATGAGGATCAGGTCGAGGCAGCTCAGGATGCTGCCAATGCCGCACTGGAGGCCATCGTCAAGAACGAGGACGGCTCCTTCAATGACAACCGTGTTGCTGTTTATACCTTCAACGGTTGGAGTAACAATTATCAGGACTCCTACATTGAGAATATTGACGGCGACGCAAACAATTACAACGTCGAGCGGCTGCTCTCCCTGCAGACCTATACCAGCACCAGCCTTGATGCTGCAAAGCGTACCATTGAGAACGCAGACTCTACCGACAGCGGTACGAACTATGCCGCAGCACTGAAGCAGTGCTATACCATCCTCAAGGACAATAAGACGGAAGGCCGTGCGCAGTATGTGATCTTCCTGTCTGACGGCATGCCCACCACCGGTTTTGCTTATGTCGATGCAAGTGGTGAAAAGGGTATCCGCGACAATGATTATTTGGGTAGTGATGGTACCAGAAATGCCGCAAATGTTGCAAAGGAAGATGAGTATTACTCCCGCCAGATGAAGAAGGACGGCGTGAGCATCTACTCCGTGTCCCTGCACATTGACAACAACTATGGTAAGACCATTCTGGCCAACATTGCGGGTACCGCAGAGGGTGACGGCTCCGATGCCGGTTACACCAACTATGTCTACCACGTGGCCTCCAATGAGAATGCCGACAAGCTCAGCACGATCTTCAAGGGCATTGTCAACGAGATCAAGCAGGCTGCAACCAATGTTGTGGTCACGGATAAGATCGGCAGCAACTACGATGTGAGCTTCGACCTGCCCAACGAGGGCGTTACTGCCGCTGAAGCAAGCGGTATGTCCGAGTTCTACATTCAGGTTCTGGAGTATCAGCTCGACGCCGACAAGGAGCGCGACGGCGCTCCCAAGGTGCTGGAGAACTTCACCTTCGATGCCAACGGCGCACTGAAGTCCCACACCGTCGACGGCGTTGCCTGTGAAAACTGCAACCATGTGACCTTCAATGTAGGCAGAGTCATCGGAATCGACGGCACCTACTTCGAGTACACCTGCGCACCCGCTGTCGACGCAGAAGGCAATTACATCCTCGACGAAATGGGCAATGTGGTCACCGAGGAGTTCCTGACCTGGAAGGCCGACAAGCTGACCACCACCGAGCTGGCTCTGGAGTACTTCGTCTATCTGAACAACTCCGCCGGCTTCCCTCTGGAGGAGCAGGTTCCCGCCGGTACCTACGACACCAACGAGTACGCCGACATCACCTACGACAACTATCAGGACAACCGCGTCCAGCAGGAGTTCCCTGTCCCCTCCATGACCTGGAACGGTGCACAGGTCACCTACGTGTTCTATCTGGTCAACGAACAGGGCAAGCCCGTCAACCGCGCCGGCCGCGAGATCCCCTTCGCCGAGGCCATCTATGTCACCGAGCCCGTGAAGAAGAGCGTTGTCTGGTACGGCGAAAACTCCAAGACCCAGCTCAGCGCTGAATATCTGGCTTCCGAGATCGTCCCCGATGTTTACGCACTGTACGATCCCAATGCCTACTATGAGATCAACGTCTATCAGACCGAGGACGTGGACGTGGAAAACGGCAAGAACTACAACCACTTCATCATCGAGGGCAGCGACGACGTCGCAAACAAGAATACCACCAAGGTCTTCAACACCAAGGCCGGTGAGCGGTACGATGCCTACGGCGCCTACTCCAACACCCCCGGCACCTACGTCAGCGCCAACTCCGACACTGTCTATACGGTCACGGATCGCACCAATCTGGACTACGCCAACACCACCGTCGCATTCGCTGTTGTCTGGCAGCCCCAGCTCGTCGAGGACGTCGTGGTCGTGGACTACGGTCTGGATGTGATCATTGACGTGGCCACCAACGATAACATGGCTTCCGACGTCGTGGGCGTCCGTGCGGATGCTCCCGCCAACGTCGTGATGAACAGCGGTACTTACAGTGCAGCCAAGGCCACCTCCGCTGAGGTAATGCTCGGCGGCAAGAAGATCGGTACCGCCACTCTGGAGAACGACTCCGTCCGCTTCTCTCTGGACAAGGACAACGGCATGCTCTTCAGCGACGCCGCCGTCTTCTACTACGAGTCCGACGTCAGCTACTATACCAAGGACAACGTCCTGCAGACCACCAGCATGTACTCCTCCGTCACCGTGATCCCCGCAACCACCGTCTACTACGAGGACAGCTTCGTCGACTTCTCCAGCTTCACTTGGAACGATGGCTGGGTGAGCTCCGAGAAGAGCCTGTGGAGCACCGAGGGTACCGCCATTGACGGCACGCAGGCGCAGGACCGTCCCGGCGCAAGCAAGATCAGCGCTGATCTGGACGCCGACAACATCTACGGCTTCGACGGCGCCTACAGCGCCATGAACCTCTACTCCAACGGCTCCGCCGCCAAGGCCACCGTGGACTATGACAACTACGCTCAGGCCTCCTTCGAGTTCTGGGGCACCGGCTTCGACATCATCTCCCTGACCAGCAACACCACCGGCGTCATTCTGGTGGATGTGGAGAAGGAAGACAACGGCAAGTGGGGCGAGTTCGACAGCTTCATGGTTGATACCTACTACGGCTACAAGCAGATCGACTGCCATGCACGCTACGAGAGCTACCTCGCTACCGACGGCAACGGCAATTATATCGATGGCCGGTACGAGTGGGTCCGCAAGGAGATCCTCCATGAGGCCGATCAGTGCGATGGCTCCTGCCAGCCCGCCGACAAGCTGCCCGAGGAGATCGACAAGGGCATGGAGGTCATTGTAGAGGAGAACACTTGGCTCCCCTGCGAGGCTGAGAACAGCATCTATCAGGTTCCCGTCATCAAGATGGCTGATCAGCCCTACGGCCACTACCGCGTGACCATCAAGGCCACCTATGAGAGCTTCTTCGATCATGTGGAGGGCAGCAACAGCTACGAGTTCTATCTCGACGCCATCCGCATCTACGATCCCGCCAACGACGGCGCGAACAACGAAGACATCAAGAACGCCTATGTGGCCGACGGCGAGGGCTGGCCCAGCTACATTGAGCTGCGCAATCAGCTCATCGACGCTGAGACTCTGGGCAATGCCACCGCCAAGGTCGAGGGCATGGTCTTCATCGACGGCGACGCTGAGGTCGGCGACGCTCAGATCGCGGATTATGTCGGCTACGGCCCCAATAATGAGGTCTATCTGGCAAAGGGCCAGAGCGTGGCTTTCAAGCTGAATGTTCCCGAGAATGCTGCCAAGGTTCAGATCGGCGTCAAGTCCGCCGACGGCAATGCTGTTTCCTACACCATCAACGGTGCAGCCTTTACCGTCAGCACCGCTACCGATATGTACTATGATCTGACCGCATGGATGAAGGACACCATCGTCATCACCAACAACAGCGACAGCATCCTCTCCATCACCAACATCAAGACCACCTACACCACTGCTCCCACTGCAGAAGCCTCCATCTACATGACCCGCGAGGCCGCCGAGCTGGTTCTGAACGCCATGAAGCCCGAGCCTGTCAATCCCTTTGCGGATGTGCAGAAGAACGAGTTCTTCTACGAGAGCGTTCTGTGGGCAGTGGAGAACGGCATCACCAACGGCATCAGCGACACCCACTTCGGCCCCTACATGTACTGCAGCCGCGGACAGGTCGTCACCTTCCTGTGGCGTGCCGCCGGCTCCCCCGAGCCTGTCAGCGCCGTCAATCCCTTCGCCGATGTGAAGGAGACCGACTTCTTCTACAAGGCTGTCCTGTGGGCCGTGGAGAACGGCATCACCAACGGCCTGACCGCTGATACCTTCGGCCCCAATGCCCTGTGCAACCGTGCGCAGGTGGTCACCTTCCTGTGGCGTGCCAACGGCAGCGTGGTCTGCGACGCAGAGAATCCCTTCGAGGATGTGGCTGCCGATGCATTCTACCATGATGCAGTGATCTGGGCCGTGGAGAACGGCATCACCACCGGCGTTGCTGCCAATGCGTTCGATCCCAACGGCACCTGTAACCGTGCCCACGTTGTGACCTTCCTGTATCGGGTCTATCAGCTCCCGGAGCACAGCGAAATCTGAGAGGAGGATTATGATGAAGAAACAGTATACTGCTCCTGATATCCTCTTTGAGGATTTCTCCCTGAGCGAGAGCATCGCCGCCGGCTGTGAGTTTATCAACAAGAATCTGGCGGAGGGCTCCTGCGGCTATCCCACCCGAAACGGCGTCGTTTTCATGGAGAGCGTTTCCGGCTGCAAGTACCACGAGCCTGATAATAACGACTCCCTGTGCTACCACGTTCCCAACGAGTACGCCAACATTTTCAATTCCTAAATCCTAAGCGGGAAGGCCGCGCCAACCGTGGCGCGGCCTTCTTTTTCAATGCGAGGTAATATCAATGCGCAAAAAAAACGAAAAGAAGAACCGCGGCTGGATCATTCTGGGCCTTTGGGTCCTTGCGGCTGTGCTGGCCGTGGCGGCAGTGCTGGTGCGGCAGGAGCCGCCCGCCGACCCGGCTGGCAGACCCGTCCAGACCACGCCCCCGGCCCATGGCAATCCTGCGCCCGGAACGTCCCCTCAGGAGACGCTTCCGCCCGTTACGGAGCCTCCGGCGATGGTTCTGGGCAGCGGTCTGGAGATCATCGACTCCGGCAAATACACCGGACTGTACATGGAGGACGGAAGCAACGAGCTGCTGTCTGACGTCATGATGATCATTGTTTACAACAACGGCGAACAGGACGTTCAGCTGGCAGAGATCAGCGCAGAAGCGGATGGAGAAGCATACCGCTTCCAGCTGACCAATCTGGCTGTGGGCGAGCGGGCGGTGCTGCTGGATCTTGACCGAAAGAGCTCCGGCGAGCTGACCGCGGCCGCGCTGGAGAAAGCGGCGTTTTTTGATGAGCCTATGGATCTGTACGAGGACACCATCAAGGTCAGCGGCATGGACGGCATGGTGAACGTACAGAACATTTCCGACGAGGACATCGCCGGAGATATCTACGTGTATTATAAGTATGCCGGAGAGGATATCTACTACGGCGGCATCACCTTCCGCGTCCGGGTGGAGGGCGGCCTGAAGGCCGGCGAGATCCGCCAGATCCCGGCAGGGCACTACAACGCCGATGGCTGTGCCGTTGTTCAGGTGACGGTCTATGACTGAGCAGCTGCGGTTGCTGGAAATGGCCGGCATCCGCGTTCGGGTGGAATCTGACGGAGGACTGTCGGAGGATCCCGGGATCCTCGCGGATTATCTCACCGAAGCGGAGAAATGGGACTACGTCCTCCGTGCCGTCCAGAGCGATGCCATGCCCGAGCCCGAGGGCACAGAGGTCTACAGCAGCGCTGCCCTCCGGGTGTATCGCCAAGGGGAAGCGCAGATGCGGTTTCACGGAGAGGTTCAGACCGATCCCCGCGGGGGCCATATCTGTGTCAGACAGCAGGGGCGGCAGATCGAGGCGGTGTTCCGGCACGCGAAGCTGCAGCAGGGGATCACGTCAAAACTTCTGCTGACGGCGCTGGATCTGCCCCATCTTCTGACCAATCACGGGGGATTTCTGCTCCATGCGTCCTTTATCGAGTATGAGGGCGGGGCGATCCTGTTCACCGCTCCCTCGGAAACGGGGAAGTCCACACAGGCCCAGCTCTGGTGTGACCATGCCGGCGCGGCGCTGGTCAACGGCGACCGGGCGGCTGTGCGGATCATGGATGGGCAGGTGCTGGCCTGCGGCACGCCCTATTCCGGCAGCTCTCCCGTGCGGCGGAATGTGAAGCTTCCCCTGCGGGCCATCGTCCTGCTCAGTCAGGCACCCGTCAATCAGATCACAAAGCTCCGGGGCCTCCGGGCATTCCGGGCGGTGCTGGAGGGCTGCACCGTCAATGTCTGGGATCGCTCCGATGTGGAGCTGGCCACCCGGACGGTGACGGAGGTCATCGGACAGGTTCCCGTCTATCACCTCGCCTGCACCCCCGATGTGCGGGCGGTGGAACTTTTGAAACAGACCATGGAGGTGGAGAAATGATCCAACGCAAACAAACGGAGCCCCATCTGGCCCGATATCTGCACAGCAAGGGCGCCCGGCTGGGTCTGCCCATCGGCGGCAACTTTGAGCTGACGGCCCGCTGTAATTTCGACTGCCCCATGTGCTACGTCCACCTGAAGCAGGAGGACATCGATGCCCAGGGCCGGGAACTGACTGCCCGGCAGTGGATCGATCTGGCCAGACAGGCCAAGGATGCCGGTATGGTCTTCGCCCTGCTGACCGGCGGCGAGCCCTTCGTGCGGAAGGATTTCTTCGAGATCTACCACGCCATGAAGGAGATGGGACTGCTGATCTCCATCAATTCCAACGGCTCCATGCTCCGGGGCGGGATCCTGAACCGGCTGCTGGAGGATCCGCCCTTCCGGATCAACATCTCCCTCTACGGCGGCAGCAACGATACCTACTGCCGTATGTGCGGACTGCCGGCCTTTGATACGGTGACGGCAAACATCCGTGCCCTGAAAGCAGCGGGTGTGGATGTGCGGCTGAATGTCTCCGTCACGCCCTACAACCGGGAGGATCTGGAGAAGATCTGCCAAAAGGCCGAGGAGCTGGGCGTCCATGTGAAGCTGGCCAGCTATATGTACCCCTCCATCCGGGTCAACGGCGGAAAATACGGCCACGGCGATCGACTGAGCCCCGAGGAGGCGGCCAAGGCCGCTGTGGAATGGGATCGGCTGCGCTTTGATGCGGAGACCTTTGCCGCGCGGGCCAAGGCCATGGGCGAGTTCGCACTGGTGGAGGAGTCCGAGTGTGCTGCCGATCTGGACGAGGGCGTCGGCTGCCGGGCGGGCAGCACGGCCTTCTGGATCACATGGGACGGACGGATGCTGCCCTGCGGCATGATGCCCCATCCCACGGTTTACCCGCTGGAGGTCGGCTTCGACGCTGCGTGGGAGCAGCTTCGGAGGGAGACAAAGGCCCTGCGGATGCCCGCAAAATGCGGCAGCTGCCCCAAACGGGGGGCCTGCACCGTCTGTGCCGCAGTGTGCGTGACGGAAACCGGAAAATTCGACGGCGTGCCGGAATATGTCTGCGCCATGACCGATGCGGTCATCCGCGAGACGGTCCGGGCTGCGGAGGAAAGGAAGTAAGCCTATGAAGATCAAGAAGGAACTGGTCAAGCGCGACGTGGCGGGGGACATCATCCTTGTGCCCGTGGGCAAGACGGTGTATGACTCCAACGGCCTGTTTGTCCTGAACGAGCTGGGAGAGTTCCTGTGGGACAGACTGGAGGCGGCGGACTCCGAGGAGGCGCTGCTGGGCGCAGTGCTGGAGGAGTACGAGGTCACTGAGGAGATCGCAAGAGAAGACATCCGAAAGTTTCTGAACCGGCTCCGGGAGCTGGGGATCCTGTAAAATAAGCTTCCCGCGCACCGAAAGGTGCGCGGGCGATTTTTTGTTCGGGCCATAAGAGGAAAACGGACTCGCTGTCGCCAATAGGCTGATGGCGGAGGTGAGCGTATATGAATCTGGCATTGCTGGCACTGGGCGGGATGCTCTGCTCCCTGCAGCTCTCCACCGGCAGCTTCCCCCGCCCACTGAGCAGTCAGGAGGAACGGCGGTATCTGGAGCGGTCAGCCGAGGGCGATCAGGAGGCGAGAAACATCCTCGTCGAACGGAATCTGCGCCTTGTGGCCCATATCATGAAAAAATACTACGCCGCCGAATCGGAGCAGGAGGATCTGATCTCCATCGGCACCATCGGCCTGATCAAGGCGGTCAACACCTACCGGCTGGAAAAGAACATCAAATTTGCCACCTATGCGTCCCGGTGCATTGAAAATGAGATCCTGATGCATTTCCGCAGCGGGCGGAAGCGGGCGCAGGATGTGTCGCTGTCGGATCTGATTGAGACGGGGAATGACGGAGCTGCGCTGGAGATTATGGATGTGATCGCGGGGGAGGAGGATCTGCTGGAGCGGCTGCAGGCCCGGGAGGATGCCAGACGGCTGCGCATCGCTGTGGAGCGGTGCCTGACAGAGCAGGAACGGCAGGTAATCTGTCTGCGTTACGGGCTTTTCGGGGGCGTGCCCCTGCGCCAGCGGGAGGCGGCAGAGCGGCTCGGCATCAGCCGGAGCTATGTGTCCCGGATCGAAAAGCGGGCATTGGCGCGTTTGCGGGAAGCGCTGGAAGGGAGACGGTGAGCAGAAAACGCCCTGCACCGAAAGGTGCAGGGCTCAGCTTGTCGAAAAAGTATTTTCGACAAGCTGCTTAGGATTTCGAACTTTCTTCAAAAGTTCGAAATCCATCTTTTATTGAACGCGCAGGGGAACCCTGACGGTTCCCCCGCACACACCCCCTCCCTCCGAAGATTTCCATTGTGAGGGTTTATCGACAGTCTACGCCCTGCACCGAAAGGTGCAGGGCGTTCCCTTTTTCTGGCAGGAAACAAGATGCGAACAATTGTGAAATTTTTTAAAACTTTTTGGAAAGGTGATGATTTTTCTGAAAAAGCGTGTATAATGGGGAATCGACTTAACGAATCAAGGAGATGATCGTCTTGGCTGTGACGAAGAAAATGACTCATAAGCCCGGCAGCTGGCGCGGTATGCTGCTGGCACTGGCGCTGCTGTGCGGCAATCTGCTGTTCTTTCTGACCGTCTGGATGGCGAATAAATACGACAAGGTGACGCTGGATCAGTTCATCTATCAGATGAAGTCCTCCGCGGCGGGCGCGAACCGCTCCCTGATCAATTCCGCTCTGGTGCGGGTGGGCGTCTTCGGCGTGGCTGCGACGGCTGCGGAGCTGGGAATCTATCTGCTCAGCACGGGCAAGCTCATGCACGCCCTGCGTTTCCGGGGCACGAAGCTGGCTCGGTTTGTGGCCCGGCGGGCGGTGGCGCTGACCTTGGCGATGCTGATTTTTGCCGCCGGTTTCTTCACCGTGAAGCTCGACCTTGTCCAGTTTGTCAGCGCGGCGGCCACCGAATCTGAGTTCATCGAGGATCACTACGTGGACCCCAACGTGACGGAGCTGACTTTCCCCGAGCAGAAGCGCAACCTCATTTACATCTTTCTGGAGAGCATGGAGACCACCTTCGGCGAGACGGACGCCGGTGGCCCCATCTACGACAACTTCATCCCCGAACTGACCCAGCTGGCCGAGGAGAATGTGAATTTCTCCAACGACAGCAGCATTGGCGGCGCCCTGAGCTTCTCCGGCACCACTTGGACCGCAGCGGCTCTGGTGACCCAGACCTCCGGCCTGAACGTGCAGGTGCCGCTGGATGCCGGATATTTCGGCGGAGAGCACGGCTACATGCCCGGTCTTGTGTCCATCGGCGAGATTCTGGAGGCCGAGGGCTACAACCAGACGTTGCTGGTTGGCTCTGACGCAGAATTCGGCGGACGGGACGCCTACTTCACCGAGCACGGCAACTACAACATTGTTGACCTGAACACCCTGAAGGAGCGAGGCTGGATCCGCGAGGACTACCGGGTCTGGTGGGGCTTTGAGGATGAGAAGCTGTTCAATGCGGCCCGTCTGGAGCTGACAGCGCTGGCAGAGCAGGGCGAACCGTTCAACTTCACCATGCTCACCTGCGACACCCATTTCCCCGACGGCTACCACTGCTACGACTGCGAGGATGAGTACCCCGAACAGTATCCCACCGTGGCCCGCTGCTCCTCCCGGAAGGTCATGGAGTTCATCGAGTGGTGCAAGCAGCAGCCCTTCTACGAGAACACCACCATTGTCATCAGCGGCGACCACCTGACCATGGATCCCGACTTTATGCAGGACGTGGACGAGAACTACACCCGTACGGTCTTCAACTGCATCATCAATCCCGCAGTGGAGCCCATTCGGGAAAAGAACCGGGAGTTCGGAACCTTTGACCTGTTCCCCACCACGCTGGCCGCCATGGGCGTTCAGATTCAGGGCGACCGGCTGGGCCTCGGCACCAACCTGTTCTCCGAGAAGCAGACCCTCTGCGAAATGTACGGCTTCGAAGCCCTCGACTGGGAGCTGCAGAAGCGGTCGGAATTTTATAACGAGCGGTTCCTCGGTCTGACCGAGGAATGACAGAAGCCCTGCCGGATGCTCCGGCAGGGCTTTCTGTATCAAAGATCCAGAATATGGATGGTTTCATAGCAGGCAATCATCTGGTCATTGAGCTGTTCGTCCATGTGCAGATGACCGAAGTACCAGCGCTTGAAGTCCACCTCGGTGTAGACCCAGTCCAGAAAGCCGTTGAGCTCGGCTTCGTGAGGGTCAGGGGCCCGGTGGATGACCCGGGGGATGATGAGCCGGGGCGCGGTATGGGTCAGGATGCAGTCCACCTGCATGCGGTGCTCCCGGAGATTGGCGATGGCCCGGTGGTATTCAGCGGGAGTGGGCATCTCCTGCTCGAACCAGATCTTGTCGCCGTAATAGCTCTGGAAATTCAGCCGCCAGCCCTTGTCCAGACTGTAGCCACCGCCCATGGTGAAGAATGTCTTGTCCTCAATGGTGTAGACATATCCGCGCCGGGCCAGAAGATGTTGGGCCGGAGCTGCCGTACGGGGGCACCGTAGCGCATTCGCTCGGGGCAGCGCTCCAGATAATCGAAGCCCTCGTGGTTGCCGTCCACGAAGAGGATCTCGTAGGGCAGCCGGGCCAGCGCGTCCAGCCGCTCCCGTTCCTCCGGGCAGTCGTCGCCGCCACGGAAGACAAAGCCAAAGTCGCCGGTGATGATGAGCTTGTCCCCGGAACCGAGGGCGGAGAGCTTCGGATCACGGAAACAGCTCAGTTCTCCGTGGGTATCGCCGCGAATATAGATCATATGGTCATCGCTCCTTTGTTTCTGATTTTTGGCGGGAAGAACATGATACCACGGGGGGAACCGCCCGGCAAGTCGGGAAAAACAACAAAAAACACGCCCCGCTTTTGGCGGGGGCGTGCTGCGGTTCTGGGGAAATGATTACTTCTGAACCAGATGGACGGCGAAGCCGCTGAACTCTTCCTTCAGGTAGATGGCCTTGATCACATCGGGGTTCTTCTTGTCACGGGCGACGTACTCGTCGTAGTTGAACTCCACGCCCAGATTCTCCAGCTGATAGATGGCCCGCTCGACGGAGTTGGTGCCGATGGCGATGTGGCCCAGACGGCCCAGCTTGGGGTAGTGGTTGCACTCCACGCCGATGCCGGAGAAGTCGGAGGAATTGCCGGGCTTGTAGGGGAAGCCGAACAGGGCGGAGAAGCGCTGGGCGGTCTTGGCGGCCTCCTCACGGGTCTGGCAGTTCATGCCCACATGACGGACCTCAAAGCCCAGCATAGTGTTGACGGCCTCACGGCACAGACGGGTGATCTCGTCCCAGTTCTCAGTCTTGATCAGGTCGGAGCCGTCCTTGCCCTTGAACATCCAGGTGCCGCCGACAGCGGTGATCTGGTTGAAGCCCAGATACTCGTTGACGTTCTTGGCGTTGATGCCGCCGGTGCACATCCACTTCAGGTTCTTGTGGGGGCCGGCGCAGTTCTTCAGGAAGCCGACACCGCCGTTGGCCTCGGCGGGGAAGAACTTCAGGACTTCCAGACCCATGCGCAGAGCCTGCTCCATCTCGCCCAGCGTGGAGGTGCCGGGGATCATCAGACCGCCCTTGTCGATGACGTACTTGGTCAGCTCGGGGATGAAGCCGGGGGAGACCAGGAAGGTGCAGCCGGCAGCCAGAGCCCGGTCGGCCTGCTCGTCGGTGATGACGGTGCCGGCGCCCAGCAGCATCTCGGGGACCTCGGCGGCGATGGCCTTGATGGCGTCCTCGGCGGCGGCGGTACGGAAGGTGACCTCAGCGGCGGGCAGACCGCCGGCAACCAGAGCCCGGGCCAGAGGCACGGCCTTGGCGGCGTCATCGATGGCGATGACGGGGATAATGCCGATCTTGGAAATCATTTCCAGAGTCTTCTTCTGTGCTTCAGTGTACATGGGAATCTCCTCCTCTGATTATTTAGATTACTTATTTATTATAGTATAATCGTTGAAAAATGCAAGGGTTCCGGAGAAAAAGGTCATTATCGCCAAGAGAAGCGGGGAAGCGGTTGTGAAAAACGCCGGTGCAACCGCCGGTTGCGTAATTTCCAACCGGAATTGGTGGACATTTTTCGGACGCAGTGCTATCATAGCGGCAAAGAAAGGTGTGATGTACATGAAAATCGCAGAGCAGATCGTGTCCCAGCGCACGCGGCTGGGAATGACACAGGAGGAGCTGGCGGATCGGCTGGAGATATCCCGGCAGTCCGTGTCCAAGTGGGAAACGGGAGCCAGCGTTCCGGAGATCGACAAGCTGGTGAAAATGGCCCGGCTCTTCGGCGTGAGTCTGGATGAGCTGGTGACGGGGGAAGCGCCCGTGAGCGCCGCGCCTGCGGATAAAGGTGTCAGCATCCGGCAGATCCTCGCCGGTGTGCTGCTGGTGCTGGCGGTGCTGTGTCTGGCGGTGACGGTGCTGCTGGGCCACGCCCTCGGCATGCATACCTCCGAGGGCGTACTGATGGCCCTGTGGCTGGCGCTGCTGGGGGTCATCGCGTGGGAGCCCGGGAATGAGAAGCTGCGGGTGGGGATTACCGTGGGCTACGGCGTCATTGCCGTGATGCTTCTGGTGCTGTCCTTCCTGCAGATCCTCTGGTTTCAGGGGGTGGGCATCTTCGTCCTCATCGGCCTGACGCTGGCCGGATGGGCGGTGCACGCGGGTCTATCTGCTTAAGCCGGCGCATACACTATCCCAAAACAAGGAGGGATGTGTATGCGCAAACTGGTATGTGTGCTCCTGACGGCGGCGCTGCTGGCAGCACCGGTGGCCGGCTATGAGGCGAAGAGCTGGGTCCTGATGGACGCGGCCACGGGGACGGTCCTCGACAGCGAAAATGAACACGAGCCGCTGGCGCCCGCCAGCGTGACCAAGGTGATGACCCTGCTGCTCATTATGGAAGCCATCGATTCCGGGCAGATTGCTTGGGACGACACGGTGACCGCGTCGGAATCCGCCGCGGCCAAGGGCGGCAGTCAGGTGTTTCTGAAGGTGGGGGAGACGATGTCCGTGGAGGACATGGTCAAGTCCATCGCCGTGTCCTCGGCCAACGACTGCGCCTGCGCCATGGCGGAGCATCTGGCGGGCTCCGAGGCCGCCTTCGTGGAGCGGATGAACGAAAAGGCGCAGGCGCTGGGCATGGACAACACGAATTTCGTCAATTGCACGGGCCTTGACGACGATGACGCCGCGAAGGCCCACCGCACCAGCGCCCACGACATCGCGATCATGTCCCGGGAGCTGCTGACCAAGCACCCGGACATCAAGCGCTACACCACCATCTGGATGGATTCCATCCGGGGCGGGAGCTTCGGGCTCAGCAACACCAACAAGCTGGTGCGCTTCTACCCGGGCTGCACGGGGCTGAAGACGGGGTTTACCTCCGGAGCGGGATACTGTCTGTCGGCTTCCGCGGAGCGGGACGGCATGGAGCTCATCGCAGTCTGCATGGGCGCCGAAACCAGCCAAAAGCGCAATGACGCCTGCCGGGGGCTGCTGGATTACGGCTTTGCCAACTACGCCCACGTTACGCCGGTGCTGCCCGAGGGGGCTGCGGTGGCGGTGAAGCTGGGGACAGCGGAGTCCGTCCCGGCAGTGCTGGCCGATGAGGGGCCTCTGCTGGTGGCAAAGGGGGATCTGAACAAAATCAGCATCCGCACCGTCCTGCCCGAGCAGATCGACGCTCCGGTGGAGCTGGGACAGCAGCTCGGGGAGCTGACGGTGGAGCGGGAGGGCGAAACCGTCGCAGTACTGCCCATCCTCGCGGCGGAGGCCGTGGAGAAGCTGGGCTGGCCGGAGCTCTTTGTCCGGCTGCTGGGCCGGGTGGCCATGGGTTCATAATTCGTTCATCTTTTGTTTTTATTGCGGTAACGGGTCGTTCAATTTCAGACGCTACAATAAGGCCATACAAAGGAACGCGGAAGCCGTGAGCCGCCTCCTTTGGTACCTCTTTTCTACCTCTCTTTTTTCTAACTGCGGAAAGCCCCCGATGCGCAAGCATCGGGGGCTTTTCCCGGACTGTCAAAAAGCCTCGCAGAGTTCGCTGCGACAGCAGCGAATAAAATCGAAATCATTTTCTGTCGGGGCGTGTACCTGACAGAAAATACTGCTCAGGCTGCAAGTGTGCGAGTTGTGCGCCTTTGGCGCACAGGGAGTGCGCGCAGCAGACTGCAAAATCTGGCGGAAAAGGCCGTAGGCCTTTTTCGCCAAGTTCGAAAGCCCCCGATGCGCAAGCATCGGGGGCTTTTCCAATCAATGATTCAGCACAAATTCCTTGGTTCTGGGGGTGAAGCACAGGTACAGCATGGGCCCCAGAGAAAGCAGATTTCCCACCGAGAACACCAGAGAAAGCGGAAGCACATCGCCCAGCACGCCGTAAAGCACTGCGGACAGGGCTGTTCCGCCGATCGACGCCGACTGGATAAACCCGAGGATCGCGCCCCGGTTTTCCTCCGGCAGGGCCAGCACCAGGGAGGCATTGAAGATGGTGTTGCCGGCGCTGTTTGTAAAGGAAGCGAGAAAGGCCATCACACACAGAGGAACAAAGTGTCTGGCTATGTAGGTAAGGCCGAAGAACAGTACGGACCCGGTGAAGCCAATGGCCATGACCCAGAACCGGGCTTCGGGCTTCAGCTTCACAACGCCCAGCACCAGCACGCAGATCAGCGAGGCGGCAGTCCAGACCGCCATCAGATAGCCGTACATATCCACCGTAAAGCCCTTCTCCATGCAAAACGGCAGCACCAGCGCCAGCGGACCCGATCCCAGCAGGTTCAGAATCAGCGCGCAGGGAACAAACAGCCGCAGACAGGGATCCGAAAAAATCATCCCCACCGCCGCTTTGGAATCCCGCAGAATGCTTTTTGCGGATATCTGGGCGCCCTGCTGCACGGTTCTGGGAACATGGATGAACAGCTCAGAGAATGCCGAATACAGATTGCTCAGGCCGTTGATCACCACGATCAGCGGGACGCCGAAGAAGGCGACCATGACGCCGCTGAAAGCGGTACCCACCATGCTGATCAGGGCATTGGAGCCGGAAAAGATGGATTGCCCCCGGGTCATGTCGTCGTGGGGGATAATGTCGATCATCAATGTGCTGACCGCCGGAGCATAAAAAACACTTCCAAGAGCCGCCAGAAATGCGGCGATCAGGACACCGGCGACATTCAGCTTACCCCAATAGGCCAGCACGCCGATCCCCAGCATCACGACGCCCTGCATCACATCCATGCCCACCAGCACCCATTTGCGGTTGCACTTGTCCACAATGCTTCCGCTGAACGGGGACAGAAACATGCTCACAAACATGGAGATGGCGGACATGATGCCCATAAGACCGCTGGAGCCGGTCTGCTCATAGACCCAGTAGCCGATGGCGACGCTGTACATCAGATCGCCGATGGTACTGACCGTATTGCCCTGCAAAAGCAGGATAAAGTCCTTGTTCCACAGCTTCTGTTTCATTGGGATCCCTCCTTTGGTTTGGGTAATCGTAACACGGGGCGGGAAATCTGTCAATCAACCCGCTGTTGAAAGACGGCTGAAACGCGGCTCAACCAGCAGTTGATAGAAAAAAGACTCGTTCCGGAATGTAAAAAACCAGATACCCAAATGGGTATCTGGTTTTTTGGTACACCGGAAGGGACTCGAACCCCCAACCCTCGGAACCGGAATCCGATGCTCTATCCATTGAGCCACCGGTGCATAGCTTTTTAAGCCAGAGTATTATAGCACCTTTTTTCCGGTTTGTAAAGCCCCATTTCCTGAAAAATTTCCTTGCCTATTCCCGATGGGACGTGGTATAATGACAAAAATATGTCCGAAACTACTTTCAGGAGGTACACCTATGTACGAACCCCAGACATTCCGCTCGTCTTTCAACGGCTTTCACCGGGAGGACGTGGTGAACCATATCGCCTACATGACCGCCAAGCACGAGAATCAGCTCAAGGCCCTCCGGGAGGAGAACGAGGCCCTGCGCACCGAGGCCGAGGGGCTCCGGGCGAGAATCGGGGAAAACGCCGAGCAGAGCGCCCGGGTCCCCGAGCTGGAGCAGGCCGTCGCCGAACGGGACGCCGAGCTGGCTGAGGCCTACGCCGAGCTGGACGCCGTCAATCAGCAGCTGGCGGAGCAGGCCAAGCAGATCGCCGAACTGAAGAACCAACTGGAGGATGCCAGAGTGGCAGCCAAGAGCGGCACCCCCATCGAGGAGTCCGCCAGCCACTGGGATGAGCTCCGGGCCTACCGCCGGGCCGAGCTGGTGGAGCGTCAGGCGAGAGAACGGGTCAACGGCCTGTACAACAGTGCGTCCTACGCCCTGCGCAACGCCGGCAATACGCTGGGCCAGACCAACGCCGCCTTCGGCGAGCTGGCCGAGAAGTTCCGCGCCGATCTGGTGGAGCTGATGGAAATGATCGACACCGGCACAGGCGCCCTGTCCGGCGCCGCCGACACGCTGGACGGTCTGCGGTTTGAGGAGACCGAGTAATAAGAAGCGCCCCGCCGGGAACAGCGGGGCGCTTGAACTTGTCGAAAAAGGCCGGAGGCCTTTTTCGACAGTTTTTTTGCAGTCTGCTGCGCGCACTCCCTGTGCGCAAGGCGCACAGCTCGCACACTTGCAGCCTGAGAAGTATTTTCTGTCAGGTACACGCCCTGACAGAAAATGATTTTGGTTTTATTTGCCGCTGATGCGGCAAACTCTGCGAGGCTTTTTCTATAGTCTCAAACGCCCCGCCGGGAACGGCGGGGCGTTTTCGGTGGAATTACTCCTCAAAGGTGAAGAAGTCGGCAAAGCGCTCCTTGAAGATGGCGAAGACGGCGTTCAGAACCTCTTCGTTGTCCACGGTCAGGTAGCTCTCGGTGCCGTCGGCATGGGGCTCGACCTCCAGAATGACCACCTCGGCGGCCTCCTCCTCGGGGGGCAGCAGGATCAGGTACTCGGCGCCCTCGTAGTCGACGGAGTCGATCAGCTCGAACTCAACCTCGTTGCCCTCCTCGTCGGTCAGGGACAGGATGCTGATTTCTTCCTCGTTCAGCAGCTCTTCGTTAGCCATGGGATAAATCCTCCTTGTGTTTGGTTGCGTCCATTGTATCAAGCCGGATTCCCTCTGTCAAGGAGATTCTCACAGTCTGCGGCGGCGGCGCTGTTTACTTTTCTCCGTTTTTGTGGTACCATAACAAAAATATATCCATCCATTGGAGCTGATTGCCTTGTTATACGACAATACTTATGTGCATATTGACATGGATGCCATTCTGGCGAACTTCGACGCGGTGCAGAGCAAGTCCGGAGTGCCCGTCATGGCCATCATCAAGGCCGACGCCTACGGTCACGGCGCCGTGCAGGTTGCCCGGCTGCTGGAATCCAAGGTCGCCTTCTTCGGCGTGTCCGGCGTGGGCGAGGCGCTGGAGCTGCGGCAGTCGGGGCTGGAGAAGCCCATCCTGATCCTCGGCCACACCCCCACCTCGGCATTTTCTCAGATCGTGCCCCTTGGCATCCGGCCTGCGATTTTCTGTCGGGAGGACGCCGAGCTTCTGAGCCGGGAGGCCGTCCGCCAGCACACCACCGCCAAGTTCCACTTCGCCGTGGATACCGGCATGAGCCGCCTTGGTTTTCAGTGCACCAGAGAAGACGCGAAAATCTGCGCCGAGGTGGCCAAGCTCCCGGGCCTGGAGCCCGAGGGCCTGTTCAGCCATTTCGCCACCGCCGACTGTCTGGATCTGCGCCGGGCCCGGGCCCAGCAGCGCCGGTTTGACGCCTTCTATGAGTGGCTGAAGGAGGAGGGGGTCACTGTCCCCATCCGCCATATGAACAACTCCGCAGGCCTGATGAACTTCGACAAACAGTACGATCTGGTGCGTTCGGGCATCGTCACCTACGGCCTGTATCCCAGCGATGAAGTGTCTCCTGCGCTGCTGCCCCTGCAGCCGGCCCTGAGCTGGTACAGCCGGGTCAGCCATGTGAAGACCCTGCCCGCGGGCCGGGAGGTCAGCTACGGCGGCACCTACGTCACCGAGCGGGACACCCGCATCGCCACCGTCCCCGTGGGCTACGCCGACGGCTACTGGCGGAGCCTGTCCGGAAAGTTCTACGTCCTCATCCGGGGCCGCCGGGCCCCCATCATCGGCCGGATCTGCATGGATCAGATGATGGTGGACGTGACGGACATCCCCGGGGTCTGTGTGGGCGACACGGTGACGCTGGTGGGCACCGACGGCCCCGAGACCATCACCGTGGAGCGCATCGCACAGGTGGCGGGGACATTCAACTATGAATTCATCTGCGGCATCTCCCGCCGGGTGCCACGGTTCTACTTCCGGGAGGGAAAGCTGGTGCGGGAAGTCCACTATCTGCTCGACAATATCGGATGAAAAGAAGCATACGCACCGGCGCGGGAGCGCCCGAGCCTTCCCCTCGAGGGGGAGGTGGCCCGCGCAGCGGGTCGGAGGAGGTGTACTGCCGCACTGCGAATTCGCCGCAGTGCATGGGCGACGGAAGCTGTCTGCCGCACACCTCATCAGTCAGCAAAGCTGACAGCTTCTCCTCGAGGAGAAGCCACGGAGTACGCTCGCTGAAAGTTCTGGTTTTATGCCTGTCGCTGCTCCTGATTCTGGAATGCACCTACTGTCTTGCGGTCTTCACGGATCTGACGCCCCTGTCGGAGCTGCGGGATCTGTACATTGAGACGGCGCTGGGCACCATGAACCACAAGTGGCTGGCCACGGCCCTGATCCCCGGGGACATCGTCCAGACTGTTTACGAGGAGATGGAGGCGGCGCGAAAGGCCCAGATCGGGCAGAATTCCTCGGACTGGGAGCTGGAGTCCGCCGGAAGCATCTTCTCGGAACTGGACGAAGCGGAGCTCCGGGCGTGGGCAGAAGCGCACCCGGAAACGATCGAAAACGGTTGGGACGATTTTTATGTCAACCAAGCGGGGCTGAATGACGCCGGTTTGGAGCTGTATACCAAGCTGGGTGATCAGGTTCTCGCCATCGACGCCGCCAACGGCCTGCTGGTGGTGCGCATCCGGGAGGAGAAATTCCGGGGTGTGCTGGTGTTCGCCAAGGATCCGTCCCGGCTTTCCTGCGCGGCTGCGGAGCAGTGGGGCGTCGCCGGCCAGACTGCCGGAGAGATCGCCGCAAACCATGGGGCGCTGGTGGCCCTGACCGCATCGGGCTTCAACGACAGCGCCCCCGAGGGGGCGGAGCAGACCGGCGCAGCCATGTGCGGCGGCAGGGTCTACGGCAGCCATCTGCGGGAGGGCTACAAGCGGCTGGAAAAGCGCAGCGACAACAAGCTCTACGTGGTCGACGCGCCCGGGGAGTTCCATCCGGACTGCACCGACGCCGCCGAATGGACGCCGGCCCTGATCGTGGACGGGGAAGTGGTCGTCACGAAAGAGGACCACTACAACGCCCGTAACCCACGGAGCTGTCTGGGTCAGAGGGCAGACGGAACGGTCCTGATGCTCTGCATCGAGGGGCGCTATTTCGATTCCCTCGGCGCCACCGCCCCGGAATGCGCGGAAATACTGGCGCGCTACGGCGCCGTACAGGCCATGAACCTCGACGGCGGCACCAGCGCCATACTCTGGTATCAGGGGGAGTATATCACAAGATGCTCCGATCCCGACCGGCCGGAGGGACGGCTGCTGCCCAATGCGTGGATCTATAAATGACAAAAATGGGCCTGCTGCATTATTGCAGCAGGCCCATTTTGAATTTAACGGTAGCCCGGCTCCTGTCTGTCGAGCAATTGGGGTTCCTGATGGAGGAACTGGCGGCCGATGATCCGGCAGATCTCCCGGTTTTTGATCATTTCCCGGATCTGGGCAAAGGTGACCCATTTGGCGGCGGATGTCTCGCCCTTGAGCAGGACGATGTCCTCGATGGGCGTGGCGTTTTTCAGACAGTAGAAATCGAAGAAGGAATCCTTGTCCCGGCGGGAACTGAGAAGCTCGAAGTCCTCCTCCCGGGCCCGGATGCCGGTTTCCTCGAACAGCTCCCGGGCGATGGCCTGACGGCTGTTCTCACCGGCCTTGACTGCGCCGCCGGAATTTTCCCAAGTTCCCGCGAAGGTCTTCTCGGGAGCACGCTGGGTCAGCAGGATCTTGCCCTTTCCGTCGTAGACCCACACGCAGACGATCAGGCCGTATTCGCCCTGCTTCCACCGGGTTCCCCGGCGATGAAGCCGCCCGGTCAGATTCCGGTCGGCATCGTATACGTCATTGTATTCCATCGGCGCACACCTCACTTTCAATACTTAATTTTACCACTGTGGGAGGAGTTCGTCAAGGAAAAAACTCATTTTACGGGCGGGCAGATGGCCCGGTAGCTGTCCTTGGTGAACCAGTTTTCCCGGAAAATGACTGGGATCATCTCCTTGAGAAATTCCCCGAGGAAGACATTCAGGCAGCGGAAGGCGGCCAGCTCCGGGTCGGTGGCGGCGGTGAAGAGGATGGGGGCCTTCTCGCCGTGGAGGTAGTTGCAGCGGATGTAGTAGGCGTAGTCGAAGAGCAGGAAGCCCCAGCAGGAGGAGCCTGTGCGGTCGCAGCACTCCCGCAGGTGCTCGCCCAGCGCTCCCTCGGGTACCCAAGTGCGGTCGGAGCGGTGGGCATGGGCCTGACGGTACAGCTCCGGGAGCTCCTCCCGGGGGATATGGCGCAGGTGGGATTTCACCGCGCCGTACTGGCTCTTGTATTCCGTTCGGATCTGCTTGCTCTGGAGTCCCGTTCCGGCGCCGAAGAGCCGCAGGAGGATGCCCAGACCTACGCGGTCACCGGAGAGTACCTGCTTGTTGAAGTCGGCGTCGTCAAAGCGCACTTTGCCCCGGGCGGGGTGGAAGGGATTGGCACAGTCGAAGATGTGGTTGTACAGGGCGTTCACCGCCGTCCAGTAGCAGGTGAATTTCTCGCTCTCGTAGACCTTGCCGGTGCCGGCGAGGAAGGCGAACAGGCAGACATACCGCGGATCGGTGTCGGATTTGGACTTGGTGGCAGTGAGGGCCGCGGTGAGGAAGTCCCGGTCGCGCCAGCTCTCCGGCAGGTCCAGCTTTTTGGCGGTGAGCATGGAGTAGAGGAAGGGGAAGCCGGGATAGCCCTGCACATAAGTCTCGGTGTCGCCGTCCACGGTGACGCTGACGCTGCGCACCCGCAGCCGGGTGTCGTAGCGCATGGCGTGGAGCAGGTACATTTTGCGCATGGCGTCCTTCACCAGATCCACCCGGAAGGAAATCAGATCCCCGTGGGTCTTCTTCACGCCCATCTCAAAGCGCACCGAGGCTGCGTCTCTGGCACAGGTCAGGACGCATTTTGTCTGGCGGAATTTGTATTCCATGGGCTCCCGGCTGGCGGGAACGCGGTTTATGGTAATGATATATGTATGTTTCATTTTTCTCAGTTAGTGATTAGGAGTTGGGAGTGAAAAATTCCTAACTCCTAATTCCTCATTCCTAATTCAAATTTCAGCGATTGCCTCGATCTCGCAGAGGACATTCTTGGGCAGCGTCTTCACGGCGCAGCAGCTCCGGGCGGGCTTGCTGACGAAAAACTTCGCGTAGACCTCGTTGAAGGCGGCGAAGTCGGCTATGTCAGCGAGGAAGCAGGTGGTCTTGACCACCTTGGCCATGTCGGAGCCTGCGGCGGTCAGGACGGCGGCCACATTGCGGCAGCTTTGCTCCGCCTGAGCGGCGATGCCCTCGGGAATGTGGCCCGTGGCGGGATCCACGGGGATCTGGCCGGAGCAGAAGACGAGATTGCCGGCGCGGATGCCCTGAGAGTAGGGGCCGATGGCGGCGGGGGCATCCTTGGCGGAAATTACGGTCATGTCGAAAACCTCCGTTTTTTGTTTCAGTATACCACAATAAAAAAGGAGTGTAAATTATAAATTACAAGTTACAAATTACAAATGATGCCGGCAAACTGACCTGCTGTTTATAATTTGTAATCCGTAATTTGTAATTGCGTATCGTCTGGCGGAAAATGCACATACTTCCGTGGATGGCCTTGACATTCTGCACAGTACGCCCCTCTGTACTGGGCCCAAAAACAGCGTATTTTTCAGAAGAAAATCGTTGACTTTTTCATAAAAACGTGTATAATACTGATTTGTATGGATACCATGAATATAAGGGGTTCTGTGGGGGTCGACGACCTGCATGAGCTTCGGAACCATAAATTGATCGTCGGCATGAAGCAACTGAAAAAGCAACTGCTTCGCGGCGGAGTGCGCCGGGTGTTTCTGGCCCGGGACGCGGATCCTGCCATTACGGAGCCTCTGGCTGAGCTCGCTCAGGCAAATGGGGCCGAGATCGTCTGGGTCGGGAAAATGCACGACCTGGGGCGCGCCTGCAATATCGATGTGGGTGCAGCGGCGGCGGCAACGCTGCCGGAACTTTGATTTCTTCGGGAAAACGCCCGATGAAATAGATACCCGCCCCATGGGGCGAGAACGAAAGAAAGGAGAACTATAATGCCTACTTTTAATCAGCTCGTCAGAACTGGCCGCAAGATGCCCACCTACAAGTCCACCGCTCCCGCTCTGCAGAGAGGTCTGAACACTCTGGAGAACAAGGCTACCAATCTGGCCTCCCCCCAGAAGCGTGGCGTCTGCACCGCAGTCCGTACCACCACCCCCAAGAAGCCCAACTCCGCACTGCGTAAGATCGCCCGTGTTCGCCTGACCAACGGTATGGAAGTTTCCGCTTACATCCCCGGCGTCGGCCACAACCTGCAGGAGCACTCCGTG
>JAFWAZ010000005.1 GCA_017507425.1 Oscillospiraceae bacterium | reverse complement strand
TTCTTGATGAGTATGTATATTACTTCAATAACAGGCGGCCTGCGGCCGCCTTGGGCTATAAAAGCCCAGTTCAGTACAAGACCGAACTGGGCTTCTAATGCTATGGTTTTTTAGTGTCTACTTTTCCTTGACAGATGCACCCAAAATGGGCCGGCGTTTTGCTTATAGAAGTCCGAGGATCAGCATATGCGCAGGGTAGAAAATATAGGCGGCGTACTGCAGCCATATGCCGCCGGGCCCTTTTTCGCCGTTGTAGAGGCGGATGGGGAGCCAAGCGAGGACAGAGAAGAGCTGAATCGAGGGAAAGCCATATCTGCAGATGCAGATCATCAGCATTCCCAGCAAAAGCTCCCATTCCTGATCCCGGCATACATGGAACAGCAGCACGGTCAGAACTCCGTGAAAGCCGTAGTCGCACCGGGTCAGGGCTCCCGCCAGAAGTGCGAAGATCAGGCCCCATCCGTCCTTTCGATCCCATGCCCGGCAGCTCAGAAGGCCGAGCAGCAGGGTCAGCATCACATTCTGATGCCCGAAAACCAGCGGTTCACCAAATACCATCAGATCAAAGGGGATCTCGGACACGACCGCGAACAGCGCCAGACGCATACAGTACCGCCGGAAATCATGGGTGTGGCGGTAGCCCTCTGCGATTTGAAATGCGAATATGGGGAAGGCCAGCCGTCCCAGACAGATCATCCAGATCTGACTGGGGAATAAAACGCGGCCTGTGTGATCGATCAGCATCAGCGCCAGCGCAAGGATGCGCAGATGGGCGGCGGTCAGGCCAAATTTGGGTTTGGTCAATGGGATCCCTCCTTTGCCCATAGTATCGCACAAATACGGCAGTCTGTCAACATTGCCCCTTGCGTCCTGCTCAAAAGGGGAGTACAATAGACCCTATCATTTACGAAAGAGGGAAAACCATGCGAGAATTGGATGTATCCGTTATCCGGGATACAGTGGCGCGGCTTTGTATCGAGGCCAACACCCATCTGCCGGAGGACGTGAAGACCGCCATTTTGGAGTTTCAGCAGAAAGAGGACTACTGCCTCGCCCGGGGCGTCCTCGACAACATCGTGGAGAACTTTCACATTGCGGAAACCGAGGAGGTGCCCATCTGTCAGGATACGGGCATGGCCTGTGTATTTTTGGAGATCGGGCAGGACGTCCATCTGGTGGGCGGGGATCTGTACGATGCCGTGAACGAGGGCGTGCGCCGGGGCTACCGGGACGGCTATCTGCGCAAAAGCGTGGTGGCTGACCCCATCCGCCGGGGCAATACCGGCGACAATACCCCTGCCATGATCTATACGGACATCGTACCCGGTGAGAACGTGACGGTTACCGTGGGCCCCAAGGGCTTCGGCAGCGAGAATATGAGCGCCATCAAAATGCTCAAACCCTCCGACGGCCTGGAGGGGGTCAGGAAATTCATCCTCGACACGGTGGAGAAGGCGGGTCCGAACCCCTGCCCGCCCATGGTGGTGGGCGTGGGTATTGGCGGTACCTTTGACAAGGCCGCTTTTCTGGCAAAAAAAGCCCTGATGCGGCCCTTGGATGAACGAAATCCCGATCCTTACTATGCAGAACTGGAGCGGGAGCTGCTGGAGAAGATCAATCTGCTTGGCATCGGCCCTCAGGGTTTTGGCGGACGGACCACCGCGCTGGGGGTCAGCATCGAGGTGCTGCCCACCCATATTGCGGGTATGCCCTGCGCTGTGAACATCGGTTGCCACGTCACCAGACATAAGAGGGAGGTGCTGTGATGGAACATTATGTAAACCTGCCGCTGACTGCGGAAAAAGCCAGACTTCTCCGGGCGGGAGATCGGGTATATCTCACCGGCGAGATCTACACCTCCCGGGATGCGGGACACAAGCGGATGGTCGAAGCGCTGGAAAGAGGGGAGCGGCTTCCCTTTGATCCCATGGACGCAACGATCTACTATGTGGGTCCCAGCCCTGCCAAGCCCGGGCAGGTCATCGGCTCCGCCGGACCCACCACCTCGGGCCGCATGGACGCCTATGCGCCGCGTATGCTGTCGGTGGGGGCCCGGGGTATGATCGGCAAGGGCGCCCGGTCTGAGGCCGTGGTGGACGCCATGCGCGAGCACTGCGGCGTCTACTTCGGCGCCATCGGCGGCGCGGGGGCGCTGCTGGCCAAGTGCATCAAAAAGGCGGAGCTGGTTGCCTACGAAGATCTCCGGTCCGAGGCCCTCCGGCGGCTGTGGGTGGAGAATATGCCGCTGGTGGTGGTCATCGACTGCTATGGAAATGACCTGTACGAGCAGGGGCGGGCGGCGTATCTGGCAGGCCGCTGATCCCTGCGGCACGTATGAAATGCGCGCCCTACGAATGGAAAGAAAAACAGCGGCAAGCGAAATGCTTGCCGCTGTAAAAATTGATTCAAACCAATAGGCCGAGCGGATCATAGCGACCGGTCGAGCGGTTTTACTCGACTGAACGTGATCGCCGCACCGAAGGACGAATCGCCCGCCGGGGCGTCCCGGCTTACTTGTTGTTGCGCAGGGTGACGTCGTGGGCGCCGCCTTCCACGATGGAGACGGAGGAAACCAGAGTCAGCTTGGCGTCGCGCATCAGGTCGGGGATGTTGGTGACACCGACGTTGCACATGGTGGACTTGACCTTGTACATGGAGGCCTCCACGTTGTCATGCAGGGAGCCGGCGTAGGTGACGTAGGAGTCAACGCCCTCCTCGAAGTTCAGCTTGCTGGCGCCGCCCAGATCGTAGCGCTGCCAGTTGCGGGCGCGGTTGGAGCCCTCGCCCCAGTACTCCTTCATGTAGGCGCCGTTGACCAGAACCTTGTTGGTGGGGGACTCGTCGAAGCGGGCGAAGTAGCGGCCCAGCATCAGGAAGTCGGCACCCATGGCCAGAGCCAGCGTCATGTGGTAGTCATGGACGATGCCGCCGTCGGAGCAGATGGGGATGTAGATGCCGGTGTTGCGGTAGTACTCGTCACGGGCGGCTGCCACGTCGATGACGGCGGAAGCCTGACCGCGGCCGATGCCCTTGGTCTCGCGGGTGATGCAGATGGAGCCGCCGCCGATGCCGACCTTGATGAAGTCAGCGCCTGCGTTGGCGAGGAACAGGAAGCCGTCGCGGTCAACCACGTTGCCGGCACCGATCTTCACGGTGTCGCCGTAGTGCTCGCGGACCCAGGCGATGGTCTTGGCCTGCCAGCAGGTGTAGCCCTCGGAGGAGTCGATGACCAGCACGTCCACACCGGCGTTGACCAGAGCGGGAACGCGCTCGGCGTAGTCGCGGGTGTTGATGCCGGCGCCGACCAGATAGCGCTTCTTCACGTCCAGCAGCTCCAGAGGATTCTCCTTGTGGGAGGCGTAGTCCTTCCGGAAGGCCAGATACATCAGATGGTCGTTCTCGTCGACGATGGGCAGGCTGTTGAGCTTGTGATCCCAGATGATGTCGTTGGCGGCGGAGAGGGTGGTGTCAGCGGAGCCGACGATCAGCTTCTCCCGGGGGGTCATGAAGTCGGCGACCTTGGTGTCCAGAGACATGCGGGACAGGCGGTAGTCACGGCCGGTGACGATGCCCAGCAGACGGCCGTTGGAGGAGCCGTCCTCGGTGACGGCCATGGTGGAGAAGCCGTTGCGGTCCTTCAGGGCCAGAACATCGGCGAGGGTGTTGTCGGGGGTCAGGTTGGAGACGGAGGTGACGAAGCCGGCCTTGTAGCCCTTGACCCGGGCGACCATGGCGGCCTGATCGGCGATGGACTGGGAGCCGTAGATGAAGCTGATGCCGCCCTCCTTGGCCAGCGCGATGGCCAGCGTGTCATTGGAGACGGACTGCATGACGGCGGAGGTCATGGGGATGTTCAGGGACAGAGCGGGCTCCTCAACGCCCTTGCGGTACTTGACCAGAGGGGTACGCAGGGAGACGTTTGCGGGGATGCACTCCTCGGAAGTGTAGCCGGGGATCAGCAGGTACTCGCTGAAGGTGCGGCTGGGCTCGGTGATAAAGTGGGCCATTGGACAGTTCCTCCTTAAAAAATATATATGTCGGTAAATGGGTGGTAAATAGATTTTTACGATTATACAGCAGAACCCTCGCCGCTGTCAAGAAAATCTTTATTTTCTTTTCCGGCGGTGTTCAGCTTTTTGAAATTGCCCATGACCTCGCTGACCGAGGACATGATGGCAAAGGAATTCGGATGCCTGCGGATGATCTTGGACAGGGCTGCGATCTGACTCTTGTTGATGACGCAGATCAGGAGGTTCTTCGATTCACCGGAGTACATGCCCTTGGCCGGGATCAGGGTACAGGAATGGCCCAGCTTTTCGATGATGGCGCGGCTCAGTTCCTCGGGCTGATCGGTGATGATCTCGAAGCGGATGGCGGAGCGGCCGGATTTGAGCATGCCGTCGGAGACAGTGCTGGACATATAGCTGTAGAGAATGCACAGGATCACGGGCTCGATCTGGTAGCCGTAGACGAAGTAGCTCAGAGTGGCTACGCCCACGTTGATGAGAAACGTGACATAGAAGAAATTCAGATCCGGGCGCTTGAGACGGATGAGGCTTGCCACATAGTCCATGCCGCCGGTGTAGGCGCTGCACTTGACCAGAATTCCGTAGACCGCGCCGGAGATGATGCCGGCCACCAGCGGGCCGAGGATGGTGCTGGTACCGTTGTCGGTGGAGTATGCGAAGGCGCTCAGATCGACCTTTTCCAGGATGACCAGCAGAGCGGAGAAGGTGACCACGTAGACCATGGAGCGGAAGGCCAGCTTGCGGTTGACCAGTTTGTAGACCACCAGCGCCAGCGGCACGTTGATGATGAGGGAGAGGTAGCCCACGTTCAGACCGAACAGCTCCTGAATGATGGTGCAAAGACCGTTCAGGCCCGAGGGGGCGAAGCGGTTGGGGAAGACGAACAGATGGTAGCTCATGGCGTTGCCGAAGGCAAGAATCAAAATGATGGCATAGGTAATTACCTTGCGCAGCGTGACAGGCTGACGATTACTCATGGCAGATGCTCCGTTTCGCTGTTTTATTTTGACAGTTTCATCATAGCATACGGCCATTTCCCGGTCAATCCCCTAAAAGTTCACAAGAAAATCCGCCCCAAATGCACAAAAACGGGCAGTGATTTCCGGTGGAGAACAAGTGTGTTTTTCCACGTGGGAGAAAAACAAATGTTTGAAATTTTGATTGCAATTCCCGAACGAATGTGTTATACTGTTTTAAAATCCAAAGGTGGAGGGAACTGCCATGCCGCGTACTTCTGACAAGTCGGAGCTGATCCTTGAATTTGTAAGCAATTTCATACAGGAGAACGGCTACGCGCCCTCGGTCCGGGAGATCGGCGCCGGTGTGGGTCTGCGCTCCACGGCGTCGGTGAGCTATCACCTGCGGGCGCTGCAGGACAAGGGCCTGCTGCAGGGCGGCGAGAGCAAGGGCCGCAAGCGGGCCATTGCAACAAATGCCCGGGCGGGACAGATCCCTGTAGTGGGCGTGGTCACCGCCGGTGTGCCCATTCTGGCGGTGGAGAATCAGGAGGGGACCATGGCATGGGACGGCGAGCCCGGCTGCTTTGCACTCCGCGTCCGGGGTGATTCTATGATCAACGCCGGCATCCTCTCCGGCGACAAGGTGGTTGTCCGGCCCCAGCAGACCGCCGACGACGGCCAGATCGTGGTCGCCCGCATCGGCGACGAGGCCACGGTCAAGCGCCTGCGCCGCAGAAACGGTCAGGTCTGGCTCATGCCGGAGAACGACGCCTACGAGCCCATCGACGGCACCGAGGCCGAGCTGATCGGGCTGGTCAAGGCCGTGGTTCGGGAATACTAATCGATAATTTCATATCAATAAAAACCGCCTGAAAGGGCGGTTTTTTGCTATTTTTTAACTTTTTGTGAATTGCTTTACTTTTGCGGAAAGGGACGTTATAATATCTTAAGAATTCTTAAGAATTTCTGTGACGGGAATCCGAATCTTCTGTGAACTTTCCGTGAAAGCGGTTGCATTTGGAGCGTCTGGCCATATAATAGGCGTATACTCTTTCGAAAAGGTGATCCCAATGAATAAATTTGGCAGCTGGCTGCGTCAGGCCGGTATGAATATGACGAACGGAATCCGGCGCTTTATGGCTGGGCGCTACGGTCACGACCGGCTGAATATGGCGATTCTGATTCTGGGCGTGATTCTGAGCGTCCTGAGCATCTTCATGAAGAATGCGCTGGTGAATGTGATCCTGAATTTGGGCAGCTATGTGCTGCTGATTCTGGCGCTGGTGCGCTGCTTCTCCCGCAACACCTACAAGCGCTACGACGAAAACCGTAAGTTCCTGCTGATGGTCGACCGAATCAAGGATCGCAGCCATCGCTATTACGCCTGCCCCAAGTGCCGGCAGACCGTCCGCGTCCCCAAGGGCAAGGGAAAAATCTCCATCACCTGCCCCAAATGCCGGGAGAAGTTCATCAAAAAGACCTGACCTGCAGCACGCCGCTTTTTAGCGGCGTGTTTTTTTCGTGACGGGGAGGACGCGATATCATAAAATGTAGAAAAATAACAATCAGGAGGACGCTTTCATGGGAAAGACCGTCTGTGGAATATTGGCCCATGTGTGAGCAGGCAGAGGAGAACCACGTGAAATCCTGTGTTTGTTTGGGAAAGATGAAAAGTTGTTGCTTTCAGAAAGAAAGGTTTTTCTAATTATGCGTCAAAAAGATCCGCTGTTCAATTCCAAAGAGCGGATCTTTGTACTCCTGTGTCAAAAATACCATGGAAAAGGTACAAACGTCCGGAGCGGTTCCACCCTTGCTTTTTATGATATATTTCGATATAATAATCATGTACATAAAGTGATTCCCAATACCATCAAGAGGGGAGACTGCTGCAATGAGTCATGATTCAAAACACACGATTACTGTGATTGGACATACACATCCGGATACAGATTCTGTCTGCTCCGCCATTGCCTACGCCTGGCTTAAAAACCAAACATGCGAGGCTCATTACGAGGCGAATTGCGCAGGCTCCATCAATCGGGAGACGGCTTTTGCGTTGGATTACTTCGGGGTTGCGCATCCGCAGATCTGCGAAGATGTGATACCGCTGCTTCGGGATGTTGCGTTCCGCAGACAGCCCGGCATCAGCCCGGAAACGAGTGTGCTGGAAGCATGGAATCAGATGCGTGATCTGGACATCAGCTCTTTGTGCATTACCGATCCGGAGGGCGAACTGCTGGGACTCGTTTCCCTGAATAATCTGGCAAAGGCCAACATGGATCTTCTGGATGCATCCATGCTGGCCGCAGCCAGAACGCCTTACCGCAACATCGTCAAAACCCTGAAAGGCAGTATGATCACGGGAGATATCGACAGCTGCCTGACTACCGGCCGGATCATTGTCGGCACCAGTTCGGCTCGGTTGTGGTCTGCTGCACATCCGGGGGATTTGATTCTGACTTCTGATCAGCTGGATCTGCAGACATGTGCCATTTCCTGCGGGGCATCCTGTGTGGTTCTGTGCTGCGGTGCCCAGCCAACCGACAGTATCATCTCTTTTGCCAGACAGAAGCAGTGTACGATCATCACGACGGCCTACGATACCTATCAGGCAGCCCGCCTGATCAACACAGCACTTCCGGTTCGGCATCTGATGCGCAAAGAGGGTCTGGCATCCTTCTACATCAACACGCCATTGGAGGACGTGAAAAAAACAATGGTCAAGGTGCGGTTCCAGTATTTTCCTGTGTTGGATGAAACCGGAAAATATTGCGGTGTCGTCAGCCGCAGAAACCTGATGGATCTGAAGCGCAGGCAGCTGATCCTGGTCGACCATAACGAAAAAACACAGGCTGTGGAGGGCTTGGAAGAGGCAGAGATTCTCGAGATCATCGATCATCATCGGTTGGGTGGCCCGGAAACCGATTCTCCGGTGGTTTTCCGCAATATGCCCGTGGGCTGTACTTCCACAATTATCTACCATATATTCCAGGAGCATCAGCGGAAGCCCCCAAGGGAAATCGCAGGACTGATGCTTTCTGCCATCCTTTCGGATACCCTCAAGTTCCGCTCTCCCACGTCCACCACGCTGGATCGAATCGCCGCATATGCTTTGGCGGAGCTGGCGGAGGTGTCTCTGGATGATTATGCGGACAAACTGTTTGAAGCCGGAAGCGATCTTACCGGAAAAACCGCAGAAGATGTGTTGTTTTCGGATTTCAAGGAATTTCATCTGGGAGAAACAAAGGTCGGCATTGCACAGATGTGTCTGATGACGAGCAAAACATGTGCTGAGGCGGAGGCCCTGCTTCTGCCGTATCTGGAAACAGCCCGTGAAAAAACAGGGGTAGCTGCGCTGTTCTTTATGCTTACCAATACCCCAGAGCAGAGCACCCGGGTTCTGTTTGCCGGCAAGGATGCTGCAGAGATGCTGACAGCTGCTTTCCAAGCTGCGATTTCCGGACGAACAGCGGATTTGCCGGGCGTGGTTAGCCGGAAGAAGCAGTTTTTGCCGCCACTGAAATCCGCAATCCGATAATTGTATTGACGCATAATATGGAAAAGGATCCGAACTTTTGAAAAAGTTCGGATCCTTTTTGTATAAAGAACCCCCTCCGGCTAGGCCGGGGGGTTCCTTTTTCTCCAGATCCATCAAATCGTATCAAACATCGAATCGGTCATAGCTTTCATAGCAATCCAGACACAGCTTTCGGTCACCGGAAAGGCGGATCCAGTTGGCCCCGGTGGTTTCGCCGCAGCAGTCGCAGACATAAGAATCGAACAGCCGTGCCGTTTCGGGCAAACGGATCGTCGTTTCCTTTACCTCAAACATCTCTTCCGGGCTGCAAGCCTGATAGTAGGAAAAGGATTCCTCTCTGGTCATACCCACAGGCTTTGGTTTTAATACCAACCGAACGGATTTCCCAGTCTTGCGATTGTAAAAGGAGAACGCCTGCTTGCCGCGCATATGGAACAGCAGGTTCCCCTTGCCGATGCTGCACCCCAGCATCACCTGGATCCCGTCAATACCGCAGGCATCGTTTTCCGCAATGCAGACCACCTGTTCATCGCTGGAAAACTCCAGCTTCAAAAGCTCGATGGCATACAGGCTGGCCTTGTAGCCGATGGTCAGTCCGCCGCATTCGTGACCGTGAAAAGCAACACAATCCTGCCAAGTTTTCATATTTTTCCTCCTTATTCCTCCACCAGCACCATGTGCCGGCCCTCGATTTCTACTACCTTTGCATCCACACCATAGACTGCTTTCAGTGCTTCGCTGTCGAGAATACTGCGGTCACCATGCCGATAGACCTGTCCATCTTTCATCAGCAGGAATCGGTCACAGAAACGCAGCGCCAGATTCAAATCGTGAATCACCACCGCAGCGATCATATTGTCCTTGTGGCAAAACTCCCGCACCAGCTTCAGCACCTGATACTGATTCTGAATATCCAGCGCACTGGTGGGCTCATCCAGCAGCAGCACCTTTGGCTGCTGCGCTAACGCACGGGCCAGCATGACTTTCTGTTTTTCACCGCCGGAAAGCTGATTCAGGAATCTGCCCCGCATGTCCTCCACATCCAGCCGGTGCATAGCATCGTGAACGATTGTGTGGTCTTCTTCCGTGAAACCCCATTTCATATAGGGTCTGCGGCCCAGCATCACCACATCGTGAACGGTCATCTGGGTGCTGGGTACGCTTTGCGAAACAAAGGCGACCTTCTTTGCCACTTCACGGGACGATTCTTTCAAGAGATTCTCGCCGTCCAGAATTACCTCGCCGGAATCCGGTTTCAGTATGTGGTTAAAGCATTTGAGCAAGGTGCTTTTGCCAACGCCGTTGTTTCCCAAGATGGCAAGAAATTTGCCCGGCTCCAGATCAAAGGATACATCCTTCAGCACTTCCGGACAGCCTTTGTAATGATAGCTTAGATTTCTGATCTGCATCATTGCTTCTTACCTCCCTTAAACAGCAGGTAAAGGAACAGCGGACCGCCAAGGAAAGAGGTAATGGCGCCAATGGGTAGGATCACGGGGCTGATGACTGTTCTTGCAAACAGATCGCCCAGCAGGAGCAGTGCCGCACCGCCTAAAACAGAACCGGGGATCAGATACACATGGTTGTTGCCCACCACCATCCTGACGATATGGGGTGCAACCAGACCGATAAAGCTGATGAGGCCTACATTGGAAACCACTACGGAGCTGCACAAGCAGCACAGTACCATGCCCACAAGGGTCAGCCCCTTTACGTTGATGCCCAGACTGATGGCCGTTTCCTCGCCGCTTAAGAGGGCGTTGTAGTCCCAGCGGTGAGCAAAGCAATACACGCACAGAATTGCTACAATGATGGCCATGCCTCCGAGGTCTTCCCAGTTGGTGCTTCCGAGATCACCAAAGGTCCAGAACACCAGAGTGGAAAGCTGGACTTCGTCCGCAAAATACTGGATCAGCGTTGTCGCACCGGTGAACATGGAACTGATGGCCACACCTGCCAAAACGATGCCCTCCGGGGATACCTGCCGAAACTTGGACAGACCCAAAATCACCAAAGCCACCGCAATCGAACCGACAAACGCACACAGAGGGATACCGAAACGGTCGGTCGCACCCAATCCCAACACAACAATTGCAAAGGCAGCTCCAAAGGTCGCACCCTGCGATACGCCCAGGGTAGAGGAGGAAGCCAAAGGATTCCGCAGCACCGCCTGCAAAATGCACCCGGCAAGACCTAATCCACCACCGGCCAGAATCGCCGTGAGGATGCGGGGCAGGCGGTTGTTCTGCACAACGATATTGATTTTTCTGTCAGCGGACATCCCGAAGATCCCCTTGACCAGTTCCCCAATGGGCGTTTCGTAGGAACCGGCCCGCAGGCTCAGCAGAACCGTCAGCAGCAAAACACCGCTTAAGATCACCAAAAAGCTGACGCTTTTGACTTGATTCTTCCGATAAAGCCCGTCTAAGTTATTCTCCAATTTTGATGGGACGGAATTCATAACCGGCCTCCTTCAGGTCTTCATAGGGATTGGCTCCCAGCAGCATTTCAAAGATCTCTCCGGCCTTTGCCACCGGGTCGATATCCGCAAACTGATCGGGATACAGAACACAGGCCGCATAGTAGGCATCTGCCAGAGCAGTATCCAGATTGGACGCATAGGAGCGGAAGGAAATCTGAGAGAATACCTTTCCATCCTGTACGGCAGTCAAAGCATGGTAGTAATCCGGGTTTTGGGAAAAGCTTTCGTTGATCAGATCCATACCATTAAAGTCCAGAAAAATGATATCCGGATCCCAACTTAGAACCTGCTCCAGATCAATGTCAAAGGCACCGGTCTGTCCGGTGGTATCGGCAAGGTTATTGGCGTGGATCAGCTCGAATGGACCGTATTCGGCCTCCGTACCTTCAAAGCCGTGCACCCCCCGGAAGGAAACACCTGCCACATAGACAGAGGGCTTGTCGCTGTCGGGAATATTCCTTGTTCTGCTGTCTAAATCTTCCTGGATCCCCTTTAAGTAAGCGGTCAGCTCTTCTGCCCGGCTTTCCATGCCGTAAAGCTCACCCAGAATGCGGATCGTCTCATAGGCATTGCTATCCAAAGTGGTATCGCTGCCCGGAATCACCACGACCGGCGTGCCGGTCTGGGCCTGCAGCTCATCGGCATCCGCATTGGCGGACTTGCTCATGACGATCACCTGAGGAGCCACAGCGATGATTTCCTCTGCATAGGGTACACCATTGGTGCCGGTAACGGGAAGATCCTTGAATTTCTCGTGATTCACATAGTTATACAGCCGATCAATGCCCCTTGTGATCTCGTGATCTTCCACACCGACCACCAGATCCGCAGCACCCATGTAACAAGTGTAGCGCAGCGCGCCAACGCCGACACAGACGATGGATTCCACTTTTTCCGGCACTTCCACCTGACGGCCTGAACCATCGGTGATGGTTCTGCCGCTCTGGGCATCGGGTTCGCCGGAACCGCAGCCTGCCAGCAAGCCGATGGCAATGATCACTGTCATAATCAAAGAGATGGTTTTCTTCATAGGGCTTTCCCTCCTGTTATTTGATGCAGTCATTATAAAATGCGGCAAGGGCCGCCGCAAGCCGGGTGGGGGGATGTTTTTTGATATATTTTTATCGATATCCCCCGGTGGGGGTTGCGGATGCTTTCCGGCTGCATTACGTACAGGTAAGTTGGCAGAAATATACATCCCCGACCTGTACCGGTCGGGGATGTATCCTGCAGCAATGCGCACGATTGCTATAAATATAACAGGTAGCTTTCTGCATTCCGATAAGTGACCCCGTTCTCAACCGCCATGTTCTGACCCCGGTACAGCACATACTTTCCTGGAATCGGGCCGAAACGGCGGTGGGATCGAACACCACCATGTCAAAGTTTGAAGTGAATATAGCCACTTTTGCAAGTGGGTATAATGGGGCATACCATGTGTTTGGTAAGCTTATGGGTTTGAGAATATCGATAACTGGGAAATCCTATGTAATAACCCGGCAAGTTTACTGTCAATACTTGTAGATTTGGGTTTTATATTGCGCCCTTGTGAGCAGACGGCGATCGTGGCGGGAGTCTTCCGCAACGGCCCAAATTTCAATTCGCGCTTCCGCGAGTGGGGCGACAAACTACATTTTTTTCATCGGCTCATGGTTGAGCAGGGCGTAGATGATCCGGGTGATCTCTTCGGGGGATTCTGCGAAGCTGCTGCGGGCCCAGACCCGGAGCATATGGGTGACGGCTCCGGCGTAGAATTCTGCCTGATAGTGGTTGCTCCAGACCCCCAGGCGCTGGAGCTGGAAGACGCACTGCTCCATGATCGGATCCTCCATCAGATGGTAAAGGCCCCGCTTTTCGATCAGCGTCAGCTGCTCCCGCTGGGTATACAAATAGGTATTGACCGCCAGAATGTGCTCATAGATTCCACCGGGGTTCAGGGGAATGGTACGGTTGATCTGCGCATACATATCAGAGCCATACTGCCGGATCACATCCTCCGTCAGATAGAAGTTGCGGTAAAAGGAGGCACGGCATACCCCGGCTCTTTTGATGAGCTCGGTGACGGTGATCTGAGGCAGCTCCTTGGTTTTCAGCAGCTCGAACAGGGCATCGGTGATGTCTGCGGTGACGCTTCTTTCTTTCATGATACAAATGACTCCCGAATGTTTCATTTTTGTTTCCGTCTATTGCATACACTGGCAAATGTTGTTAAGATTACAGAAATTAATAACGTTTTTTTGACGGATTTCACGATACGATTGTATCATTCATTATACAACCGAATGATACGGATTGCAAGGTAAATAAAGCGGACAAATGCTCCTGCTGTCAGGTAGGGAGATCAAAGCCGCTTTTAATTAGTAAGGAGGAAACACATGAAAAAGGAAAGCAAACCGAATTCTTCCCGCAAGCACCTGATCCTGTCGATCATCAGCTTGGTTCTGGTGGCGGTTTTCAGCTTCGGCTGGGTCTTCGCCAACAACTATGCCAAGATCATCAATCAGGCGCTGGGTCTGAATTCCTTCAAGACCCTCTATCCCGCCGGGGCAGAGGAACAGGAAAACCGCTTCGCCAGCGAGTATGACTCCATGGAGGAGGCCAAGGAGGCCGACAAGGAGATCGCCGAGCGCCTGACCGAGGAGGGCGTGGTTCTTCTGAAGAACAACGGCGCACTGCCTCTGGCCAATAATGCCAAGGTCACCATTCTGGGTCACTCCAGCACCAACATTCTGGTCTGCGGCACCGGCTCCGCCGACATCAACGCGACTCTGGATGTTCAGAAGTATCCCAGCTCCCTGAAATCCGCCAACGGCTACCTGACCCTGAGAGCCGCTCTGGAGGAGCGCAGCGATGTGTCCGTCAACGACACCGTCTGGAAGACCTACATGAACTGGACCGAGCAGGAGACCTACAAGACCAATCCCGCCAAGGGCGACAACTCCATCCGCGGCGGTGACGGCAGCGTCAAGGGCTCCTATCTGGTCAACGAGGTTCCCTGGGACACCCTGACCGCGCAGAGCGGCGTGACCGACTCCTTTGCCCAGTATCCCGATGCCGCCATCGTGGTGGTGTCCCGTCTGGGCGGTGAGATGTACGACCTGCCTGCCACCGTGGAGAGTCAGGGCAATGCCGAGGAGACCGTGAACGGCAGCGGCAACTCTCTGGAACTGACCATTCAGGAGCGGGAGCTGATCGCCAAGGCCAAGGAGCAGTTCGGTTCCGTCATCGTGCTGATCAACTCCGCCAATCCTCTGGAGTGCGATTTCCTGACCGCACCCGACTCCGATGTGGACGCCGCCATGTGGATCGGCTACACCGGTCTGGTTGGTCTGTACGGCGTGGCCGACATTCTGGTGGGCAATGAGACGCCCTCCGGCCGTCTGGTGGACACCTACTGCAACGACAACACCACCAACCCCGCCATGGTCAACTTCTACAGCCAGATCTGGTCCAACGCCGAGGCGCTGGGCGCCAGCTATGACGCCTCCACCGGCAAGTGGAAGGGCAGCGGCCTGATGACCGGCTCCTCCGGCGGCGATCTGGACGGCAACATGTTCTTCAACGCCTATCAGGAAGGCATCTACGTGGGTTACCGTTACTACGAGACCCGCTATGCCGATGCCGTCGCCGGCACCGGCAACACCGCAGGCTATGACTATCTGGCCGACGTGGCCTATCCCTTCGGCTACGGTCTGTCCTACACGACTTTCGAATACTCCGATCTGACCTTCACCCCCTCTGCCGACGGCAAGAGCATCGACGTGACCGTCACCGTCACCAACACCGGCGACGTGGCGGGCAAGGAGGTCGTTCAGGTCTACTTCCAGTCCGAGTATACCGACTATGACCGCCAGAACGGAATCGAAAAGGCTGCCGTGGAACTGTGCGGCTTCGACAAGACCGAGAAGCTGGAGCCCGGCGCCTCCGAGACGGTGACCATCACCGTGGACAAGGAGGAGTTCCGCACCTACGACACCTACGGCGCAGGCACCTACATCATGGACGAGGGCGACTACTACCTGACCATCGGCACCGATGCCCATGATGCGCTGAACAACATTCTGGCTGCTCAGGGCCACACCGGCATGGTGGCCGCAGGTCACAAGACCACTTCCACCGGCGATGCCTCTCTGGTCCACACCTGGCACGAGGACATGGACACCGAAACCTACTCCGTTTCCGCAGCCACCGGCGAGCCCATCGTCAACCGCTTCCAGAGCGGCGACCTGAGCTACTACGGCGGCGAGAACATGAAGTGCGTCAGCCGCAGCGACTGGAAGGGCACCTTCCCCACCGTCAAGCTGGAGCTGGAGCTGACCGAGGCCATGCAGAAGGAAATGACCGGCATCAAGCAGTACGAGAAGTTCGTGGTCGAGGGTGAAGTGATGCCCACCCTGGGCTCCACCGCCACCAACCACCGGCTCTCCGACATGGTCGGCCTCAGCTACGACGATCCCAAGTGGGAGGAGCTGCTGGATCAGATCACCTATGAGGAGCTGTGCAACCTGATCGGCGTTGGCTACCACGGCACCATCCATCTGCCCTCCGTCTCCAAGCCCGAGACCCACGACGAGAACGGCCCCCAGGGCTTCTCTGCCAACCTGACCGACATCACCGGCTCCGCCGTCACCCTCTGCGCCTACACCGACGAGAACATCATGGCCGCCACCTGGAATGTGGAGCTGATGGAAGAGGTGGGCGAGCACATCGGTGAGGACGGCCTGTGGGCCGGCTACTCCGGCCTGTACGGCCCCGCCATGAACACCCACCGCACCGCCTACGCCGGCCGTAACTTCGAGTATTACTCCGAGGACGGCTTCCTTGGCGGCAAGATCGCCGCTGCGGAGGTCAAGGGTATCCAGTCCAAGGGTGTGTATGTGTTCCTGAAGCACTTTGCCCTGAACGACTGCGAGACCAACTGCCGCGCCATTTCCACCTTTGTCAACGAGCAGGCCATGCGTGAGCTGTACCTGCAGCCCTTCGAGCATGCTGTAGTCGAGGGCGATGCCTACTGCGTGATGAATGCCTTCTCCCGTGTGGGCGTGATCTGGACCGGTGCCCATGAGGGCCTGATGACCGATGTGCTCCGGGGCGAATGGGGCTGCAAGGGCTTCGGTATCTCCGACTACACCAGCTCCAGCTACGCCACCTCCGCCCATGCCCGCGGCACCTATGACGGCCTGCTGGGCGTGCTCGCCGGTACCGACACCTTCGACAGCAGCTCCACCACCACGCAGGCTTACCAGCTGCTGGTGTACAATGCAGCGGATCCCGCTGTCAATGATGTGCATCTGGTTCTGGCCATGCGTGAAGCTGCCCACCGCATCCTCTTCACGGTCGCCAACTCCAACGCCATGAACGAGAACGGCGTCATCGTCAGCACCATGAACTGGTGGCAGTTCTCCCTGATCGACGGCATCATCTTCTCCTCTCTGGCGGCGCTGGTGTTCCTGACGCTGACCGCACGGGATGTGATGAAGTCTAAGAAAAAGAAGCAGAACAGCTAAAGGAGGAGAACAATGAATCCCAAAATGAAAAAATTGCTGATCGGTTTGGCCTCCGTCCTGCTGGCTGTGGTACTGATCGTTGTTGCCCCCATCAGCCGGATCGTATACGGGATCTATGATGCCAACCGCACCAGAAACATCCTGCAGCAGCTGGAGGAGGAAGCAAATGCCTCCGAGGGCGAGCAGGTCAATGACTTCCACAAGCAGGCTTACCTCTCCACCGCGCAGGAGACTCAGGGCGACAAGACCGTTGAGAAGATCGACCTGCTGGTCCTGACCTCCGACAGCGGCTATGAGCTGACCTACTATGAGCGCACCGTCAATGGCGGCAGCTCCCATACCTCCGAGTATTTCCACATGACTGGCTCCTACACCAGAGACGGCAATATGCTGACGCTGGAGCCCGGCATCGGGGTTCTGTCCCAGAACCCCGATGGTACCAGCTTTACCCATTACAATGCCCAGTACCTGACGGCTGAGGAAGCCGGCGGCGAAAAGCTCCGGGATGAGATCTACGCCATGAAGTACGCCTCCAAGGAGGTCGCTCTGATGTCCGACGGCACCTTCGTGGTGGGCGGCGAGAGCGACGCCAAGGACGAACTGCCCGCTCCCGAGGGCCGCAAGGTCTACACCAGCTCCGTGCTGCAGGGCCGCGTGACCTACAAGACTCTGGTTACGCTGGAGGACGGCACCTATTATCTGTATTCCCACGCCACCAACTCCAACAACGTGGAGCAGACCACCGGCTCCCTGTTCGGCTACGGCCAGTATGTGATCAAGGACACCGACAAGGGCATCGCCCCTGACGAGTCCGCCCCCGAGCAGACCTATGACATCGTCTCCGGCGAGGTTGGTCTGGGCTATATGTACGCCAACAACAACGGCTCCCATATGCAGTTTGACCTGCAGAACGGCAGCGGCTTCTCCCAGTGGCTGGCCACCAGCTTCAACGCCGCCACCCCCACCTTCTATGTCACCGAGACCGGCTTCACCGTGAAGCTGGGTGCTCTGAAGACCGTCATCGAGCCTTGGGGTATGTACATCCCCTCTGCCGACAGCGAGGAGCAGTCCCAGACTCAGGAGCCCGCAGGCGAGAACATCCTGCTGGAGATCGCCTCCTCTCAGGAGGGCAAGCCCTTCGTGCTGGAGTTCCGGGCTGACGGCACGCTGACCACCGGCTGGACCAACTACGAGCAGACCATGCTGGACGGCAAGTGGTCTGTGGCGGACGGCGCGCTGACTCTGGAAATGGACTACGGCTACACCGTGGCTGAGAACGCCGAGGGCGGTCTGGATATCACCGTCAACTATGGCCAGATGGGCGAGAAGACCTACACCATGACTGCCGATCAGGCCGCTGCCCTGCTGGGCGGCGCCGCCGAGCCCGCAGGCGAGGCTGTGAAGCTGGAGATCGCTTCCTCCACCGAGGGCAAGCCCTTCATCCTGTACCTGAATGCCGACGGCACCCTGCGCACCGGCTGGACCAACTACGAGCAGACTCTGGTGGACGGCACCTGGTCCGTGGCCGATGGCAGCCTGGTTCTCGAGATGGGCGACTACACCGCCGCCATCGCTGAAAATGCCGAGGGCGGTCTGGATATCACCGTCAACTACGGCCAGATGGGCGAGAAGACCTACACCATGACTGCCGATCAGGCTGCCGCACTTCTGGGCTGAGTAGGGGAACCGCGTCTCTCTGATGGAACATAAAGCGTCACGATCGGAGAGACGGTTTCAGACAGAGGGGATTCGCCGCGTAAGCGGCGAGTCCCCCACGGAAGCAGGCTGTGGCCAACGGTATGCGCATGGAGGAAGCCATGCGCACCGTCACCGACGATACTGTGGAATAACCCAACCGCACCTTGCAGGTGCATCTCCTTACTGCTCCCCGCCTGATGGACAGCGGGCGGGGAGTATTTTTGCTCCGGTACGCATGTATCCGTAATCGGAAATAAGGACAAACAGCTGACAGGTTTTTGTTCCTGTCAGCTGTTTCTTTATCAAATCGTCATCGCTGCTATGTACGCAACCCTCTGACAATGCCCCACTACAGTCCGGCTATGTCGCTTTCTTCCAAATTTGTGGAAATATCGGAGAAAAGGAAGGCGTGATCCATGGGTCCGCTGCCGTGGCCCAAATCCAGCATGGCGGCCAGAGCGCCGGAGATGTAGTCCTTGGCCCGTCGGACGGATTCAGCAAGGGTAAAACCCTTGGCAAGGTTGGCGGCGATGGCGCTGGAGAGGGTGCAGCCGGTGCCGTGGGTGTTGGGATTGCTGATCCGCTTGCCCTCGAACCAGATAAAGGCTTCATTGGCGTATAAAAGGTCATTGGCGTCGTTGATGCTGTGACCGCCTTTCAGCAAAACGGCGCAGCCATGGCTGTCGCCGATCTTTTTTGCTGCCGACTCCATATCCGTCTTGGTTTCGATGGTCAGGCCGGAAAGCGCCTGAGCTTCGGGGATGTTGGGGGTGACGACGGCTGCAATCGGAAGCAGTTCGTCGATCAGGGTCTGCAGGGCATCGGTCTTCATCAGCGCCGAGCCGGAGGTTGCCACCATCACCGGGTCGACTACTATGTTTGCTGCTTCGTAGTACCTCAGTCGGTCTGCTATGATCCGGATCAGCTCACTGGATGCCACCATGCCGATTTTCACAGCATCGGGGTAAATATCCTCGAAGACCGCATCGATCTGCTGCTTCAAAAATTCCGGGGTACTTTCCTGAATCGCCCGGACGCCGGTGGTGTTCTGGGCGGTGAGTGCCGTCACGGCACTCATGGCGTAAACACCGTTCACAGTCATCGTTTTGATGTCCGCCTGAATTCCGGCGCCTCCACTGCTGTCGCTGCCTGCAATGGTCAATGCTGTTTTTCGTTTCATGTTTTGCTCCTTTCGCATTTCAGCATCGTTATTTAGAGCGGCATAAGGTGGTGCCCCCAATGTGCCGCTTGTTTGCTTAGATCAGCCGCAGCTCCTTTGCGTGGGCTTTCAGTTCCATAGCTGCTTTTTTGGGGTCCTCTGCTTTCATGATGGCAGAAACCACGCAGATGCCGCCGATGGGGATGCCTGCCAAAGCATCGATGTTATCCCTGTTCAGACCGCCGATGGCGTTGACGGGAATGGGGACGGCCCTGCAAATATCACGGAGGGTATCGGTGGACGTGAGAACGGTCTTCACCTTCGTGGTGGTGGGATAGATGGCACCGACACCGAGATAATCTGCACCCTGTTCATAGGCTTCCAGTGCCTGATGAACGGTCTTGGCGGTGGCGCCGATGAGCTTGTCCGGGCCCAAAATCCTCCGGGCCAGATCAATGGGCAGGTCGCTCTGGCCAAGATGGACGCCTTCTGCGTCAATGGCCATGGCGATGTCCAGCCGGTCGTCGATGATGAGGGGGACGCCGTATCGTTTCGTCAGGGCATGGACCTTCCGGGCCAGCTCCAGGTATTCCCGGGTGGTTTTGTCCTTTTCCCGGAGCTGCAGGAGGGTCACGCCGCCCTGAAGGGCCCCTTCAATCCGGCGAAGGAATTCTTCCTCCGAAAATCCGGTGCTGTCGGTGATGAAATACAGGCTCGTGTCAAGTTTCTTCAAGGTCGATCTCCTCCAGTTTAATCAAGAGTCAGTATGAGATGTTGTTCCAGATCTGCATCCGTCAGGGTGGACAGGGCATCCATCAGACTGCAAAGGAATGTGCCCGTGCCCCGGTCCGTTCGGGCCAGCTCGCCGCAGATCCCCAGAACACCGCAGCCGGTGAGGACGGCCTCCAGACCGGGCTTTGCGGAAAGGTACGCCGCACACAGCGCACCCAGCAGGCAGCCGGTGCCGGTGACTTGGGAGAGCTGGGGCGTGCCGTTGTGGATATGATAGAGGCGGGTCCCGTCTGTCACGATGTCCACCCTGCCACTGGCCAGAAGGATCGTTTTCAGGCTCCGGGCCAGAGACGCGGCGGCGTGATCGACGGTTCGGATATCCAAGGCGGAGTCGGCATCCACGCCCGAAGAATGGTAAGACTGCTGATACAATGCCAGAATCTCCGAATAATTTCCCTTGATGACGGTAGGCACTGCCCTGCTCAGCAAACCCTGGACATATTCCCGCCGCAATGTGGAGCAGGCGATCCCTACGGCATCCAGCAGGAACGGAATTCCCTGTTCCTGCGCTGCTTCTGCGGAAATCAAAACCGACTCCATCCGGGCATCGGTGATGTTTCCCAGATTCAGCATGAGCGAGCCGGCTGTCCGGGTAATCTCGGCTGCTTCTTTTGGATGCTCCGCCATCATGGGCCGGGCGCCGATGGCCAGAATGGCATTGGCACACTGGTGGATGGAGATGGGGTTGGTGATGCAGTGGATCAGCGGTTTCTGATCCCGTACGGTTTGACGGATGTTACGGATTGTTTGCTGCATGGCGTGTTTTCACCTGCTTTGCGATGAAATAAAGGATGGCTGCTGCGGTGCAGACGGCCAGTGAAATGTAAGAGAGCTTGTCCCAGAGTGCGCCGGTGAGCTCGAAAATGTCGGATGCCAGCTCGATGACCATGAAGAGGATGGCTCCGAAGGCGGCGACGGTCAGGGTGTTGGAGAGGACGCTGGTCTGATCCAGGTAGCTCTCGGAGCCCAGCATGGTCTGAATCCGGGCCAGCATGCCGTTTGCGGCGAACTTGCGCAGAAACACATAGGCGATGCTGCCGCCGATGAGGGTACCGCAGATGAACGAGGGCACATAGAACAGCCAGCTCAGGCCCTCCTTGCCCCACAGGAAGGTCATCACCGGGTAGGATAGGATGGCACCGATGACGCCGGTGCCGAGGATCTCACCCAGCACGGCAAAGATGATCCTGCCCTTGGAAGCCCGGTAGAACACGCCGGACAGGAAGGCTCCGAAGACGGCACCGGTCAGGGCGATGGGCGGGATGCCCATGAGCATCATCCGAATGATGCCGATGAGGCTGGCGCACAGCAGGGAATACCAAGGGCCTAAGAACACGGAGCAGACGATATTGATGAAGTGGGCCATGGGGCACATGCCCTCCACCCGGAGGATGGGGGAGATTACCACGCCCAGAGCGACGAGCATGGAAAGGGTGACGAGCTTCAGAAGATGTTTTGTGTTTCTCATATTGGTTTCCTCTTTTCAGGTATGATACGAAGCATTGGCTTCGCTCGGTCGGGAATCGATTTTCCCCTCTCACCCCGAAACACGGGTTCCCATCGCTTACATACAAGATAAAAGGCGCTCCCCTTCCATCCGCCCGCACACACGGGATGTGTTTTGACCTCCTTTCCATCATAAAACGGGAAACTCCGATCTGGCGTTTCCCGTAATCCTTGCAAAGTCCCTACGTTGGCATTATCCAAATCAGGTTTCCGGGTCGAAGGGCACACCTTCCTCTCAGCCTGTCTGCAAGCTCCCCGCTATTTGATTGTAAACAAAAAACAGGAGAAACCCGGCGGTTCCTCCTGTAAAAATCATGCGTGTGATGACTTCCTACGGCGGCATTATCCGCATCAGGTTAAAGGGTCGAAGTTCGATTACTTCCTCTCAGCCTGCTTCACAAGCTCCCCTGTATTTGTTTGTTGGGCATATTATACACCGGTGATCAATCTTGTGCAATTGGTCATCCAACCAAAATCAGATGTTGATTTTGGTGAATATGCCGGACTCATGCATACCGAACAAGACTTTGCCTTCATACGGTCACCGCTGCTATGTATTCACCCTCTGGATATGCCCCACCGCAGTTCTGCTCGGTCTCTCATACCACGCACTTCGTACGGGCCAAATCTTCAGGATTATCTGATCTTCTGAAATCTGTGAAAAGGGGCATCCCTATATTGGGATGCTCCGCTTTTTGAATGCCTTTAGGCTTAATATAACCCCCTGGTTCTGCCAGGGGTGGGTAAAAAAGTCGTGGCAAATAAAAACCTCCATGTTACGGTAGTGATGATTTGGCGACCGCATCACAGACAAGTAACAAGGAGGTTTTTTTCAATGAAGAACGAGGTAAAGCATACAGCACATTCCAGCTATCGGTGTCAGTATCATATCGTATTCGCACCGAAGTACCGCAGAAAAGTGATTTATCCTTCTTCGGGGAATGCGTACTGGGCCTTATACCGGGCGAATCGCTCGGAGAAAGCGGCACTCTCGTGGAGCTCGCCGGCTTTCAGGGCGCTCAGGTATTCGTGGGCTTCCAGCTTGCCCTCGGAGACCTGCAGCATTTCCACGGCGATGTTGGAGCAGTGGTCTGCGGTGCGCTCGCAGGCGGTCAGCAGATCGTCCAGCACGAAGCCGTATTCCACGGTGCACAGGCCATCTCTCAGGCGGCGCACATGACGGGACTTGACCTCACGGACCAGTGCGTCAACCACCTGCTCCTGAGGCTCGATCTTCACGGCGTTACCCAGATTGAAGCTGCCATAGGCTGCAACGGTGCGATCTACGATATCCAGCACAGCCTGCTCCAAAACCGCAAGCTCGCCCTTTGCCTGAGAGGAAAACTCGATCTTCTTTTCCTCCATTTCCAGAGCGGCCTTGGCAATCGCCACGGCATGGTCTGCCATCCGCTCGATGTCGGACACGGTGTAGAGCAGGGTGTTGAGGATGCGGTTATCATGGACGGACAGATTCATGCCGGAGAGCTTGACGAGATAGGTGTTCAGCGCATCCTCGTAGCGGTCAGTTTTGTCCTCCAATGCTGCGACCTGCTCCATGACGGATGCATCAAATTTTTTGGTCAGCCCCATAGCCAAGTGCATGGCCTTGGAGGCATCTGCGGCCATTTCACCTGCGATCTCATGGGCACGCTGAACCGCAACGGCGGGGGTTGCCAGCAGACGCTCGTCCAGAAGTTCCTCCTTCTGAGGGGTGTGCTCGGCGGGGATGAACAGGTAAGCAAGCTTCACCAGCAGGCCGTTCATGGGCATCAGCACAGCAGTAGCCACCACATTAAAGGCTGTATGGATCAGAGAGATGTCCCATGCCTGCACGGTATCTCCCAGAAACTGCCATTCGATGATCATTCCCAAGCCATAGAAGACCACAGCAAACATGACAGCACCCACCACATTGAACAGCAGATGAACCATTGCGGTTCTGCGGGCATTACGGTTTGCGCCAATCGCACCCATGATGGCGGTGATGCAGGTACCGATATTCTGGCCCAGAATGATGGGAATGGCTGCGCCGTAGGTGACAACACCGGTGCCGCACAGGCCCTGCAGAATGCCGACGGATGCAGAGGAGGACTGAATGATGGCGGTCAAGCCCGCACCGAACAGGATGCCGACGACGGGATTGGAGAAGGAGATCATCAGCTGGGCAAACCAAGGCTCGCTCTCCAAAAATTCCATGCTGTCGCCCATGATGTCCATGCCGGTCATCAGCGCCAGAAAGCCAAGACAAATGGTGCCGATGCCCTTGCGCTTCTCGTTTTTGCCCATGTACATCACCACGCCGATGATGCCGATGAGGGGTGCCAGTGTGGAGGGCTTGAAGAGCTTGATGATAAAGCTGTCGCCCTCCAGACCGGACAGGGACAGGATCCACGCGGTGACGGTGGTACCGATATTGCTGCCCATGATGACACCGACCGCCTGCTTCAGGGTCATGATGCCGGAGTTGACGAAGCCCACCACCATAACCGTGGTTGCAGACGAACTCTGGATCACCGCGGTGACACCCAGACCCAGCAGGAAGCCCTTGAACACATTGGAGCTCATCTTCGCCAGAACAGTCTGCAGCTTGCCGCCGGCCTGACGCTCCAGAGCCTTGCCCATCACGTCCATGCCGAACAGGAACAGGGCCAGACCGCCCAGCAGCGTGATGATCTTGAAAATATAAGCTGTCATTGGAATTCTCCTTTACGAATTCGTATTATTTTGACAGCTTCCATTATAGATTTTGCCATTTGTAAAAACCATAGAGGCTTTGCAAAACATAAGTAAAATCTATGTAAAGTGAAAGACCGCACCCGAAATGGGTGCGGTCAAGGTCAGAATTGAATTGTGATCGTTGTTCCGTTACCGGGCGTGCTTTCCAGCTGGATTTCCGCCTTATGGTAGGCGGCTGCATGCTTGACGATGGAGAGCCCCAGACCGGTGCCGCCGGAGGCCTTGGAGTGGCTCTTGTCCACCCGGTAGAACCGCTCGAAAATGCAGCCCTGATGCTCCGGCGGGATACCGATGCCCGTATCGCTGACAACCAGACGGCTGTTTTCCACATGGACGGTCACGCTGCCGCCGGGAACATTGTACTTGATGGCGTTGTCGCAGAGATTGTAAAGGATCTCCTGAAGCATTCTGCGGACACCCACCACGCAGAAGCCTGCGCCGGAAACGGCGATGCGCACATGCTTTTCTTCTGCGCTGGGCTGGAGACTTGCCTTGACTTCCTCGGTCAAAGCCAAAATATCCACAGGCTCCGTGGGCAGCTCCACGCCTTCGTCCAGCTGGGACAGGCGGATGATGTCCTCGATCAAAGCTACCAACCGGGATGCTTCCCTGCGGATATGACCGAGGAACCGGGGCTGATCCTCCGGCTTCGCCAGTCCGCTTTCCAGCAGCTCTGCACTGCCGATGATGCCCTGCAGGGGCGTTTTCAGCTCGTGGGATACATTGGCGGAGAACTCCCGGCGGAGCTGCTCGGCGTTCTGCGCCTCGGTCACATCCACCGCCAGAATCACCGCACCCAGGAGATTCCCCTCCGATTTGATGCCGCTCATGTCGAAGCGATAGGCCCGCCCCTCGATTTCCTGTACGGTGCTTCCGTGGCCGTGATCCAGAGCGTCATTCAGGGTCTGCCGCAGGGCATTGCTGCGGTTGATCTGAAAGAAGCTGCCGCCCACGCAGGCTTCATCCGTGCGAAAAATCTCCATTGCGGCGGAATTGATGGAGCGGATGTTCGTCTCCTTGTCCAGCACCACCAGACCCTCCTGCATATGGGAGGTGATCTGGATGAATTCATCGGCCTTGCGCCGGAGCTTGCGCATCTGGGCGTCGATCTGCAAATGCTGCTGGTTGATCCGGCGCAGCAGGGGCGACAGCTCATCATAGGTATCGTTGGAGAGGGGCTGCTCCAGATCCAGCCTGTTCAGCGGCTCCACGATCTTGGTCGCCATTCTCCGGGCAAGCAATGCGGAAAGGCCGATGGCCAGCACGGCGATCAGGATCATCGGCCACAGCAGATCCATCATCAGCGCCCAAGCAGAGGCCTGATTGGCGGAAATGCGCAGCACCGTCCCGTCCCGGAGCCGCTGTGCTTCGTAAAAGGTCTGCTCCGTCATGGTGGAGGAATTCCGCACCGCACTGCCGGAGCCATGCTCCATGGCCTCCCGGATCTCCTCACGGTCTGCATGATTCTCCATGGCGGACTGATCTGCCTGCGTATCGAACAGCACCGTGCCGTCAGCGTCGATCCATGTGATGCGGAAGCGGTCAGCTTCCACATTTTCCAAAAACGCATTGCCATACTGCTCCGTGCCGGTGACGGCCAGACTCAGCTCGTCCTTGAGCTGCTGGATCTGCACCCCGGTGAAATGGTTGTATAAAACCCCCATCACAACACCCAGACTGCACAGCAGGACAACCACCGCAACAAAAACTGTAGAGCGGAAAATCTTACTTGTCATGCTTGTTCTCCAGTCGGTAGCCCACATTGCGGACCGTTTCGATGATATGACCGTAGGCTCCCAGCTTCTGCCGCAGGGTGCGGATGTGCATATCCACCGTTCGTGTCTCGCCCAAGAATTCGGTGTTCCAGACATTCGACAGCAGCTGCTCTCTTGTAAATGCAATGCCCGGCTGAGAAAGGAACAGATGGAGAAGCTCGTATTCCTTATAGGTCAGAATCACCCGTTCCCCATCAACGGTAACAGTATGTTCGTCGGGATTCAGCACAAGGCCATCGAGCTTCAGAGAACGATCGTCCTGCTTCGGTTTGCACCGGCGCAGCACCGCCTTCACCCGGCTGACCATCTCCATGATGCCAAAGGGCTTGACTAAGTAATCGTCCGCACCTAAGTCCAGACTTTGAATTTTATCGTATTCGCTGCCCTTGGCGGTGGCCATGATGACAGGAATCTCCCGAAGCGCCTCGGATGCCTTCATCATTTTGAGCAGGGTCACGCCGTCCTTGCCGGGGAGCATCACATCCAGCACCACCAGCTCCGGCTTCTCGGATTGCAGTGCATCCCAAAAGCTGTCGCCGTCCTCAAAGCCCCGTGCCTCAAAGCCTGTGGAACTCAGGGCATACACCTCAATATCCCGGATGCTGGAATCGTCCTCTACACACCAGATCATATCGACACCTCTTTCGTTTTTTACATATAGTATCGATTCTCAGAGAATAATTCAAGCTGCCATAGAAATTTTACATACATTTTACGAAACAGTTCTCAGCATTTTCTCATGCATAAATACCATCAAACTGAGGATCAGGAGCAGGTACAGCGGGAGCAGGGCTACATGGATGTGGTTGGCGATCAGGCCGAACAGGGGCGGCATCAGGCAGTTGCCAATGTAGGCGCTGGCCATCTGAACGCCGATCAGGGCCTGAGAATGCTCGGCACCGAAATGCGCCGGGGTGGAGTGGATCACGCAGGGGTAAATGGGAGCGCAGCCCAGACCGATGAGGATGAGTCCTGCTATGGCAGCTGTATTGCCCAGAGGCAGGAGCATGGCGCAGATGCCTGACAGGATCACCCACTGGCCCATGCGGATGAGCTGGGTATCGGTAAACTTCATGGTCAGAAATCCGTTCAGTGCCCGTCCGGCGGTGATGCCGATGAAAAACATGCTTGCAAAAAAAGCGGCAGTATCCGCCGGAACCCCCTTGTACAGAGCCAGATAAGAGCTGGCCCACAGGGCGGTGCTCTGCTCCAAAGCACAGTAGCAGAAGAATGTCACCATGATCTGCTTTGCACCGGGGATGGCAATGACCTCTTTCAAAGGCAGCGGCCTTGCCGCACCCCCTTCCTCGGTTTTGGGGCGTCCCTTCCACAGGGGCAGACTCAGGAAGAGCACTGCGGTCAGCGCCAGCTGGATGAAGCCCACCATGCGGTAGCCCCCGCTCCAGTGGCCGCCGCCGGAGAGGACAGCACCCATGATGTAGGGTCCTACGGTGGCTCCGACGCCCCACATACAGTGCAGCCAGCTCATGTGGCGGCTGGTGTAGTGCAGAGCTACATAGTTATTCAGGCTGGCATCGACGCTGCCGGCGCCCAGACCGTAGGGGATCGCCCACAGGCAGAGCATCCAGTACGAATCGCTGGAGGCAAAGCCAAACAGGGCCGCCGCCGTCATACATACACTGATCGCCGTGACCCTGCCGGTTCCAAGCCGGAAGGTCAGCCAATCGCTGAGCAGACTGGAAACCACGGTGCCGCCGGAGATGATGGCGAACAGAATGCCTGCATAGGATACGGGCACGGACAGCTCCGGGTAAATGGTGGGCCATGCAGCACCCAGCAGACCGTCAGGAAGGCCGAGGCTGATAAAGGAAAGGTAGATAATAGTCAGTAACAGATGGAACATGAATGAAACTCCTTATGCTGTATAATCAAGAAGAATCCGCCCTTTCGGGCGGATTTCAGACTGTAGAAAAAGCCTCGCAGAGTTTGCCGCGTTAGCGGCAAATGAATTCTAAATCATTTTCTGTCGGGGCGTGTACCTGACAGAAAATACTTCTCAGGCTGCAAGTGTGGAATTTGTCTGCCGCAGGCA
>JAFWAZ010000025.1 GCA_017507425.1 Oscillospiraceae bacterium | reverse complement strand
GGCTTGGACTCGAAGTTCATCAGAACGTAGTAGCCCTCGGCCATGTCGTTGACCAGATAGGCCAGGCGACGCTTGCCCCACTCGTCAATGTTGGTCAGAGTACCCTCCGCTTCCACCATTGCCTTGAACTTTTCCACAAGTGCTGCGATGCCCTCCTCGCCCAGAGTGGGGTCGATGATGTAGAGCACCTCATACTTACCGGTGATCTTAGCCATGTTGTTTGCACCTCCTTATGGTCTTGATGGCCCCCGGTCGCGCCGGGAGCAAAGAGTTGTCCGCATTCGCAGACCAGATTATTATATCAGGTTTTGTTCGTTTGTCAACTGTTTTTATGATAAAAAACCGGGAATTTCGGGCGGGGTTTCTTGTGGAATTTGTGTGATTGCCTCGCAATAGGGCCGTAGGGAACGGTTATGACCGTTCCGCAGGACGCACTTCCCTGTCTGCACGCGGCAGGGCGAAGCGGTAACCCACTGTAAATTCGCCGGACATGGTGCAGATTGGTTCGTGTTTACCGCGGAACGGCCATAGCCGTTCCCTACTTTTGCAGGAAGTATTTGATTCGTTCCGCGAGGATCGGCTTCTTCCAATTGCCGATCTGCCCGTCGGGGATATCGAGGACGAATTTTCCGCAGCAGTTGATGACCTTGGTGCCGTGGTACTCCAGCTCCCGCCGGATGTGCATGCCGTAGTTCATGTGGACATGGCCGTGGAGGAGGTACTTGGGCCGGTAGGTGTCGATCAGGTCGAGGAAGCACTCGAAGCCCTGATGGGCCGGGTCTTCGCTGTCGCCCACGCCTCTGGGGGGCGCGTGGGTGACGATGATATCCACACCGCCGTATTTGGCGATCTCCCACTTGAGCCTGCGGATGCGCTTTTCCATCTCCTCCTCCGTGTACTGGTGGTCGCCGGGCCGGTACCAGAGGCACCCGCCCAGACCGAGGATCCGAAGCCCCCGGTATTCCACGATCTTTCCGTCGATGCAGTCGCAGCCCTCGGGCTTGGTGACGACGTAGCCGGTGTCGTGGTTGCCGTGGACGTACATCACCGGCGCCCGGGCCAGCGTGACCACAAATGTCAGGTATGCCGCTTTCAGGTCGCCGCAGGAGAGGATCAGGTCGTAGGGCTTCAGCCGTCCGGGGACATAATAGTCCCAGAATTCCATCAGCTCTTCGTCAGAAAGGGCAAGTATTTTCATGGACCATCCTCCTGAAACACGCCCAGCAGCCGGACGGTGGCTTTCGACGCGGGGATGACCTCGTCGAGGGTGGGGATATGGCCCACCACATTGTCCGCCAGCCAGTCCATGGCGATGAGCTCGTCGGGGGTGAAGGTGTGGGTACCGTCATTGCGCAGAACGCCGTTCTGATCCCGGATGGGCCGATGGAAGGGGTCGATCCGGCCTTCGATCAGCCCGGTGCGGAGCATCTCGGCCAGATACCGCACGCCTGCGGGCAGGGAGTCGGTCAGCGCCACGTCGATGACGCCGGACTTGATGCCCCACCAGTAGTTGACGGCCTGCTTGCTCTTATCGGAGTCCCAGGAGCCGTTGAGGATGGCCCGGATGACCTGCTCGTAAAGTTTGCCCCACTTCCAGACGGGGGAGCCCAGAGCCACGGCTTTGCCCTCCTCGTTGTAGAAATAGGTGCCGAAGTCGGTGTAGATCCGATCCTCATCGGGGGTATCCCGGTTGGAGATGACCCGGATGCCGCTGCTGAAGAGCTCTTTGGTGGGGTTGCCCTTGAGACAGGACCACTTCAGCTCGATCTTGGCCCGGGGATTGGTCAGCTGGGCACCCAGGGCGAAGGCGTTGATGGCGGCGGGCTCGCCGTGGATGGGATAGGTGCCCACGTAGCCGATGCGGTTGTTCCTCGCCATGGCACCGGCGATGGCGCCGGTGATGAACTTCGCCTCGTAGACCCGGGGATAGTAGGTCCGCACAGTGGAATAGGGCATATCCAGCGAGCAGTTCAAAAAGCGCACCTTGGGATACTGTACGGAGAGCTTCAGGCTGGGTCCGATGAGCAGCGGCGAGGTGGCGAAGATGACATCGGCACCCTCGTCGACGGCCTTTGCCAGAATGGCCTCGCTCTCTCCGGGGGTGTCCGCGCAGAAGTAGCTGCGGCAGGTGACCTTCTGGCTTACAAGGTTCTGGCCCGCGATGTTCTGGCCGAAGACGTTTTCCAGATGCATCCGGCCGGCCTCGTGGCCTCTCGTCCAAGGAGATGCGGCGGCGGTGCGGTTGTGGACAAAGGCCACGTTCAGGCGCTCTCCGCCGACGATCATTTGGCTCAGCAGTCTGGCAGGGTTGACTGAGGAAGCGGCAGGGGGCTCGGTCTTGACCGCGGGCTTCTGGAAGGCGCGGGCTTCGATGTTTTTCCACGTTTTCTGCAGCCGGTCCCTGAGCTCGGCGCTGCTGACTTTGCCGAGGTCGGCGAAATCGTAGACCTCAAGGTAGACCAGCAGGGCATTCTCGGGAGAGACGGTCAGTGCTTCGCCGCCGAGGGCGATGAATGCCTCCCGGAAATACTGGAAATAGGCCCGGAACCGGCGCACATCGTCGGTGGTCCATTTTTCGCCCCAGGGAATGCCCACGGCACTGCACAGCCGGGCATAGCAGCCGGGGACGGTGAACTGGACGTCATACATGGCGGTACACTTGTAAAAATCGATGAATTCCAGATAGGCCTTGTACCGGGGCTCCTCGCTGGGGGCGGGCATGACCCGGTGGACGATGCCGCAGATCCGGGGGGCCTCAAAGTAGCGCAGGACACTGACCCGCTTGTTGCCCTCCTGTACGTAGAAGTTGCCGTAGTATTCGTAGCAGACGATGGGCTCGCGAATGCCCTCGGTCAGATGGGCGGCGCACAGGTCCACCCATTTCATGGCGAATTCCGTGTCCCGGCCCAGCAGGGGCAGAAAGCTGGGGGAAAAGGCGGAGATGCGGCCCGCGGTCTTGGTGCCCACGATCCGGTGGGCGGGGATGTCTGCCAGACCGATGCGGATGCTGCTGTCCGCAGCCAGCTCACCGGCCACCTGATGCAGGACCTCCGGATTGGGGCTCAGGTTCTTCGCCTGACACTCCCGGGCCTCCTTCAGACCCAGCTTCAGGGCTTTTGCGTATTCTTCCAATGCTTCTGTGCGGATCATGGTTGTTCCTCCTTTGGCAGTTGTCAGATCGGATGGGTATATTATAGCGTTTTTACAGAGGGATTGCAACTGGTTGCGCAGAAAGAAATCCCCGAACATAGTCGGGGATTCCGGAATCAGTCGGCCACGTTTTCCGGGCCGAGGTCGGCGGCCATGATGGCGTGGACCCGGTCGGCGATCTGGGTGGTGGGGATGCCCTTGAGCTCCTCCGGGGGGATGACCTCCAGCAGATGGAAATGGACATCGGTTTTCTTTCCGGCCTTGGCGTTGGCCTGCATATTCTGGGTGCCGTTGATGGTACAGACCACGATGGGCACGTTTGCCTTCTGGGCGATCTTGAAAACGCCGGGGCGGAAGTGGTGCAAAAGCTTGCCGTCGCGGATGACGCCGCCCTCGGGGAAGACGCCGATGGAGGCCTTGTCCTCTTTGAGGATGGAGATGCACTTGAGGATGGTCTTCAGAGCCGCCCGGTCATTTTCACGGTCGAGGAACTGACACTGGATCTTCGGCATCAGGGGCCCGATGATGGGCATGGTGCGGTTTTCCTTTTTGGAGATGAAGCCCAGCTGGGCATCGGGGAAGACCGTCAGGGGGATGCCGGGATCGAGGTTGCCCATATGGTTGCACACCAGCAGGAAGCGGCCCTCCTTGGGAAGCTTCCCGGTGCCCTCCGTGTGGATGCGGCAGCCGAGGATCCGGAAGACCGCAGGGGCGTAGAGCTTGACGACGGCGCGGATGTAGGGGTCATCACCGCCGGATTCCGCGTCGGGATCGGCCCGGCGGGCGGGGATCCACACCGCGATCACGCAGACTGCGGCGCAGAGCGCAAAGCCCAGCACAAAGCCCAGCGGCCACACGATCAGCGTCCACAGACTGCCGAAACCCACGGTCAGCGCGCACAGCACCGAGGCAAACAGCGCAGAAAGACTGTAGATCAGATTCAAAAGCAAGAAAATCCCTCCAATTTTGGCAATAAAACTATTATATCGCCGGAATTCGAAAGTGGCAAGGGTGCAGCCGTGAATTTTTTGCAAACACTATGGAAATCCGCGGAAAGATTATGTATAATAGACCCGTTGAAATTTGGAGGGCATGAAATGCATACGTTACGAAACCGACTGATCTTTTACGGCGGAGCCGCTGCGGCGGGCCTTGGCTCACTGGCGCTGTGCCGATCCTTGCTGGAAAACTGCATCGACGATAAGGGTCTGCTGATCCGTGGCTCACTGGAGGGGATCCTGCTGTGGGCCGTGGGCATCGCCTTTGCGGCGCTGCTGCTCTGGACGGTGCGCACCGTCGGCGGCGAAGGCACCTACGAAGACAATTTCCCGGAAAGCAACACCGCAGGCATCCTGATGATCGCCGCCGGCTTGGTGCTGGTCCGGGCGATCCCCGGTCTGGATCCGGGGACGGATCCCGCTGTACTGGCGGCGCCCGTGCAGACGCTGATGGATGCCGCAGGAAGATATCTGCCGTGGGCTGCTTCGGTGAGCATGGCAGTGCTGGGCGTGTACCGGCTGTTCGGAAAAAGGCCGGTGTGCATCTTCGGCGGCGTGATCTGCCTGTTTTATATGACGATGCTGGTGAACAATTACCGGCTCTGGAGCGCCGATCCCCAGCTGCATGACTACGCCTACCAGCTTCTGGCGGGGGTGGCGCTGATGCTGTGCTCCTTCCACCGCACCTGCTGCGATGCAAATATCATCCAGCGGAAAAGGCTTCTGACCACGGGCCTGATGGCGGCAGTCTGCGCCGCGGCGGCGCTGTCCGGGGACTTCCAGCGGGAGTTCTATCTGGCATCCGTTCTGTGGGCGACGGGCAGCCTGTGCACCGCGCAGACCCTGCCCCCCGATCCCGAGGAGGACGAAGCGCCCGGGGCAGACGGGGAACCGGCTGGGGAAGAAATGTAAACCAAACGAGGGCCTCGGCCCTCGTTTTTGCTCGAAACGGATAAAGAAGAAATGGCGCGGGAGCGCCCAAACGCTTCCCCCGGGGGGAAGCTGTCGCCGCCGAAAGGCGGTGACTGAAGAGGAATGCGGGAGGTAATGTCCGATAACTAGAAACGTGAAGACCTACGGCTTGCTTGAATCTTATATTCAACCAAGGTGTAGGTCTGCGATGTTGTGCAAGCTTTCAGGTTTGTTGCCCGCATTCCTCTTCCGACCCGCTGACGCGGGCCACCTTCCCCCCGGGGGAAGGGATTTCTCTGGAGCTTTTACGCAAAATTCCCGCTGGGGTGCATACCCTCTTGGCGGAGGGATGCTTATGAAACGATGGAATCTGATTGTCCTTGGGGCGGCGGTTCTGCTCTGCGGATGTATGATTTTGGCGGGGCAGCGGACGGTTGCGACTGCGGGCTGGGGGCTGTCCTTTCCCGTGGAGGGCCAGCCCCCTGCGGGGCCCCTGAGCGCGGAGCGCCTGCGGGAATTGGGCGGGGCCTATGTGGATGCGGACGGGGGAAAGGTGCTGTACCTGACCTTCGACGCGGGCTACGAAAACGGGTACACGGCGAAGATTCTGGACATTCTGAAAGAGCAGCAGGTGCCCGCCGCCTTTTTTCTCGTGGGAGACTATCTGGAGCGCAATGCCGACCTCGTGCGGCGCATGGCACAGGAGGGCCACACCGTGGGCAACCACACCATGAACCACCCGGACATGACCAAGCTGGACGGCACCGCCTTCGCCGGGGAGCTGCAGGGGATGGAGCAGCTCTATCAGGACATCACCGGCCGGACGCTGCCCAAGTTCTACCGTCCCCCGCAGGGGCTTTACTCCGAGGAAAATCTGGAAAATGCCCGGAAGCTGGGCTACAGGACCGTATTCTGGAGCCTCGCCTACGCCGACTGGGACAACCAAAACCAGCCCGATCCGGCGGCGGCTGTGGAAAAGCTGATCGCCCGCACCCACGACGGGGCGGTGATCCTGCTCCACAGTACCTCTGCCACAAATGCGGAAATTCTGCCGGAGCTGATCGGGGAGTGGAAGGACATGGGGTATCGGTTTGCCCCGCTGACGGAGCTATTCTCTGACGGCTGACGATTGCTTTTTTTTCGCAATTGTGCTACAATGGCCCCAATCATCCCGGAAAGGGGAACCTCATGAAAACAAAAGAGATCACCCGCATGGCGCTGCTGACCGCCATTGCGCTGACCATATTCATGGTGGAGCTCCAGCTGCCCGGCCTTTCTCCGGTGCCGGGCATCAAGCTGGGCCTGAGCAACATCGTCACCGTCTGGGCGGTGTTCACCATGGGCCCGAAAAAGGCCGCCATGATCCTTGCTGCCCGGGTCTTCCTCGGGGCGGTATTCTCGGGGCAGATGAGTACGATCCTGTATTCCGGCGCGGGGGGCGCCTGCGCCATCGGCATCACGATCCTGTCCCGGAAATTCCTGACAGAAAAGCAGATCTGGGTGGCGGGCGTCCTCGGCTCCATCGCCCACTGCATCGGACAGATGGCTGTCGCCATCGGCGTGACGCTGACGCCGGGTCTGGCCGCCTACCTGCCGGTGATGATCGGCGTCGGCATTTTTACCGGAGCATTTACCGGGCTTTGCGCCCAATTCCTCACGGAAAGGTTGAAATTCTAATGGAAAACTACTTCCATATGCATATGGATATGAAGCAGGTGGGCGCCATCTCCAATCTGGGGCTGGCTCACATCGGCGACGGCGTCTTCGAGCTGCTGACGAGAAGCTGGCTCTGCGGCCACGACCGGCTCACCGTGGGCCGGATGCACAGCGATACCGTCGCGCTGGTCAAGGCCACGGCACAGGCGAAATTTGCCGATCAGATGCTGCCGATGCTCAGCGACGAGGAAAAGTCCCTCTACCGCCGGGGCAAGAACAGCCACGTCCACGCGGTGCCCAAGTCCTGCACCCCTGCCGAGTACGCCAAGGCCACCGGCGTGGAGGCCCTGTTCGGCGGACTGTACCTGCTGGGCAGGACCGAGCGGGTCAACGAGATTTTTGTGACGGTGATGGAGGAGCTCTATGGCCTTTGATGCATATTTTCTCACTGCGGTTCTGAACGAGCTGCGCACCGAGGCCGCCGGCGCGAGGGTGGAGAAGATCCACCAGCCCGCCCGGGACTCGGTCATCCTGCTCCTGCGCACGGAAAAGGGCCGGCAGAAGCTCCTTTTGGCGGCGAATCCCGCCGCGCCCCGGCTCCATCTGACCACCGCGTCTCCGGAAAACCCGGCGGAGCCGCCCATGTTCTGCATGCTGCTGCGCAAGCACCTGTCCGGCGCACGGCTCAGCGCCATCGAGCAGCCGGCCATGGAGCGCTGCGCCGGCTTCGTCTTTGACTGCACCGATGAGATGGGCTACCCGATACAGAAAAAATTGGTCTGCGAGCTCATGGGCCGCACCTGCAACATCTATCTGCTGGGCCCCGACGGGCGGATCCTCGACTGTCTGCGCCGGGTGGGTCTGGACGAGAGCAATCGTCCCGCCCTGCCGGGCCTAAACTATCAGGCTCCCGAGCCCATCGCCAAGCTCGACCCCGTTTCCATGGACGCCGACGATTTCGACGCCCTCCTCCGTGCCCCCGGCGCGGACAGGCTGGCGGACAAGCTGATGGATTCTCTGGGCGGTCTGAGCCCCATGGTCTGCCGGGAGGCGGCGATCTTTGCCGCCGGAGATCCGGACGCAAGAGCCGATGATCTGTGCGCGGATGCGGCGGAAAAGCTGTACCTGTTCTTCCGGGAGCACCTGAACCATCCCGCCCCCTGGTTTGTCCGGGGAAAGGACGGCGTGCCCAAGTATTTTGCCTTCTGTCCCATCCGCCAGTATGGGGACTGCGAGCGGGCAGAGAGCTTCACGGCCCTGCTGGACGCCTTCTACACGCTGCGTGACCGCACCGACGCCATCCGCCAGAAGGGACAGGCCGTGCGCAAGACCGTCAGTAACCTCTGCCAGCGCATCCGCCGGAAGATCGCCATTCAGGAAAAGGAGCTGGCCGCCACATACGACCGGGAGCGGCTGCGGCAGCTGGGCGACATCGTCACCGCCAACATCCATTCCATCAAAAAGGGCCAGAAGATCCTCGAGGCCGAGGATTTCTACGATGAAAACATGCCCGTCATCCGGATTCCCATTTCCGAGGTGCTTTCGCCTCAGGAAAATGCGGCGAAATTCTACAAGGACTACACCCGCATGAAAAACGCCCAGCGGGAGCTGACCCATCAGCTGGAGCTTGGCCGGACGGAGCTGAGCTACCTCGAATCCGTCCTCGACGAGCTGACCCGGGCCGACTCCGAGCAGGCGCTGGAGGAGATCCGGCAGGAGTTGCAGGCAGGCGGCTATGTCCGAAAGGACACCGGCAAGCGGAAAATGAAGCAGGCAAAGCTTGCGCCCCTGCGCTTCGAGTCCACCGACGGCATCGGCATCTACGTGGGCCGCAACAACCACCAGAACGACGAGCTGACCTTCCGGCTTGCCTCCAAGGGCGACATCTGGCTCCATGCCCAGAAAGTCCACGGCTCCCACGTCATCATCGCCGCCAACGGCAGGGCCGTCCCCGACGACACCGTCACACAGGCCGCCCAGCTGGCAGCGTACCACTCCGAGCTGCGTCTGGGCAAAAACGTTCCCGTGGACGTGACCCCCGTGAAGCAGATCAAGCGCCCCCCCGGCGCCAAGCCCGGCATGGTCATCTACCATACCTACCGCACCGTCATCGTCAATCCCTACGATTCCATCGTCAAGGAGATCGAGACGGGCAAGCCCAGAGGATAAATTCCGACCCGCAGAGCGACGGCTCTGCGGGTTCTTTTTCCTTGACGATAAACAAGTGTCTATGTATAATGGAAAAACCGAGAAAATCGGAAAAAGAATACAGGAGGAACAGAATATGCGAAAGAATTCCGGCATTCGCGCGCTGGCGCTGGTTCTGGCGCTGGTCATGGTCTTCGGACTTATGCCCGCCGCAGCCGCCGCCCCTGCAAAGTCTGATGCAGGCGCGTACAAGACCATTGCTGAATATCTGGAAGCACAGAAGACCGCCTTTGACCGGATCGACCCGGAAACCGAGGTGGAATTCATCGTGGAGCTTGCCGATGCTCCCCTTGCCGGTTCCATGCCCGCGGGCATGAAGCTGGCCGATTACCTCGCCACCCAGCGGGGCACCGTGCAGGCGAACGCCATCGCCGAGCAGCAGGCCGTGATGGCTGCCGCCATCGAGGCCGCCGCCGAGGTGTCCGTGGAGCGCAGCTACACCGTGGTGCTCAACGGCTTCGCCGTCAAGGGCGCCTACGGCGACAAGGCCGCGCTGGAGGCCCTCCCCGGCGTCAAGCGGGTGGAGCTGGCCAATACCTACGCCGTCCCCGAGCGGATGGAGGCCGAGGGTGAGACCGTCACCAGCGGCGAGCTCATCAGCTCCGACTCCGTCAATGCCGAGGGTTACACCGGCAAGGGCATCTTCGCCGCTGTGCTGGACACCGGCCTGAAGGTGGACCACGAGGCCTTTGTGGGCGAAACCGTTCAGGGCGCCCGGATCACCGAGGAATTCATCGATTCCCTCACCGGCCTGACTGCCACCGGCGATCTGTACAAGAACGCCAAGATTGCCTTCGCCTATGACTACGCCGATGAGGACGACGATGTCACCGACACCGAGGGCCACGGCACCCACGTGGCCGGCACCGTCGCCGCCAACGGCACGGAGCTTGTGGGCGTGGCACCCGACGCCCAGCTGGCCATCATGAAGGTCTTCTCCAGCGAGGGCGGTGCATCCGACACCGACATCCTCGCCGCACTGGAGGACTGCGTCCTTCTGGGCGTGGACACCGTCAACATGTCCCTCGGCACCCCCTGCGGCTTCACCTCCGCCGGTGAGATCGTGGATGATGCTTACAACACCGTCCGTGGCTCCGGCATCAATCTGATGGTCGCCGCAGGCAACGACTACAACGCCGCCTTCCAGAATCTCCACGGGACGGATCTGGCGCTGGCAGGCAATCCCGACTACGGCATCGTGGGCGCTCCCGCTACCTATACCGCCGCCCTGGCCGTGGCCTCCGTCAACGAAAATCTGGCCTACGCCAGCTTCTTCAAGGTGGGCGACACCGAAATCGCCTATGACGAAAGCCCCGATGCGGCTTTGAAGCTGAGCGAGCTGGAGGGCGAGTTTGAGTATGTCCGCGTCACCGGCGTGGGCAACGCCAACGACTTTTCCAAGGTGGATGTAGCCGGCAAGGTGGCTCTGGTGGAGCGCGGCGAGATCGCCTTCACCGAGAAGGAGCAGAACGCCTATGACGCCGGTGCCATCGCCATGATCGTCTACAACAACACCGATGTGGAGGAGACGGTCTACATGCAGCTCAATGGCCTGATCCCCGCGGTCTTCATCTCCAAGGCCGAGGGCAAGCTGATGAAGGATGCCGCCGACAAGACCGTCACCTTCTCCCCCGACTTCTCCGGCCGGATGCCCAGCCCCGCAGCGGGTCAGATGAGCGACTTCAGCTCCATGGGCGTGGCGCCCGATCTGAGCCTGAAGCCCGAGATCACCGCCCCCGGCGGCAATGTCTGGTCTGCCTCCGTCTCCGGCGGCTACGAGGAGATGAGCGGCACCTCCATGGCCGCTCCCCACATGACCGGCGCGGCTGCCGTCATGCGCCAGTTTGTCAATGAGACTTACCCCGAGCTGTCCACCGACGAAAAGCAGGCGCTGATCGACAATCTGCTCCTGTCCACCGCCGTTCCCGTGGAAGACCCCAACGGCGTCCCCTACACCCCCCGGAAGCAGGGCGCAGGCCTTGCCAATGTCTCCGCAGCCGTCCACGCCGGCGCTTACCTGACGGTAAACGGCGGCAAGCCCAAGGCCGAGCTGGGCGACAGCGAGGAGGGCGTGTACGAGTTCACCTTTACCGTCCATAACCTGACCAATGCTCCCAAGACCTACAGCGTTTCCGTGGACGCCATTGCCGCCCAGACCGAGGAGCACTTCGAAAAGACCTACATTTCTGCGCTCTGCCGTGAAATGACCGCCGACGAGCTGACTGTCACCTTCTCCGCCGAAACCGTCACGGTTGCCGCGAATTCCACCGCCGACGTGACCGTGAAGCTGGAGCTGACCAATGCTGGCAAACAGGCTCTGGCCGTCTTCCCCAACGGCATCTATGTGGAGGGTTTTGTCCGCCTGACCGGCGATGACGTCACCGCGCTGGGTCTGCCCTATCTGGGCTTCTACGGCGACTGGGCCGACGCTCCCATCTTCGACACCACCATGTACGATGACGAGACTTCCTTCATGGTCGAGTCCGCCATGGCCCAGATGGACTACAACGGCGACGGCAACTATCTGGGCATCAATGCCATCACCGGCAACGCCCGGGCCCAGTGGATCTCCTACGCCAGCCGCAATGCGGGCTACTCCCTGATCACCCCCATGCAGGGTCTGCTCCGCGCCCCCAAGGAGATCTGGTACACCGCCGTTTCTGACGCGGATCCTGAGAATCCCGTCTACGTCATGGCCTACGGCAATACCTACAAATCCTTCTACTATGGCTCCGGCGGCTTCATCTACGCCGACTTCGTCAACTGGGCCGACAGCTGGCAGCCCATCGACGGCAATGACGAGCTGGGCTACTGGTATCTCGACGACGGCCCCTACACCTACCGCATCGAGGCCCGCATCGACGGCGAGGAGGAGTACCAGACCAGCACCTACCCCGTCTACATCGACAACGAGGGCCCCCAGATCGTGGATCACACCTACTCCGTCATCGACGGCGTGCCCACCCTGACCGTCCGGGTCACCGACAACCACTATGTCATGGCCGCCCAGCTGGTGGACGAGGACTTCACCGCCGCCCTGAGCCCCATCATCGCCGTGGAGGAAAGTGAGCTGGGCACCGTCACCACCCTGACCTTTGACCTGACCGAGGTGCAGGCCGACGGATACAAGATGTGCCGTCTGGATCTTTACGACTACGCATGGAATGAGACCCTGTCCGATCTGATGAGCACCGTCAGTCAGGATGTGGAGCCCCAGATCGTTCAGATCAACGAGTACACCGTCACCGCCAATGTGGACTCCAATAACATGGAGATGCACGCCATGGTGGATCCCGACAACGCGGTGAACAAGACCCTCGTCTGGTCTTCCACCGACGAGAACGTTGCGAAGGTGGTGTCCGTGTCCGAGGACACCATGACCGCCGAGATCGACTTCGTGGGCCCCGGCACCTGTGAGATCCGGGCCACCGCCGTCAACGGCGTCTACGGTGCCGCCTCCGTCACCGTGTCCAAGCCCGCTTCCACCGGCTGGCCCAGCGACAATGTGATCCGTCAGGACGGCTACTACACCATCCCTGAGAATCTCAACACCACCGTCACCGTCACCGATGACGCCCACAATGTCTGGCTCACCGGCTCCAATACCCAGGAGGATCCCTACCAGAACCTGTCCATCGACAGCCTGAATGCCGAGCTGCATCTGACCGTCGAGAATCTCCATCTGAGCAACGGCGCCGATTACTCCTCTGCCAACGGCATCGACTTCCTCGGCACCGGCAACACCCTGACGCTGGCGGGCGAGAACTCCGTCACACTGGCGGACTACGGCTCCTCTGCCGCCATCCACGTGCCCGACGGCGTGGAGCTGACCGTGAACGGCTCCGGTAAGCTGACCATCCTCGGCAACCACAACAACTACGGCGCCGGCATCGGCTCCAACGCCGGTGAGGACGCAGGCAAGATCATCATTGACGGCGGCGTCTTCGTCATCGACAAGGTCTTCGCCGGCGCGGCCATCGGCACCGGCTCCGGCAATGCCAAGGCGGACATCGTCATCAACGGCGGCTCCTTTGACATCGCCATGCCCGTGGACGACTCCGGCTACAACGGCAATCTGGCCTACTGCGGCGCCGCCATCGGCACCGGCAACGCGGCCACCGGCGGCTTCAGCACCCCCTACAAGACCCTGAAGATCACCGTCAACGGCGGCGACTTCTCCGGCTACACCAACGTGGACAGCCCCATCATCGGCGTGGCCAACGGCTCCGGCAACCTGAACGCCGTCATTGAGATCAACGGCGGTACCTTCGACCTGCTGACTGAGGACAAGTCGGAGAGCACCATGACCGGCGGCGCCTGCATCGGCACCGGCACGCAGGGCTACTACGGCGCCGTGCTGGCTGACATCACCGTCAACGGCGGCGAGATCGCCGCGGTTTCCAAGTCCAACGGCGCTGCCATCGGCGGCGGCCCCGGTCAGGACGGCGGCAACCTGTACATCTTCGGCGGCACCGTCACCGCCGTCTCCGAGTTCGAGGCCGACGCCATCGGCGCAGGCACCGCTTCTCCCAAGGCCTCCAACAACGTCCGCATCTCCGGCGGCACCGTGAAGACCGTGTCCATCGGCTCCGGCATGGCGTTCCGGGATACGACCCTCCTGAACGACGACTCCGACCCCGTGTTCCTTGTGAACATCGAGGCTCCCAACGTCACCTCCGTCACCATCGACGGCAAGGATTGGGGCATTTCCGCCAACCATCCCGGCGACCCCCATCTGTACCTGTACCTGACCGCCTCCGAGACGGCCCATGAGGTGGTCGTGGACGGCGTCACCTACCTTGTCACCGTTACCCCCAATGGCGATGTGACCGTCACCCAGCCTGTCACCGTGGACAAGACCGCGCTGAATGAGGCCATCACTGCCGCCGAGGAGCTGAACAGCGAGGACTACACCCCCTCCACATGGGCAGCCGTCGAGGAGGCTCTGGACAAGGCCAAGGCTGTCTCCGAGGATGAGAACGCCGCTCAGGCCGACATCGATGCCGCGCTGGAGGCACTGAACGCCGCCATCGCCGCACTGATTGAAAAGGCCGACAAGACCTCACTGACCGAGCTGTATGACGATGCCGCTCTGGACTTTGGCCGTCTGACCGCAGACGTGTTCCCTGACGAGCTGATCGCTGCCATGGAGGAGGCTCTGGCTGAGGCAGAAGCCGTTCTGAACGATGCCGACGCCACTGAGGGCGATGTGGAGGCCGCTCAGGCCGCACTTCAGGATGCATGGAACGCCCTGAAGGACTACAGAGTCAACACCATGTACACCGACGTTCCCGAGGGTCAGTGGTACTATGACGCGGTGGACTTCGTCACCCGCTACGGCTTTATGAACGGCATGGACGCCGGTGCTTTCAACCCCGGCGCCAACATCAACCGGGCCCAGTTCGTGGTGATCCTCTACCGCATGGCCGGTTCCCCGGAGGTCACCGCCGACAATCCCTTTGTCGATGTGCCCGCGGAGAGCTGGTTCACCGACGCAGTGCTGTGGGCCTTTGAGAACGGCATCACCACCGGTGCCGACGCCGACCACTTCAATCCCGGCGGCACGCTGGTGCGCCAGAACATGGTCACCTTCCTGATGCGCTTTGCAAAGACCATGGGCATCGACACCGCCAATCGGGCGGACCTGAGCGGCTACACCGACACCGATCAGATCGCCGCCTATGCCCTTGAGCCCATGCAGTGGGCCGTGGCGGAGGGCATCATCTCCGGCATGAGTGCCGATACCCTCGGCCCCAACGGCCTTGCCAACCGGGCCCAGATCGCCACCATCATCTCCCGCTTCGTTCCTAAGTATCTCTGGTAATCACAAAGATGCCCTCCGGCTTTCGCCGGAGGGCATTTTTTAGTTTACTTTCTGGGAAAAATACGCTATAATAATCGGAAAACAGCCCCGGAAGTGGGCGTTCGAAGGAGGGGATTCCATGAAAATTGCGGTGCTGTCCAGCTTTACCACGTCGCTGTTCTGGTTTCGCGTGGATATGATGAAATCCTTCCGGGAGGCGGGCTGCGAGGTTCTGGCAGTGGGCGACGGCCCGGAAGCGGAGTGGGCGGAGCGCTTTGCGGAGCTGGGCATCCGCTACCGGTCGGTTCCCGTCAGCCGCAACGGCACCAATCCGCTGCACGACATGAAGACCCTCGCGGCCCTGACCCGGCTGCTGAAAGAGGAAAAGCCCGACAAGATCTTCGCCTATCAGGCCAAGACCGTCATCTACGGCGGCATCGCCGCCAGTCTGAACGGCATCCGCGAATTCTACCCCCTGATCGCCGGCGTGGGCTCCGTGTTCCTCGGCGACAGCCCCAGACAGAAGCTGATCCGCAGTATTCTGGTGGCGGAGTACCGGCTGGGCTTGGCCCGGGCGAGCAAGGTCTTCTTCCAGAACCGGGACGATCTGAAGGTCTTCACCGACCATAAGATCCTGCCGGAGGAGAAGGCTGTCATGCTCCACGGCTCCGGCGTCAATGTGGAGAAATTCACCCCCACACCCCTGCCGGAGGAGCCCTGCTTTCTGTGCATCTCCCGGCTGATCCGGGACAAGGGCGTGACGGAATATCTGGAGGCTGCCCGGAAGCTCCGCCGGCGCCGGCCGGAGGTTCGCTGTGTGCTGGTGGGCCCCTTTGATACCAACCCCTCCGCCATCCGGCCCGATCAGCTGCAGGCTTATATCGACGACGGCTCCGTAGAATACGCCGGGGAGCAGCGGGATGTGCAGCCGTTCCTGCGCGCGTGCACCGCATACGTGCTGCCCAGCTACCGGGAGGGCACCCCAAAAACCGTCCTCGAGGCCATGGCCTGCGGACGGCCCGCCATCACCACCGATGCCCCCGGCTGCCGGGAGACGGTGACCGACGGAGTCAACGGCTATCTGGTGCCTGTAAAAGATGTGGACGCCATCGTGGAGGCCATGGAGAAGCTGCTGGACGAGCCCGGAAAGACCGCCAAAATGGCCCGCACCGCCCGGGCCATCTGCGAGGAGCGCTACGATGTCCGCAAGGTCAACCGCAAAATCCGCCGGACCATGCAGATCGAGCCGTAAATACCTAACCCCGGTCAAAAATGACCGGGGTGTTTCCGTGCCGGGAGAAATCGGCAGGTTGTTTTGTTTTCGCCGACGGATTCTTCCATGTTTGGGCAGATTCCATGCTTTACTTTCTATTTTTTCTCATGTATAATTATAAAGATATAGCACTTGATTCTCACATATTTTACCGAAATACAGGAGTCAGACAAATGGATCTGTACAACCGCATTGTCAACCGTCAGGAGAAGATCTCCCTTGTGGGTCTGGGCTACGTGGGTATGCCCATTGCCGTGGCCTTTGCCAAGAAAGCCGACGTCATCGGCTACGACTGCAACGCCGCCAAAATTGAGCTCTACAGAAGCGGCATCGATCCCACGGGCGAGGTGGGCAAGGATGCCATCGCCAATACTGCCGTCCGGTTTACCGATGACCCTGCCATGCTGCGGCAGGCAAAATTTCACATTGTGGCGGTCCCCACCCCCGTCAACAGCGACCATACCCCCGACCTGACCCCCGTTCAGAGTGCCAGCCGCACCCTCGGCCGGAACCTGACCAGAGGAAGCATCGTGGTCTATGAGTCCACCGTCTACCCCGGCGTCACCGAGGAGGTCTGCGTGCCCATTCTGGAGGCCGAGTCCGGCCTGAAGTGCGGCGTGGACTTCAAGGTGGGCTATTCCCCCGAGCGCATCAACCCCGGCGACAAGGTCCATAGACTGGAGAACATCGTCAAGATCGTCTCCGGCATGGACGAAAAGACCCTGGACACCGTGGCCAAGGTCTACGAGCTGGTGGTGGAGGCGGGCGTCCATCGGGCCGAGTCCATCCGGGTGGCCGAGGCCGCCAAGGTCATCGAGAACTCCCAGCGGGATATCAACATCGCCTTTATGAATGAGCTGTCCATCATCTTCAACAAAATGGGCATCGACACCAAGGCTGTCCTCGCCGCTGCGGGCACCAAGTGGAACTTCCTGCCCTTCACCCCCGGTCTGGTGGGCGGCCACTGCATCGGCGTTGACCCCTACTACCTGACCTACAAGGCCGAGCAGCTGGGCTACCACTCTCAGGTCATTCTGGCCGGCCGCCGGATCAACGACGACATGGGCCGCTATGTGGCGGAGAATCTGGTGAAGAAGCTGATCTCTGCGGATATCCCCGTGAAGAACGCCCGCGTTGCCATTCTGGGCTTCACGTTCAAGGAGAATTGCCCCGACACCCGCAACACCAAGGTCGTCGACATCTACCGGGAGCTGCAGGAGTACGGCATCACCCCCATCGTCGCCGATCCCGCCGCCGACGCCGCCGAGGCCAAGCGGCTCTACGGCATTGAATTCACGGATATGCGCGCCATCGAAAACGTGGACGCCGTCATTCTGGCGGTCAGCCATGAGCAGTTCAGGGGCCTGACCGTCGCGGACTTCGACAAGCTTTACGGCCAGCGCAAGAAAGTGCTGATCGACGTCAAGGCCATGCTGGACAAGACTGCATTTTTGAATGCAGGTTATGTATATTGGAGACTGTAAGATGCATTATTCTGAACTTTCTTTCCCCGAAAATTCCCTGTTTCTCGTCACCGGCGGTGCGGGCTTCATCGGCTCGAACCTGTGCGAGGCCATTTTGAAGCTGGGCCACCGGGTCCGGTGTCTGGACGATCTGTCCACCGGCAAAAAAGAGAATGTGGAGCTGTTTCTGGGGAATCCCAACTATGAATTCATGCAGGGTGATATCAAGGATCTGGACACCTGCATCCGCGCCTGCGAGGGCGTCAGCTACGTCCTGAATCAGGCCGCATGGGGCAGCGTGCCCCGGAGCATCGAGATGCCCCTGTTTTACTGCGCCAACAACATCACCGGCACCTTGAATATGCTGGAGGCCGCCCGGAGAAACGGCGTCAAGCGCTTCGTCTACGCATCCTCCTCCTCTGTCTACGGCGACGAGCCGAAGCTGCCCAAGACCGAGGGTGTTGAGGGCAATCTGCTCTCCCCCTATGCGCTCACCAAGCGCTGCGATGAGGAGTGGGCCAAGCAGTACACCCGCCACTACGGTCTTCAGACCGTGGGCCTGCGCTACTTCAACGTCTTCGGCCGCCGCCAGAGCCCCGACGGGGCCTACGCCGCCGTCATCCCCAAGTTCATCAAGCTGCTGCTTTCCGGCCAGAGGCCCACCATCAACGGCGATGGCATGCAGAGCCGGGACTTCACCTACATTGAAAACGTCATTGAGGCCAACCTGAAGGCCTGCCTTGCTCCCGCCGAGGCCGCCGGCGAAGCCTTCAACATCGCCTACGGCGGCCGGGAGTACCTGATCGACATTTATAACGGCCTGACGAAAGCCCTGAATGTGGATATCCGGCCCATTTTCGGCCCCGACCGGGCCGGCGACATCAAGCACTCCAACGCCGACATCTCCAAGGCAAGACGCCTGCTGGGCTACGACCCGGAGTGGGACTTCCAACGGGGCATCGCTGCGGCGATCGAATGGTATCGGGAGAATCTGTGATGATTGATTACAGAAACATCATCAAAAACCGGGAGCTGCGGCTGAAGCTCATCAATTTGCTCCGCTTTATCCCCGATGAGCCCTATCTGAAGATGGTCTACCGGATCAAAACCGGAAAAAAGCTGAACCTGAAAAATCCGAAGACCTTCTGCGACAAGCTCAACTGGCTGAAGCTCCACGATATTCATCCCGAGTATACCCGGCTGGTGGATAAGGTGGCCGTCCGGGAGCATCTGAAGGAGGTTCTGGGCGAGGATATCGGCATCCCCCTGCTGGGCGTATGGGAGCATTACGATGACATTGATTTTGACGCCCTGCCCGACAAATTCGTCCTCAAATGCAGCCATGATTCCGGCTCCGTCCGGATCATCACCGACAAGTCCTCCATGGATCATGCCGCCCTGCGGCGGTTCTATGAGGGAAGGCTGATGCAGAACCCCTACATACTGGGACGGGAATACCCCTATCGGGACGTGCCGCCCAGAATCTATGCGGAACAGTTCATGATCCCCGAGGGGGACAGCGATATCAACGACTATAAGTTTTTCTGCTTTGACGGAAAGCCTGAGATCCTGTTTGTGGCTACCGAACGCAGCACGGACTGCAGATTCGACTTTTTCGACATGGATTTCCGGCATCTGGATATCGAAAACATCCATCCCCAGTCCGACCGTCCCATTCCCCGTCCCGCGAGCTTCGGGCAGATGAAGGAGCTGGCGGCCAGACTCTCCCGTGGGATGAAATTTGTCCGCATTGATCTGTATGAGATCAACGGCAAGGTCTATTTCAGTGAATACACCATCTATCATGCAGGCGGCTTCTGGCCCATGGCTCCCATGGAGTGGGAGTACCGTTTGGGCGATCTGATCCGCATTGACTGAGGATAAACCATGAACCACGAATCCAAACGCATCCTTCACGTCGTGACCTATATGGGCCGCGGCGGCATTGAGACGATGCTGATGAATTACTACCGCCGGATCGACCGGACGAAGCTCCAGTTCGATTTTCTGGTGCACCGGGATTTCCGGGCGGATTTTGACGGCGAGATTGAGGCGCTGGGCGGAAGAATCTACCGGGTGCCTCCCATGAATCCCCTGAAACCGAGCTACTGGCGGGCGCTGGATGCATTCTTCCGGGAACACCCCTATGAGATCGTCCACTGCCATCTGAATTACAAGAGCGGTGTGGTGCTGGCTGCGGCGAAGAAGGCGGGGGTTCCCGTCCGGATCGCCCATGCCCACACCGCCGGCATGTCCGCAGGCCTCTCCAAGCTGGCCCGGATCATGATGAAGCCCCTGATCCCCATGACAGCCACCCATTATGCTGCCTGCGGCAAATCCGCCGGAGACGCCATTTTCAGCGGAAGACCCTACCGGCTGATCCCCAACGCGCTGGATGCCGAAGCCCTGCGCTTTGACCCCCAAGTCCGGGATCGGATGCGCCGGGAGCTGGCGTTGGGAGATGCCTGTACCCTGATCCATGTGGGGCGGTTCAGCGACGAGAAGAATCATGCATTTCTGCTGGATGCATTTGCCGAAGTGCTGAAACGGGAGCCCGATGCCGTGCTGCTTCTGGCAGGCGACGGTCCCCTGCGGGGGCAGATGGAGCAGAAAGCCGCAGCCCTGCCCGGGGATCCCGTGCGCTTTTTGGGTGTACGAACGGACATCCCCCGGCTTCTGCAGGCGGCGGACGTGTTTGTCTTCCCCTCTGTTTTCGAGGGTCTGCCCGTGACCGTGATCGAAGCGCAGGCAGCTTCCCTGCCCTGCGTCATGTCGAATACCGTCACCGACGAGTGCACCGTCACCGATCTGGTGCAGCGTCTGCCCATCGATGACCCCAAGGTCTGGGCCGAAGCCATCCTCTCTGTGAAAGGCACCCCCCGCACCGACCGGCTGGCGGACATTCAGGCTGCCGGCTACGATATCTGCACAGCCGCCGAAAAACTGACCCGATTCTATTTGGACGGAGAATCTTTATGAACAAGCCCTTTCTGACCGTTTTCACCCCGGCCTACAACCGGGCCTACACCCTGCCCAGAACCTACGGGAGCATGAGAAGCCAAAAAAACACCGACTTCATCTGGCTCATCGTGGACGACGGCTCCACGGACAACACCGCCGAGCTGGTCAGGCAATGGCAGGCCGAGGAAAACGGTTTTGAAATTCGATACATTTACAAGGAAAACGGCGGCATGCACACCGCCCACAACACCGCCTACGCCATGATCGACACGGAGCTGAATGTCTGCATCGACTCCGACGATGCCCTCGCCCCCGACGCGGTGCAGATCATTTTTGATGCATGGCAGCCTGTCAAAGACCGGGGCTTCGCCGGTCTTCTGGCGCTGGATGCCCAATTTGACGGAACGGTCATCGGCAAGGGCTTTCCGGGGGGACTCACCGACACCACCCTCGGCGGCTACTACCGCAGCGGCGGTGCAGGCGATAAAAAGCTGATCCTGCGCACAGACGTGGTGCGGCAGTATCCCCCTTACCCCACCTTTGCCGGAGAGCGGTTCGTGCCCCTGGGGAGCCTGTACACTATGATCGACCGGGACTACAGGCTTTCCGTTCTGGATCAGGTGGTCTGTCTGGTGGAGTACATGCCCGATGGCTCCACCCGCAACATGCTCCGCCAGTATTACCGCAATCCCAACGGCTTCCGCTACGGACGGCTGGTGACCCTGTCCGGGCCGACCGGTCTGAAAAGGAAGCTGAAATTCTATGTCCACTATGCCGCAGAGTCCATACTGGCGGGGAAGCCCATCGTCCGGGACGCCCCCAACAAGCTGCTGGGTCTGCTGAGCATTCCCTTTGGCTGGGCGCTGGCCCGGCATATCCGAAAGTGCTGCAGATAACGTCAGAGAAAGGAGGCGCTGCATATGAGCAAACTCATGCCCATTGTCATCGGTGCATTTTTCTGGGCGTGGATGACGGAGATGTCCACCCGGGGAAAATACGGACTGCACAAACAATCGGCAGCCAACGGCTTTGCCTTTTTTATGCTGGTGGTGACGCTGGCCCTGCCCATCGCCCTCCGGAAATCCTATAATGACACCGGTGCCTATATCGACGGCTTTCTCAGCGCCGACCCCATCGGGGTGCTGCTGGGCAGTGGCGAGCTGCACCTGCTGCGCAATCCCTTGTTCCGGATCTATGAATCCCTCGTCCGCACCTTTACGGACAACCCCACGGTCTTTTTCCTGTTCCCGGCGTTTTTTGTCCAGTATTCCTACATGCGCTTTATCCGCAGGCACAGCCCGAGCTTTCTGGTGGGCGTTGCCCTGTACCTGTTTTTGGGCGCCTATACCTTTTCCATCGCCACCATGAAGCAGGTCTGGGCCATGGCCATTCTGCTGTATGCGGTGGATGCGCTGATCGAGCGGAAAACCGCACAGTTCTGTCTGCTGGTGTTTCTGGCGGCGCTGTTCCACACCTATGCGCTTATGTTCCTGATCCTGCCGCTTTTCGGCGTGAAACCCTGGACGCCCCGAACCTTTTTGCTTCTGGTGGGCGTTCTGCTGGTGATGAATAATTTCGAGCCCGTCCTCACCGCCTTTCTGGAGGTCGCCAACGAAAGCGGCAAGCACGTGTCCTCGTCGGAGATCCTCGGTACGGCTTCCATCAACCCCATCCGTGTTGCGGTCTACGCCGTTCCGCCGCTGTTCGCACTGGTGTTCCGCCCCTATCTGTTCATAGAAGGAGAGGATCGGGAGCACAACATTCTTGTCAATATGTCCTTCCTCACCGTGGCGATCATGTCCGTGGGACTGGTCAGCGCGGCGAATATGTTCGCCCGCATGGGTCAATACTTCGAGTTCGGCGTCATCTGCGGACTGCCGTGGATGCTGAAGCAGCCCTTTGAGAAGAGCTCCGAGCGACTGGTCTACCTGATCGCCCTTGTATGCTTTGCGGGCTATTTCTGCTATTCCAATCTGGTGCAGATCTATTTTGACGATCACTTCGGCCGCTATACGGTCATGCAATTTCTGGAGACGCTCTGGCAGGGATTCCTGTTCGGGTAAGGAGGTACCATGCTTCCCAAAATCATTCACTACTGCTGGTTCGGCGGCAGAGAAAAGCCGGAGCCGGCTGAAAAATGCATCGAAAGCTGGAAAAGACACTGCCCCGATTGGCAGATCGTCGAATGGAGCGAATCCAATTTTGACATCGGCAGCTGCCCGGGCTACGTCCGGGATGCCTATGCCGCTAAAAAATACGCCTTCGTGACGGACTATGTCCGTCTGCGGGTGCTGTATGAAATGGGCGGCTTTTACATGGACACCGATGTGGAGCTTCTGAAGCCGCTGGACGGATTCCGCTCTGACCGGGGCGTCATCGGCTTCGAGAACGGCGAGTTCGTCAACTCCGGACAGATGCTGGCCGCAGAGGCGGGACATCCCATTCTCGAAGAGATGATGGACTGCTATGAAGGTGTCTCCTTTTACCGGGAGGACGGCAGCATGTATCTGCTGGGTTGCCCCCATGTGAACACCGGGGTGCTGGAGCGGCACGGTCTGCAGAAAAACGGAAAAGAGCAGACCGTGGCGGACTTCCACGTCTATCCCGCCGACCGGTTCAACCCGATGGACAGCGCCACCGGCGAACTGAGAATCACAAACAACACCGTATCCGTCCACCGGTACTCCATGAGCTGGATCCCCGGATGGAAGCGCCTGCGGGTGAAACTGATGCGCAGAGTCCGCAGATTGCTGGGACTGCTGGGCAGAACGAAGAGGTAAATTATGACGGTTTTACAGGTCTGTGCCTACGGGGCGGATTACCCCGGTAATTTCATATCCGCATTGGAGCATCTGGAGTACGCCCTGAAGGAAAAAGGAGTCGGGACGGTCTATGCATTTGTCGGCCGGGCGGCTGACCGGGATTGGTGCAGAAGGATCCAAAACCGGACAAAGGTTTATTTTCTGCCTGAGGCGAAGGCCCGGATCCTGCCCGAAACCTATGGCATCTTCCGGCAGATCTACCGGGAAAACGACATTTCCGTCGTCCATTCCCATTTTGAGCTCTACGATATTCCCGCCACGGTCATGGCGAAGCCCGGGACGAAGATCTTCTGGCATCTGCACGATGCCATCGGAGAGGGGTATTCCAAAACCGGTCTGCTCCATCGGATCCTGTGCCGGATCCAATACGGCGCCGTGGGCCGCAGGGCCACGCTTTTGACCGTGTCTCAGAAACACGGTGCGTTTGCACAGCAGCTCGGCTTCCCGGGAAAACAGATCCTATTTACCCCCAACGGGATCGACACGAATCGGATCAAGCCGGTGGATGTGGATGCCGCCTCCGCCAAAATGGTGATGCTGGGCTGGGATATTCTGCGCAAAGGCGTAGATGTGGCGCTGGAAGCGGCAAGAAATGTGCCGGAATGGGCCAGAATCGTCATCGTGGGCTATGACGACTGCGCACAGTATCTCCGGGAGCACCGTGCTCCCAGCTGTGTGGAGTTTCAGGAACCGGTTAAGGATATCAATTTGCTCTACGCAGATGCGCGGGCGTTTGTGCATGTGAGCCGGGCGGAGGGACTGTCCTATGCGCTTCTGGAGGCGCTGTATGCGGGCCTGCCGGTCATTTGCAGCGATATTCCGGAGAATCGCTTCGCCGGAGAATTCCGAAATGTGGAAATGATCCCTGTGGCAGATCCCGGGGCGCTTTCCGATGCCATCTGCCGGATCCTTCAGGACAACCGCGGCCCGACGAAGGAAGATCAGGCATATAACCGCAGCCTGATCGAGGCGCGGTATTCCCTGCATGCGTGGTGCAGAACGGTCATCAATCACTACGGAGTATAGCCATGATCTCTGTTATCATCCCCGTTTACAACACAAAGCAATATCTGCGAAGCTGTCTGGACAGCATTCTGGCCCAGACCTATTCCGATCTGGAGATTCTGTTCATCGATGACGGCTCCACCGACGGAAGCGGCGCGCTGCTGGATTCCTTTGCGGAAACAGACAGCCGCATCCGGGTCATTCACCAGAAAAACAGCGGCGTCTGCACCGCCCGGAACCGGGGGATCGAGGAAGCCCGGGGCCAATGGCTCTCCTTCATCGACAGCGACGATACGCTGGAGCCGGATCTGTACGAAACCCTGACGGATCTGCTCCTCGCCCATGACGCCGAAATCGCCCACTGCAGCTACAGCCGGGTGACGGACGGCACAGCAAGCCCCATCGGCAATACCGGGACGGTCCATATCCAAGACCGGGCACAGGCTCTGACCTGTCTGCTGACGGGAAAGCTTTTCGTAGGAAGCTGCTGGACGAAGCTCTACGCCCGGAGGCTCTTTCAGGATGTGCGGTTCCCCGAGGGCATTCGCACCAGCGAGGATATGCTGGTGAATTTTCAGGTATTCTCCCGGGCACAAAAAAGCGTCTTCGCCGATGTGTGCAGGTACAACTACCTGACCAGCGAAACCTCCTCCTGCATCCATACCCCCCAGCGCAGGCGGGCGGAGGATCTGCTGGCGGTGAACCGCCGGATGCTGGCGGAGAATGTCTGCCCGGAGCTGAACGGCATTCTGGAAAACCGGGTGCTGGGCTCCCTGTTCTCCTGCTACAGAGCATCAAAATACGAGCAAAGGCCCGACCGGGCCTTTCAGCGGGAGCTGACGGAGCAGATCGGGCAGATGTACCGCCGGGGCTATCGCTTCTCCGGACGGACGGCGCTGGAATACCGGCTGCTGCGGACGCTGCCCGGCCTGTACAAATTCGCCTATGGGATCTACGACCGAATCCGGGTCCCCAACTATGATGTGTAACCGTATGAATGATTTGATTTCTGTCATCATCCCTGTCTACAGGGTCGAGGCCTACCTGAACGCCTGCGTCGAATCGGTGCTGGCCCAGACCTATCCAAATTTTGAGATCATCCTTGTGGACGACGGCTCTCCGGACAACTGCCCCCGCCTGTGCGACGAATTCGCCGCCCGGGACAGCCGGATCCGGGTGATCCACAAGGAAAACGGCGGACTGTCCTCCGCCAGAAATGCGGGCATCGACGCCGCCCGGGGCGGCCTACTGGCCTTTCTGGACTCCGACGACCTGTGGACGCCGGTGTTTCTGGAGCGGCTGTATGGTGCATTGACGGAATGCAATGCGGATTTTGCCGTCTGCCTGTTCCGGCGCTTCCGGGGCGAGCCGCCGAAGGAGCTGCCGGAAACGGAAAAGACCGTCTCCCTGTCCCGGCAGGAAGCCTTCGAGTGTCTGTTTGACGGACGCAACGAGAACATGGTGGTGGCTCCCAACAAGCTCTATCGCCGGAAGCTGTTTGACGCGGTGCGTTACCCGCTGGGACAGATCCACGAGGACGAGGCCGTCATCCACGAGCTCATCGGCAATGCGAAGACCGCTGCGTGGGTGGAAGAGGGACACTACCTGTACCGACAGGCGCCGGACTCCATCACCACGGGGAAATTCAGCCTCAAGCGGCTGGATGCGGCCCGGTCCAAGGAACGTCGGATCGCATGGCTGGAAGCCAATGGGATGCTGGAGCTGGCAGAGCGCACCCGGGTCACCTATCTGGGAAACCTGATGTGGCTGTACCGCATGGTGCAGGAGGAATCCCCCGCACCCAACGCCGGGGAAATCTGCGGAAAGCTCTATGCCCGGTTCCGGGAGATCTGTACCCCGGAGCTGGTGAAGAGCCTGCCTGTCAAGACAAAAGTGCGGTTTTGGCTGTTTTTACATATGCCGAAGCTGTTTTCCAAGGTGGAATATCAGCGTATGAAAGGAAAAGAACAATGATCATCTTTGCGATCCCCCTGCGTTCCGAAAAAAGCGCCAAGAACTGGGATGCGGTGCTTCATAATTTCCACAGGACTGTCCGGTCTGTTTTCAATCAGACAAATCCCGATTTCCGGTGCATCGTGGCCTGCAACGAGAAACCCCCGATGGATCGGGAATACGATGAACGGCTGGAATTTTTGGAGCTGCCGTATATGCCTGTTCCGGGTTCGTGGCTGGAAATGGCCCGGGATAAATTCTGGAAGCTCACCGTGATCGCGGTTCGGGCCAGAGAAATTCTGGAGCAGCAGGAGGAACCCGAAAAGGGCATCTACATCATGCCCGTGGACGCGGATGATCTGCTCAACCGCAGGATCGCAGCGTACTGCCATGATCACCCCGATGCCCATGGATTTGTTTCCCATGACGGTTATGTCTGGAATACAGGAAAGCGATATTTTCGGATCCATAGGGATCTGCATACCTACTGCGGCAGCTGCAATATCATCAAAATGTACCGGGAGGATCTTCCGGAAACGTGTCCCGCGGCGCCGGAGCTGTGCCATGACCGGGATACGGCGGTTTGGATGAACGCCCGGTATCCGATCCGGTTTGACCACCATATCATTGTGGACCGCTATGCAGAAACCGGGCGCCCCTTCTCCCGGCTGCCATTCCGCTCTACCGTGTATGTGCTGGAAACGGGGGACAACATTTCCGCGATCCACCAGCAGCTGTATGAAAAGAAGTCGCCGTCCAAAAAACGCTTTCATCCCATCGCATTCCTGCGAAAGATCAATGTGTTTTCCTATATGCCGATCACCAAGGGGATCCGGCGCGAATTTGGTATGGAACTATGAAAATCACTGTATTTACGCCCACCTACAACCGGGCCCATCTGATCGGGCGGCTGTATGACTCCCTCTGCCGTCAGAGCTGTCGGGATTTTGAGTGGCTGGTGGTGGACGACGGATCTTCGGACAATACTGAGGCGCTGTTTAAACGTCTGCAAAAAGAAGCCGATTTTCCCGTCCGTTATCACAAAAAAGAAAACGGCGGCAAGCACACCGCCATCAACGCCGGTCTGGAGCTGGCCCGGGGCGAGCTGTTCTTCACGGTGGATTCCGATGACTGGCTCACCGATGACGCGCTGGAGAAGATCCTTCGCTGGGAATCGGAGCTGCCGAGGGACGGCAAGTTCTGCGGATTTGCCGGACGGCTGCAGAATGCCGCCGGACAGCTCTCCGGAGCCGCATCCGACGGAGCCTATTTTGACGGAACGACCATGGACCGCTACGGCATCGCCGGCGGCGAACGGGCCATGGTATTCTATACCGAGGTACACAGACAGTACCCCTATCCGGTCTTTCCGGGGGAGCGGTTCCTGACGGAAGCTGTGGTGTGGAACCGGATGGCCCGGGACGGTTATCGGTTCCGCTTTTACAACGATGTGATCTGGATCTACGAGTATCAGCCGGACGGTCTGACCGGCACCGGGATCTCCCTGTATCAGCGCAATCCCATGGGCTACGGCCTGTGGATCCGGGAACGTGCGGACATTCTGGGTGAAAAGGGAATGGCGCGGTTCATGACCTACTACAGCTACTGCTGCGAGATGAAACCGTGGTATACGCCGAAGCAGTTGGCCCGGAGTCTGGGGATTTCCGAATCCTATGTCAGACTGATCCTGTTTGTGCACCGAATGAAGAATCTGGGGAGGAAACCATGATACTTTACTATAACGGCCCCGCCTCCAACCACGGCTGCGAGGCCATTGTACGCGCGACCTGCAGGCTGCTGGGGGAAGATTTGACGCTGGCCAGCTTTTCCCCGGAGCTGGATCGGCGCTGGGGGGTGGATTCCGCGGTTCGGATTCTGGATGACCGGGCGCAGGCCCTGAAAAAGCCTTCCCTCGGCTGGCTGGTCTATGCCCTCCATCACAAGCTCACCGGCTCCGAGGAGCTGTATACCCGCCTGACCCACCGGCGGCTGTTCTCCCGGGTGAAAAAGGGGGATATCTGCCTTTCCGTGGGCGGTGACAATTACTGCTATCCCCGGACGGAGGTGCTGGCCCACTACAACCGGGCCATCCATGCAAAGGGCGGCAGGACGGTGCTCTGGGGCTGCAGTGTGGAGCCGGAGCTGATCAAAGATCCGGCCATTGCCCGGGATCTGGCCATGTACGACGGGATCACCGCCCGGGAGACCATCAGCTACGAGGCGCTGAAGGCCGTCAATCCCAACACGGTGCTGGTGTCCGATCCGGCATTTCTGCTGGACCGGGTGGATCTGCCCCTGCCCGAGGGCTGGGTCGAGGGGAAGATGATCGGCGTCAACGCCAGTCCCCTGATCCTGCAGAGCGGTGATGGCGGACTGATCCTGAATGCCTACCGCGCTCTGATCGAATACATCCTGCAAAACACCGACTGCTCCGTGGCGCTGGTTCCCCATGTGGTGCTCTCCGACAGCGATGACCGGGAGGTTCTGAAGATGCTTCTGGAGGAATACCGCCATACCGGCAGGATCCTTCTGATCGGGGATCACAACTGCATGGAGCTCAAGGGCTATATCGCCCGGTGCCGGTTCTTTATCGGTGCCCGGACCCATGCAACCATCGCCGCCTACTCCACCTGCGTCCCGACTCTGGTGGCGGGCTACTCCGTCAAGAGCCGGGGCATCGCCCGGGACATCTTCGGCACCGAGGAGGGCTACGTTGTCCCGGTTCAGGCTCTGGAAACCGGTTCGGAGCTGGCGGACGCCTTTGCCGCCCTCTGGGGCCGGGAGGAGGAGATCCGGCAGCATCTGCAGCGCGTGATGCCGGCCTACTGCGCAAATGCCTGGGCGGCCTGCGCTGTCGTTGAAGAACTGGTGCGGAACAGGAGATGATCCCATGCAAAAACACGCATATCTGATCATGGCCCACGGGGACTGGACGATGCTCAGCAAACTGCTGCAGGCGCTGGATGATCCCCGGAATGACCTGTACATCCACATTGACCGAAAAGTCTCCTTCGACCCTGCGGTGCTGTACCGGCCCCTCCGGGCGGGATGCAGCTTCATCCCCCGGCGGGCTGTGACGTGGGGCGGCGACAGTATGATCCGGTGTGAGCTGGAGCTGATGAAGGCGGCTGCACCGGGACATTACGCCTATTACCACCTGCTGTCCGGTGCGGATATGCCGCTGCGCAGACAGGATGACATGCACCGGTTCTTCGCCGGTCAGAACGGGACGAATTTCATCATAATCGATCATGTCAACACGGAAAACGGCAGCTCGCTCCAGCGGATCCGCAAATACCGGTTTTTCCAGAACTACACCGGCAAGAAGGAGGGACTCCTGCCGGCGCTGCTGCAAACGACCGAGCGGATCAGCATGGCCCTGCAGGAGCTGCTGGGCGTGGATCGGCTGAGGGACTGCCCGAAGAAGATTTACAAAGGTTCCAACTGGTTCAGCATCACCGATGCCATGGTGCAGACGGTGCTCGGGGAAGAGCCGTTTATCCGGAAATACTTTACCCGTTCGCTGGCGGCGGATGAGATGTTTCTGCAGACCGTCGCCATGAACAGTCCGCTGCGGGAAACGGTGGCGGACGAATATCTGCGATATATCGACTGGGAGCGGGGCGCCCCCTATGTATTCCGCACAGAGGACTATGAAGCGCTGATGCGATGCGGCGCCATGTTCGCCAGAAAATTCTCGGACCGGGTGGACCCGCAGATCACGGACCGGATCCTGAAAGAGGTGACCGAGCGTGAGTAAGCATCAGCTTCGCTCCGGCGTGCTGCTGTCCTATCTGAATCTGGCGCTGGGCATGATCATCCCGTTTTTCTACACACCGGTGATGCTTGGGTATCTGGGACAGGCGGAATACGGACTCTACTCCCTTTCGTCTTCGGCGGTATCCTACCTGTCGCTGCTGAGCTTCGGCTTCGGCAGTACCATCATCCGCTATATCGCAAAGTACAGAGCGGAGGGGGACAGGCCGGGGGAGGAACGGGCATTCGGCTTTTTCCTGATGCTGTATATGCTGATGGCTGCGGCATCGGTGATTCTGGGCTTCGTGATTTCTGCCAATGTGGAGCACATTTTTTCGGAGAGTCTGACGGCTCCAGAACAGAAAAAGATGAAGGTGCTGGTGCTGCTCATGGCATGCAGTACGGCGATCGCCTTCCCGATCAGCGTGTTTTCCGCGGTGATCGCCGCCCACGAGCGGTTCATCTGTGAGAAGACCCTCAATATCCTCGCCACCGCCGCCGGCCCCCTTGCCAATCTGGCAGCCCTGTGGATGGGCTATTCCTCTGTGGGCATGGTGCTGGCGGGCCTGATCATGCAGACGGTTTTTCTGTTTCCCAAGGCGATCTACTGCTTCCGCAATATCGGCGTCAGGCCCAGATTCTCCGGGGTGCCCAAGGGACTTGTGCGGGAGATGTTTGTATTCTCCTTCTTCACCTTTCTTGCCACGCTGGTGGATCTTCTGTTCTGGGCAACAGACAAAGTGATCCTCGGCATGCTGGTGGGTACGACTGCGGTTGCGATCTACAACATGGGCGGTACCTTCAACAGCATCGTAATGGGCCTGTCCACATCCGTCTCGGGCCTACTGGTTCCCCGGATCACCGCAATGGCGGTCACTCAGACGAAAAAGTCGGAATGGACCGCGCTTTTCATCCGGATCGGCCGGCTGCAGTTTATCATCATCGGTCTGGTCGTTTCCGGCTTCAGCGTATTTGGCCGGACGTTTCTGGGGCTTTGGGTCGGTGCAGATTATCTGGATGCCTTCTGGGTCGCGGTGCTGACCCTGTTCCCCCTGTGCATCCCGCTGATCCAGAATACGGGAGTCTGTATCCTGACCGCACAGAACAAGCACCGGTTCCGCTCCGTCGTCTATCTGCTCATCGCCATCGTGAACATCGTCACCACATGGCTGGCAGTGCCGAAGTGGGGCTATATCGGCGCTGCATTCTGCTCCTGCGTTGCCTACCTGCTGGGTCAGGGCCTGATCATGAACCTGTACTACCACAGGGTCACCGGGCTGGATATCCCCCTGTTCTGGAAGAACATCGTCAAAATGTCCGTGGTTCCCGCCGGAATGATGGCCGTCGGCCTGTGGCTGATCGGGCGGTTCCCGATTACCGATTGGCTGATGTTCTTCGTCTCGGTGGCAGCCTATACCGGTATCTACGCCCTGCTCATGTACCGCTTCTCCCTGAACGGTTACGAAAAGGACATGCTTCGCAAGCCCCTTGTGAAGCTGCTGCGCCGCAGGGATGCCAACTGAAAAAACAGCTCCCGCAAAAGCGGGAGCTGTTTTTTATGCCTTGATCTCGGCCATTTTTTCGATGACAGCTTTGTAGAAGTCCACGCCGTGGGGGAGGGCTCCCTGATGGATGTTTTCGTTCAGGCCGTGGACAGAACCGTACTGCTGACCGTCGATGTACAGGGGGGCGAAGCGGATGCAGTTGGGGCAGATCTCCTTGTAGAACTTGGCGTCGGTGCCGCCGGTCATGACGTAGGGACTCACCTGCACGCCGGGGTAAATTTCGGCGCAGACATCTTCAATCAGATGGAACTGCCCGGATTCATAGCTCACCACGGGGCAGGGGGCGTCCTCGTAGAGAATTTCCATCTCAATGTCATATTTCTCCGCAATTTTGCGGACGGCCTCAAAGGACTCGGGGCCCGCCTGATGGTGGATCAGGCGCATGTTTCCGGTGACATAGGCCTCCTGAGGCAGCACGTTCAGACCGTCGGAGCCCTTGGCGGTGGTGAAAGCGAGGGTGGTCTGGGTCATGGCGCCGGCGGCGGAATTGACGGCAGGCAGCACCTTCAGAAGTAGGGGCCTGAACAGCCACAGATTGGTCAGCACCGTCTTCAGGGGGAGCCCCATATTGGGGGCCAGACGGCGGAACATCTCCTCCATGGTGGGGGAGAGCCGGCGGGTAAAGGGAGAGCGGTCATCGATCTCGGCCATGAACCGGCCCAGCCGGACGAGGGGGGTGTTCTTTCCGGGGGCGGAGGCGTGGCCGCCATTGCTCCGGGCGGTGAATTTCACGTCGGCGTAGCCCTTTTCCACCACGCCCACCATGGCGTACAGGCCCTTGGCGCCTGCGATGGGTGCCTCGAGGATCATGCCGCCCTCATCGAGCACCAAGCTGGGCTTCACCCCCTGATCTTTCAGGTAGGCAACCGTGGCGGGAGCGCCGGGGCCGGAGATCTCCTCGGTGCAGGAAGACGCGATGTAGACGTCGCCGGCGGGGACATGGCCTGCGGTGATGAGCTCCTCCAACGCGGTGAAAATGCAGAACAGGCTGGCCTTGGTGTCCACGGTGCCCCGGCCCCAGACCCGGCCCTCTTCGTCAATGTCGCCGGAGAAAGGTTCGTGGCTCCAATGCCCCCCGGCCTCCACCACGTCCTGATGGCTCATGAGGACGATGGGGTCGGCCTGACCCTGACCGGGCCATTTATAGAGCAGGCTGCCGTCAAAGACATGCTTTTCGCAGCTCGCGTGGACATGGGGGAACAGCTCTGCAAGCAGCGTGTGGAATTTTTCGAATTTGGTCACGTCCTGATGCTCCCGGCTGGAGACGGTCTCGCAGCGGACCATTTGAGCAAGGCGCTCGCCGTAAGCTTTTGCCCGGTCGTCGTTTTTGAGATCGATTTTCGCGTGGACAGCGGCGGTGGGCTTGGCGGCGAGGGCACGGCCGAGACAGACCGCAGCAGGAGCCGCCACGGCGGCACCGATCAGATGGGACAGTTTCATCGTTCATCCTCCTTAAAATATAGGCGTAGGGGTCGGCGTCCTCGACGACCCGCCGAAAAATGCGGAGCGTTTTTCGATACCCGTACCAAGCTGCCGCCTAACGGCGGACGGGCTGTCGAGGACGCCAGCCCCTACGGGTGCGAAATCATCCGTTACAGCTGATCCTTTTTCCACAGCACAAATGCCATGATCAGGGCAAAGGCGCCGCAGGGGATCATCATGGTGCTGGTCTGGGCTGCGAGGCTGGGGATGACGATGCACAGAATGCTCATCAGCGCCAGCGGGCCGGCGGTGAGCTTCAGACTCTTGGAAAAATACTGCATGCCCAGCGCGCCGAAGAGGGCGGGCACCACATTGTTGAAGGCGGGCTGCAAAACCTCGCTCTGGAGCACCGGCTGCAGGGGAACCAGCGCGATCACACCTGCCACGATGACCAAGGTGGTGGTGATGGCAGATGTCGCCACGGCGATGGTGGTGACGATCTCGTGCTCGGCGGTACCGGGCTCGGTCCTGGCGATGGCGGTGGCGTTCATGGCGCAGGGGATGCGCATATTGGTCACGTTGCCGGTGAGGAAGCTTAAGTAGCTGCCGCCCACGCCCAGCATGGGGGTATAGATCAAAAATTCGACAATGCTGGTGGGATAGTAGACGATGCCCACCTTGATGATGCCGTCGACAAAGCCGGCCCAGTCCGGGGAAACGCCGTTGAGCGCGCCAAAGGCGAAGGGGACGGCCAGCAGCGCCGCGATCATGATGACCATGGTGATCCGGCCGATGCGGTGCAGACCTTGGTTGAAGTCTGTAAAGAACTGTTCCTTATCCATCATGGCACCTCCTTACGCGATCAGGCCGAGGCCCACGGCGGCGGCCATGGCAGCCAGCATAGAGGCAGCGAGGGAGAAATTCTCCAGCCAGACCATGCCTTTTTTGTGGGTCAGATATTCGAGGACGCCCATCACCGCGCCGGCGATCAGGGCAACCGCCAGCGGCATCCAGTCCGCGTGTACGGCGCGGCCCACATAGCTGCCCACAAAGGTGGCGCAGAGGCCCACAAAGAGGGCGGTGGTGGCATGGGCGCCGAAGCCGGGCTTGCCGGAGGATTCCTTTTTGGGCTTGGCCTTGAGCCTGCCCATATAGCTCTTCAGGAAGAAGATACAGCAGAGGATGCCGCCCAGAATGCCCACGGTCATGACCAGCGCGATGGTGATAAATGCCTCGCTGCTCAGCTCCTCCAGCCGCAGGCCGGAAAGACCGACGCTCTGGGCGGCGATCTCGGCCACGTTCAGCTCATACTGCAGCGAACCGATGACGGAAAGGCGCAGCCAGCTCAGGGGCACGCCCAGAGAGCCCGACAGGGCGATGACGCCCAGCAGGATGCTGATGCTGGGCAGCAGGGTAAAGGTGGCCGAGGCGGTGATGGTGCGGCGAAGGACTTTCCTGTCCATGCCGAGCTTCACGCCTGCCCGGTAGCTCTTCACCAGAAACACAGTGCACACCACCGTCATCACCAGCAGCACGATGGCGACGATGGCATAGAGCTGGGGCGAATTGACGGCCTGCATATATTCGTTCATAAGCGAAACCTCCGACAGAAAAATGCAGAATTCAGAATGCTGAATGCAAAATTATCATATCACCAATGACAGGGAAAGTCAAAAAGTTATGCGCCGGACATCGGGCATATACTTTTGCTGTTTCTTTGCTGGGGTAAAGAAGAGATTAACTCGGTTTTAGCCGCTTGGATGCTATCATGGTATGCAGGACGGTACGCCGTCCTGTACTCTGTCAAGATATCATGAAAGGAATTCGATTATGGATCTGTTTGACGTATTATCCCTGCTGGGCGGATTGTGTCTGTTCCTGTTCAGCATGAACGTGATGGGTGACGCGCTGGAGAGCTGCCACGCCGTCGCCGCCGAGATGACCGACGCCACCTACAAGGCCAAGTACCTGAAAAACTGATTTTACATGCAAAAGGCCCTGCCGTATGGCAGGGCCTGAGCTTGTCAAAAAAGTACCCGTAGGGGCGACCACTGGTCGCCCGCTGATTTTGCTCCGGCAAAATCAGTCGCCGCAAGGCGAAAAAAACAGTGATTTCCCTTCGGGAAATCCGAAAATCAAGGATTTTCGGCGGGCGAG